>NZ_KV835980.1:26489-62903 GCF_001838175.1 Corynebacterium sp. HMSC034A01 | reverse complement strand
ACACCGTTACTAAACACGTGGTCTAAACACCAAGCCCACAAATTCCACCAAGAAATCCACTTCGCCGATATCAAAAACAACAAGGTCAACTTCTACTTTGATCTTGTCGAACTTCTAGCCGCAGCCGATGTACGCGTTGGCGGCTCCGTTTATGACTCCACAGGTTCTTTCCATCCCGACAAGGACACATGGGAACAGCAAGCAACCATGGCATCAAGGTTGATTCGCGGAAATATCAATCGCGGAGAACTTGTAAACGTCTTCGTCGATCTCGTTCAGACTCCCCGCGGGGAATCAGTAGCACAAACCGTGAAAAACGATGTTAACCGTGCCTTAGGAAGCCGATGCGTGCTGGAGGCCTACGACTTCAATTCTGAAGCAAGCGATTTCCTGCAGCTAGCCGATATTGTTGCTAGCTCAATAGCGTATGAGCGCCGACACGGAAGAATGGATCCAGCTCGACGCAACACTCCGAAGGCTCGAGTCGCAGCTCGCCTTCGCCGTGCGCTGGAATTAGATAGTTTTGACGATATTCAGCAGGGCAAAGTCAACATTGTGACCATGCGGGAGAAGTAACTCATTGACTTTGGCTCGCGCCACCCTATAATTAACTGACCGAGGGAATTGGGCTAGTTACCCACCACCTCTCGGACCGGCTGGGATTGAGTTCGCAGTACCGGATCGCGCATGAATCGTTGCGCATGACAAACGTGAGTGGTCTTCCATTCCTTAAGTGGGATGCGGGGACCACTCTTTTTCGTCCCGCCCTCCCCGTTAACACTCTCGCAACACGGCCCCCATCACACTGGTGCAGGTACCGCTTCGAGTACGCACCTACACCTTAAGGAGGCCCTCATGAAACGCATCATCACCAGCGCCGCCGCCTGCGCGATCGCTCTCGGCACCGTCGCCGCCCCGGCCCACGCCGCCACCGTCGGCGAGAAGGACGCGGACGGCAACTGCACTGTCACCCTCACGGACGCGGAGAAGGAGTTCATCATGGGCACCTTCGACGAGTCCAAGAAGATCGGCGAGCACGAGCGCGCCCGCGATTTCGTTGCTGCTGTGGAGACGGTCTACCCGGGCGTCATGTCCGCCAACGAGTCCGACCTCAAGGGCGAGGCACCGGATTACTCCAAGATCCTGCCGGCTGACCTGGTCAAACCGTACACCAAGGCACTGCGGACCCTCGACGAAACCGAGCCGACCACCGCCACCACCCTCGAGGATGTGGACACCGACGCGTGGCAGGTCGGCCCGTCGACCGCGCCGATGGCCGAGGCCCCGTTCACCGAGGGCACCAAGCTCTACGAGGCATGGTCCGCCACCCCCAGCGGCATGCTCGCCATGAACCAGCAGCTTATCGACGTAGCTAACGCCTCAGCCGCCGCCTCCTGCGCCAAGGGCGACGCGAAAGACATGGACTACCCCACCGCACCCATCGCCCTGGATAAGACCAAGCCGGGCATGGACAAGCCGGATATGGGCAAGGACACACCGGGTAAGGACAGCATGAAACCGCGCGACAAGGGCTCGTCCGAGATGGACGGCAAGGACGCCCCGAACGTCGCGGCCATCGTCGGCGGCGTGATCGCTGCCCTGCTGGCGCTGGCAGGCATCGCGGCAGCGCTGCCGATGCTGGGCATCAACGTGCCCGGCATGAACATGCCGCGCATGTAGCCCCCGCCCAGACACGCAACCAGACATCAAGCAGGCGTGCACCGCAAAACCCCAGGTCGCCAGCCCCGCTCAGGTCTGGTTTCACGCTGAGGTCTGCTTACGCCCCCGTAACCAGACCTCAGCGAACGGCACCGGGCAAGGAACGACGGCCCGGACATGCGAAACGTCCCGCCCTCGGTGCTGTGCCGGGGCGGGACGTGACGGGCTAGAAAAATTTAGCGCTTCGCGATCGGGCCGAGAACCTCATCGACCGGGAACGGGAAGAGCAGCGCCAGCAGCGAGAGCAGGCCCACGATGCCGGAGATCGCCAGAACGGCGATCAGGCCGACATTGGAGAGCGAGGAACCGGCGGAGCTCTGGGAAGGCTGCTCATCGGTCGTCGCCTCGACCGGCTTCATCTTGTTTTCGAAGGTGAGGCCGTGGTTGATGCTCTCGATGCCGAGGGCGTTGTTGACCAGGAAGAACAGGTCGGTCTGGTCGATCTGGCCGGTGACGTTCGCAGCACCCGGGCCGGACGCGGCCACGCGCAGCTGCGCGCCGGTGTGCTGCTGGCCGCCGAGCGCATCCTCGTCCTCGTTGGTCTTCGAGGTGGCGAAGTTCACGGCCATGGTGGAGCCTTCGACCGTGGTCAGCTGGGTGACGCGGCCGGCGGTGTTGGCGTTGTCGTAGGTGATCTGCGCGGTGTGAGCGTGGTCGGCGGTGGCTACGATCAGGGTCTCCTCGCCGGTTTCCTCGACCCACTTCTGCACGGCCTGGACGGCCTCGTCGAGCTGGCCGACCTCACCGATCAGGCCGCAAGCATCCGCCTGGTGGTCTGCCTTGTCCGGGGACGCGGACTCGACCTGGAGCAGGAAACCATTGTCGTTCTTGAGCAGCTCAAGCGCCTTGGTGGTCATCGCAGCCAAACGCGGGGTCTCCGCGGTGAACTCCGGGTTTGCCTCGCAGGTCGCAGCCTCGACCTCGCCGCCATCGGTGGTCGGGATGGTCTGGTTGAGCACGCGCGGCATGTTGCCCTCGGAGAACAGGCCCAGCACCGGCTTGTCGGCATTCGCCTCGGCGATGGCGTCCAGCTCAGAGGCGCTGGTGACAACCTGGTAGCCGTTGTCCTTCGCGTTTTCCAGCACGGTCTTGCCCGCGGTCCAGGTGTTGCCGTTCTCGCCCCACTGGCCGCCCTGCTTGACCTCGGTGTTGAAGTAGCTGCGGCCGCCGCCGAGGGTGACGTCGGCGCGCAGGTCCACGATCTGCTCGGAGATGGAGCCCAGGCCGCCGTTCTCGCGCAGCTGGTCGCCCTTAGCGACCTTCTTGTCGCCGGACGGTGCGTAGTAGGAGCGGTCGAGCGCGTGGGCTGCGAAAGCTGCCGGGGTGGCGTCCTGGATCTCGGCGGTGGAGACGTTGCCGATCTTCATGCCCTTGGCCTTGGCCAGCTCGCCGAGGGTGGCCACGGGCTTGCCGTTGTTGTCCACGCCGATGGCGCCGTTGTAGGCCTTCACGCCGGAGTTCCAGGCGGTGCCGGTCGCTGCGGAGTCCGCCACGTAGTTGGGCAGGCCGGTCTCCTTGTCCAGGGAGAACGTGGTGAGGTAGCCGGTGTAGTCCAGGTTGTCCAGGCCCTCGAAGCGGCCGGCGGAGCCCTTCAGGTAGTTACGCGCGGCGGTGATCTCGGAGTCGCCGGTGCCGTCTCCGATCAAAAGGACGACGTTCTTCGCCTTCGCGTTGTCGACGCCCTGGCCGTCGGTGCCAAACTGGGCGCAGTCGCCTACCTTCGGCGCCTCGCCTGCGGCGACGAGGTAGCACAGCTGGTCGTCCGGCTTCGCCTTGGAGCGGTTTGCCAGGGAGACGACCTTGTTGTCCTTGTTAATCTTCCACGGCTTCTGGCCGCCCTCGGTGCCGCCGTTGAGGCCGAGCGCATTCGCCATGACGTAGAAGGCGTCGGTCTGGTCGAGCTGGCCGTTGACGTTCTCGGAACCCGGGCCGAAGCCGGCGATGCGCACCTGGGAGCCGGTGTGCATCATGGACGCGTTCGGGGTGTCAAACGGGTCGCCGTTCTGCTTGGCGTCGAAGGTCAGGTTGCCGTCCTTATCCATCCACGGGATGGTGCCGAAGCCGACGGACATGGTTGCGCCGTCCTTCGGGGTCTTCAGGCGGGTCACGGCGGAGACGGACGGTCGGCCGTCCGGGATGATCTCGGCGGTGTGCGCGTGGTCGGCGGTGACCACGATCATGGTGTTGCCGTCTGCCTTGGCAAAGTCGAGCGCTTCCTTGATCACTTCGTCGATCTGATCGGTCTCACCGATCAGGCCGCACGCGTCCGCGTCGTGGTCGGCTTTGTCAATGGACGCGGATTCCACCTGCAGGAAGAAGCCCTTGTCGGCCGAAGGATCGTCGAGAAGCTCGATGGCTTTCTTCGTCATCTCGGCCGCGGAAGGCTCGTTGCCGCGGTCCGCCTCCTTGCACACCTCCGGCTCGGTGGTGCCGTCGGACTTCACCGGCACGGTGCGCTCGAACTTGCGGGTCATGTTCTTGTCGTGGAACAGACCCAGCACCGGCTTGTCCTGGTTTGCGACAGTGATGGCGTCGAGGCCCTGCTTGTCGTCCACGACCTGGTAGCCCTTGGCAATCGCGTTCTCGCGGACTGACTTGCCGGCCTCCCAGTCGGCGCCGCCGTCGTTCTTATCGGTCAGGAACGGGTTGCGGTTCTCGCCACCCTGCTGGACCAGAGCGTCGAAGTACTTGCGGCCGCCGCCAAGGGTGACGTCGGCGCGGGTGTCGATGATCTGCTCGGAGATGGAACCCAGGCCGCCGTTTTCGCGGGCCTCGTCGCCCTTGACCGGCTTCGCGTCGCCCGACGGCGCGTAGTAGCCGCGCTGGGAGATGTGGGAGTGCATCGCGCCCGGGGTGGCGTCCTGGATCTCCGCGGTGGAGACGTTGCCGGTGCGCATGCCGGCGTTCTTGGCCATCTCGAGCAGGTTCTCGTGCGGCTTGCCGGTGATGTCCACGGACAGGGCGCCGTTGTAGGTCTTCACGCCAGCGGACCAGCCGGTCGCGGACGCGGCGGAGTCCGTCACGTACTGGCGCTTGCCGTCCTTGCCGATGGCGAACGTGGTGTACGCGCCCGACGCGGTCAGCTCGTCCAGGCCCTCGAAGCGGCCGTTCGCGCCCTTGAGGTAGTTGCGGGCCGCGGTGATTTCCTGGTGGCCCATGCCGTCGCCCAGGATGAAGATGACGTTGCGGGCCTCGGCGTCGGAGTTGCCCTGGCCGCCCTTGCCAAACTGGGTGCAATCGCCCGGCTGCGGGGCGACGATGTTGCCGTTCGAATCGATGGAGATGCAGGTGTCTTTGCCGTTGAATGACTGCTCAGCGGTCTGAGCGATGCCGGTGGGCAGATTCGCCATCGCCAGCGCGGAGATGCTGACGACAGCCGCTGCTGTCTTTGAGGAGAAACGCATAAAGATTCCTTGAGGTAAGAGGGACGGTTTGTGTAACCACAGCGCAAGCTACTCCCAGGCGGCATACAGAAGGCTACGTTCAGGTGAATTTCAGGTGACGTTTATGTTTGCGCTGGTCGGGGTCAGCTTGCTCGTCGCCAAGCTTTCTGCTCCTGCCACTGCCGGTGCGTCATACCCACCCGGTTGGGCAGTCTCCTCACGCCGGGGTTGTAGTCGATGTGCCGCTGCAGCTGCCTGATCATCTCCGGCGCGTTCAGCTCCCTCCACCCCACGCGCTCGAACACCGCGCCCTCGTTCTGCAGCTGCTTCTCCCGGTGCCGCTCCCTGTTGATTGCCTCCACCGCGTCGCCCATCGCGCCGCTGGTCTTCTCCTCCCCGTCGCCCTCGAGAAACAAAAACCCGTTGATCAGCACATCTGCCCACGCCACCGTCATGTTCCCGTCGCGGTCCCTGATGCGGAAGCCAGCCTGAAACTCGAGCGTTTCCACCCCGGTGAGCTGCCCACTTGCGATCGCCTGCAACACCCCGTCTCGCAGGAGCGTTTCAAGCGGGCTTTGCGACGACTCCGCCGAACCCCGAATCAGCTCCCTAACCCCCGCCAGCCCCTTCGCCCGAGGCAGCGTCTTCGTGCGTTCGAGCAGCTCTTCTACGGTGAGGCTCGGCCACTTCCAGCGCGCGGACTCGATCTGCACGAGCGCTTCGCGCCTGCCGTGGTAGCGGTACGAGTCGAACAAGGTGTGGATCAGCGACGTCACGCGGACGCCGTCGTGGACAGTGACGTCGTCCGCGGTAATTTTGCCGTTGCGGTGCACGATCTCATCGTCGGTTTTTGGCTTCGCCCTCGCGCGGCAGTTGCTGAGATAGACCACGTCGACCTGCTCCACCCAATTCAGCGTGCTGATCCCCCGCAGACGCGCGGCCGCGGGGCCAGTGACGATGCCTTTGCGCAACCCTTCGGCCGTACGGCGGATGAACTCGAGTTCTTGGGTGCGTTTCTGTTGGTTCTTGTGCCCTCCCATGCGCTTAAGCTTTGTGCACCGGGAGGCGGAAAGCTATACCCAGCTGAAAATCTGGGGATAACTGGCTAATGGTGTGACGTTGCCTGTGGATAACTGCTGCGCGGCCGGGTGTGGTTGCTGAGGTCTGGTTTGGGCGACGCGACCAGACCTCAAGCCGGAACCAGACCTCAAGCACGACCGCGACCTGGGGTTTTACTGCTCCAGTTTCGCTGAGGTCTGGCTACGGTCCGGTAACCAGACCTCAAGAAGACACAGAAAAAGGCGGTTCCCGGAACATTCCGGGAACCGCCCTGCTTAGCGCGGACTACTTCGCAGAAGAACCACCCTCGCGGGAGGAAGATCCAGCCTGCCCGCCGTCCTCGGTGGAGCCGAGCACGGTCATGCCGTTGTCGAAGCCCTCCTCGGTACAGGCCTGCGCGATCAGTGTGCCAGTCAGCGCGACCGCAGCCAGGGCGCCGAGGGCGATGCCCACCGGGCGAAGCTGCTCGCCGTAGCCGGCGAAGCGCTGGTTGAACTGCTGGTTCAGCGCATTGGCCTGCGCCTCCGCCTGACGGACCCACTCCGGCTTCTCACGGCCGCCGTGGCCGAAGTCTGGGGTGTTCTCGCGGACGAACTGCTCCCAGCGTGCGTTGAGCTGTCCGGTTACCTGGTTGATCTGCGGGCCGAACGCCTCGTTGACGCCGTAGCCGACTGCGCCCAGCAGGCCGATCGGCAGCAGCCACAACAGCGGGCTGTTCGCGGCGAATGTGTTGGCGACGCAGCGCTCCGCGGACGAACCCTTCTCGTCCTCCGGTGCCTTCGGGTCCTCCGGCTTCGGCTGCTCGGGCTTCGGGTCCTCCGGATTGTCCGGATCCTCGACCGGCTTGCCGGTGCCCACCCGGATGATCAGGTTCTTCGGCTCGGAAAGCGTCTCGTCGGTCACCGTCGGGTCGCCGAGCTCCTTGCCGTCCTTCATCTCCCACACCTTGGTGGTGCGCTTCAGGCCGGTTTCACCGTGCGAGTCCACCTTGACCACACCGGCGGCCAGGGTGTCGTCCTCGATGAAGATGGTCTCGAACGGGATCGGCTCGGTGACAACCTCGCGCTTTTCCTGAAGCTCTTTGCCGGTGCCGATTTCCAGGATGTAGTCCTGCGCCTCGGTGACCGTGGTGGCGGTGTCGCCGACGTGCTGCACCAGGCCTGGCTTGCCCTCCTGGATCACCTTGTGTTCGCCGGCCGGCAGGTCCGGGTTCTCGCGGGTGATCACCTTGAACGGCAGTGGCTCGAGCCAGCTCAGCTCGTCCGGCTGCTTCGCACCGACGCGGACAAGGCGCGGGATGGCGTCCTTGATGTTCTCCACGCTGGTCTCACCGTCGACGGTGGTCACGCGGACGGTGCCCGGCGTGCCCTCGCGGACCACAACCTGCTCGCCCGGCTTCAGCGACGGGTCGAAGATCAGCTGCGTGGTCGGCGGCACGTCCAGCTCGGTCACGGACGCGTCCTTCGACGTCTTCTTGGTGCCAATGCGGATCACGGCGTTCTTCGGCTCGCGGGTGCGCTCGGTGTTCTTGGCCGGATCGCCGAACGGCTTGCCGTCCTTGATCTGCTGGGTCGTGGTCTCGACCTCTTCGCCGAACTCGCCCTGCTCAATCCGCTGCGCGCCTTCCGGCAGATCCGGGTCGTAGACAACCTCGGTCTCGAACGACACCGGACGGGTCACCTTGGTCACCAGCGTGTCCTCGGTCGGGCCGTACTCGACGATGCGCTCGACCGGCTTCTTGTCCTCGAACTTGGTCACCTCGCCGGTTTCCGGGTTGGCGGAGTACTTCGTGGAGCCGTTCTCGCCGACTTGCACCACTCGGGTCTCGCCCGGCTTCAGCTCAGGGTTCGGGCGGACAATGGTGTTGTACGGCACCTCGGTCTTCCAGGTGAACGGGTTGGTCTCCGCCTGCTTGATGCCCACGCGCACAACGCGCTGGACCGGCTTCTGCGTTTCAACCTCTTCGACCGTCCACACCTGCTTGCCGTCGACCATCTCCAGCTTCGGGCGGAGCGTCTTGGAGCCCGGGGTGCCCTCCTGATCGACGACCTCTTCGCCTGCGGGCAGGTTCGGGTCGTAGACAATGCGGGTCGGGTACGGCAGCTCGACGGTCAGGGGCTCAGTGCTTGGCGACGGCGCCGGCGCCGGCTCTTCCGGATCCGGCTGCTTCGTGCCCACTCGGATGATCGCGTTCTTCGGTGCCTTGGTCTGCTCAGTGGTCACGGTCGGCTCGCCGGAGGGCTTGCCGTCGACGATCTTCTGGGTGGAGGTCACAACCTCGGTGCCGAGCTCGCCCTGCTGATCGACGACCTGCTCGCCCTCCGCGAGAGTGTCGTCGAAGACGATCTCGGTGTCGAACGGCACCGGCTTTTCCACCTTGGTCACTACAGAGGTGTCCTCGGCGGCCGGGCCGTACTCGATGATCTCGTTGACCGGAGCCTTGGTCTGCTTCTCCTCCGGGGTCACCGTTGCCTGGTCGCCCTTGGCGGCGAAGTCAGCGGTATAGGTCTTCTCGCCCGGTACACCCTGCTGGGCAACCTTGATCTCGCCCGGCTTCAGCGCCGGGTTCGGACGAGTCTCAACCTCGAACGGAACTTGGGCGGTCCAGGTGACCTTCTCGGACGCCTCGGACGGCTTGGTGCCGACGGTGATGACCTCGTCGACAGGCTGCTTCGTGATCTCCTCGGTGATCTGCGGATCGCCCGGCTTGGAGTTGACGATGTCGCGCTTGATCGTCACCGTCTTCTCGCCCGGCTGACCCTTGGTGGTCACCTTGGACTCGCCGGCAGGCATGTTCGGGTCGTACTTGACCACGACGTTGTAGGGAGCCTCAGCCTTGTAAAGCTCGGTGTTCTCACCGGTGGTCTTGGTGCCGACGCGGATCTTGGCCTTCTTCGGGGCCTTGGTCTCCTCAACGTTGATTGCCGGCTCGCCGTCCGGCTTTCCGTCGACGATCTTCTGGGTGGAGGTGATGGTCTGCTCACCCGGCACGCCCTCTTCGTCGACAACTTGCTCGCCGTACTCGAGGGTGTCGTCGTAGACGTACTCGATCTCGAACGGGACCTCTTGGGTCTTCTTGCTGGTCAGTTCCTGGTCAGGGATGCCCGGTCCGACCTCGATGATGCGAGTAACAGGCTCCTTGGTGGTCTCTTCTTCAGCAACCTGCGCCTCAGAGCCCTTGGAGGTGAACTTGGCGGTGTAGGTCTTCTCGCCGTTCTCGCCTTCCTGGACGGTCTTCATTTCGCCAGGCTTGAGCTCCGGGTTCTCGCGCACCTCAGTCGGGTACGGAATCGGGAACTTCCAGGTCACGTCCTTGGCGCTCTCAGCCGGCTTGGTGCCGATGACAACGACCTCGTTCGTCGGCTCCTCGGTGCGCTCCCAGGTACCGTCCTGGTTCATCTTCTCCGCGCCAGGCACACCCGTGGTCTCAACCTTGTAGGTGCCGGCAGGGATGGAGTTGTCGTACTTGTACTCGACCTTGAACGGCACCTCGCGCGTGGGCGCATCCTCCACGTTCACCGTTGCTGTGGTGGTGTCCTTGGAGCCGTCCTCATACGTCACGATGACCGGGACGTTGATCTTGTCGCCTGCCTTGGCAGTTGACGACGCGGTGGAGATGACGTTGCCCTGCTTGTCCAAGCCGACAATCCAGTCACCGTTTGCGGTTGCAATCTTGTAGGTCGGGTTGCCGTGAGCGTTGTTCTCACCAGTGGGTTCGCTACCCGCTGGGAGCCCCGCCGGGTCAATGACAAACGGGTCTACAGCCGCATAGTTGACGTCTTGCGGCTTGTCCACGCTCAATGGCGAGGTAACCGTGCCGCCTGGGCTGACCGTCTCAGTCGGGAAGGTCGGATTGGCCTCCCAATTGTTGGTCATCTTCACCACGGTGGCCACGGGGACCTCATCAATCGAACCATCAGGGTAGGTGACGGAGACGTTGTACCTGTGCTTGTCGCCAGGCTTGGCGTTTGCAGGCGGGGTCACTGAAACTTCGCCGGTGGCGGGATCGATCTTGTACGTCCAGCCGTCGACAGTAGTCTCAGTGACCGGCTCATCGCCCTGCATACCGAAGGAGAAGGTCGAACCATCCGGAATGTTGTTCAGGTTGATGTTTCGCTTCAGCTCTTCGCCTGGGCCCGCATCCTGCACGGAGTAGGACGGCTCATAGACGTCCTTCTGCGACTCCCTCACTTTGAACGGCGCCAAGATAATGTCCTGGGAACCGTCGAGGTAGGTCACGGTCACAGGCACCTGAATGCCGTCGCCCGCCTTGGCCGTCTTCGGCGGCGTTGCGGTGACAACGCCGGTTTCATCAACCTTGACTGCCCAACCATCAACAGTGTCAGGCACGCTGTAGCGCTTCGACACGTCCGTAGCCAGGTCGCGATCAGGGACCTTCGTGTCCTCCGTGATGGAGGAGGCAACACCCTCGCCCGGCTTGGTGGTCTTCTGCTCGTACTTCGGCTCATAAATCTGACGGTGCTCGCCCTGAGCCACCACAGTGGCGATCGTGAAGTCCGTCGAACCATCCTTGTACGTCACACGCACGGGAATGTCCGCGGACGAGCCCGGCAACACGCGAGCAGCAATTGGCGTCTTGATCTCGCCCGTAACCGGGTCAATCTTCACCTGGTCCCAGGTGAGGTTACGCGGCGGCGCAATGTAGTCTGGGTCATTCGGGTCAGTGACCAGGGAGAAGCGCGGCTCCGAGGCGTCGCTGAGGTTCTTGCGGTCAACCTGGCTTGTCACCGTTGTTCCGGTCTTTCCCATCACCGTTGGGTACGACGGCTGGTTGGCACGCGCGTGGGTCCCAACCACCGTGAAGTCTGCCGGCACCTCAGCCGTAGAGCCATCCGGATAGGTGACATGTACCGGGATGGAGACGGACTGACCATTCGGAACGCTTGGGCCTGGGGTCGCGGTGATGGTACCGCTTTCGTCAATAGTGAACTCCCAGTCCTTCGGCCACTGATTCTTCGGCGGCAGCTTGAACGTAGCCAACTTCGGATCGGTCAGGAGGCTCTGGAACTCGGTGCTCACCGACTCCCCTGCCTTGGTCAGCTTCGGCTGGTAGTGCGCGGTATCCTCACCCGACTTGTCACCGATCACGCTGATGGTGCCGGTAGTGATCTGCGGGTTTGCGCCGGTGGCATAATGCACCTTCACCGGCACGGTCAGCTGTGCGCCAGGGAAAACATTAGGCGGGATGGTGGTGGACAGTACACCGGTGTCCGGGTCGATCTGGAGCGTCCAATCCCCAGTCGTGTACTCGGTGGAGCCGTCCTCGAACGTGTAGCGGTTCGGCTCTTCGTCCGTGTCCTTGCCCCCCTGCCCCACCGGGGGCATGACCGGCTGGAGCGACACTTCCTCATTATTTTTACCGGAGACCGCGGTGTAGTCCGGCACCTTCACATTGTTGATCACCTGGAAGGTCAGCTTGACAGTGTCGCTGGTGCCATCCGGGTAGATGCCCTTAATCTCTGGGGAGATCGTGGAGAAGTTCGGAGCGTCTAACGGTGCGGTCGCGGTGACCGTGCCGTCGTCACCCACCTTGACAGTCCAGCCCTCCGGCACAGTGCTCGGATCGACTTCATACTTCGTCGGCTGGACGGGGTCGCGGTCTTCAAAGACAGGATCCCAAGTCAGCTGCGCGTCGATGGGTTGGCCCGGAACACCCGTGGTGGTCCCAGGGCTAACCAGCGTAGTGACCTGGGTGTTATTGGGGTCCACAACAACAAGTAGCGGAATGATGTCACGGGAACCGTTGGAGTAGGTCACAATGACGCGCGGCTGCGCGAAGGTCCCTGGCCGCGGGTCCTTTGGCGCGGTGACGGTGACTTCATAGGTATTGGGATCCATCTTGACATCCCAACCCGAATAGACGTTCTTCTTGTCCAGCTTGACCTCGGCATCAACGCCGCCGTCCTCACGCTTCTTCACCAGGTCCGCAATCTTGTCCCCGGCTTCCTTGAACGTGACCACCTGGCGTTCCTTGGTGGGCTTATTGTCTTCCACGCCGGAAATAATTGCCTGCTGATCGGGGTCATACTTCGGGTCGTGGAACTGGGTGTCGTCGAAGCTCCACTGGTGGTTGGCGATTACGTTCGGCTTGTTATAGCGCGGCAGCGAGTTGGAGCTGTCGAAGGCCTGACCTTCGCCACCGTTGTTGTTCTCAACGGCTACTTGGAGCTGTTCCACAGAACGAGGCTTGGCCAGCACACTAAAGCGCATGCCCTGCTGATCGCTCAGTTTCGTGCCCTTGTACTTCGGCATGGTGTAGAAGATCTCGCCGGTAGTCTCATCAATACGTACGCTCGGCGTATCAGCGCCGGAAGCATCGGTATCGCTTGTACCGATGAAGTTACCCTGGGCGTCGTAGGCCTCCACGACCATGCGGGACATGGAGTCATCGGTGCCGCCGTTCTGCACAGCCGGAACATTGATCTTGCCGACCTTGAGCTCCTCGCCCGGCCTAATGACCAACTTCTCCCGGTTCTCCCACGACACCGTGATCGGGTTACACTCGATGTTCTCACTCGGCCACGGGTTCACTACGGCGCGGAAGCTTTGGTTGGCCCCGTGGGTGGCCCTTGGCCCATCAGGATTTTCCTTCGTATAGTTTCCCTGCCAGGCATAACGTACTGGGTTAGCGGTAGTGGCCTCAGCGAACTGCTTGACTTTCGCATCGGTCAGCTTCGCATTGAGATTCAGGGGTCGTTGTGGCCCAGAAGCAGTAATACCGAGGATTTCGTCGGCCTTGTGCGTAACCACCTTGTCAACAAGGGTCTGACCGGCATTCATAGCGGAAATTTGAGCTGCATCGAGGTACGTGCCCATCCTGCCATTATTGGTAAAACCCCAATCGGCGAACGTGCGGTCCTTCGAGTTATCAAAGGAGACGCTCAAGCCCCAGGCTTTCTTGTCGGGGCTGCTCGCAGACGGTTCAGAGGTATACCAGCTGAAACCAGCCTGGCTGCCCTGCTGAGAGTTGTCTGCCTGAACAACACACGAACCGGCGGGCAGGTCGGAGGCCTTCTGGGCGTCCTTCTCCACCGCGCCGGACTTGTCACGGATGCCGCCGGAGAGTGTGGCGGCCGCAGCCTCCGGCGCAAGCGGGCCAGGGGCGACGACACTCAGGCCGCCAAGCGCGAGCGCGATTACGGACGAGGCTGCGATGCTGCGCGAAGTTGTGTTGCGTAGACGCCGAGTTGATTCAGCCACTAGGACTCCTTCTCCGATCCGCGGAGCGGATGCCCTTGCAGCCGCGCCGCCACTATGAAATGTTACGCCCCGCCGAATGGAGGGGACAGATAACAACACATCTTAAAGAAATGCTGAACATGTGTCTAGCTAAACTTTTGCTTAACGACGGCTTCGCAACCCCACCAACCCGGCCCCTGCCAGCACCATGGAGAGCAAAACCGCCGAGACAATGGCGCGGTAGTCGCCACCATTGCCGCCCGCGGACACTGCCGTGGCAGCCCAATGCATTGGCGCCACCTGCGACATTAATGTCCAGACCCTATCCACTTGTGCGGTGGTGGCTGTACGCCATACCCAGCCGACAAGACCAGTCTGCACGAGCGCGAGCACCCCGGCAAGGCCCAAGCCCACTCCAGCGCCGAGTGATCGATTTAACACGGAAGCGAGGCCGGCGCTTGCCAAGGTGCCCATAAGCAGACCCATAAACGAAATTACATATTCCCGCACGCTAAAGCCGGAACCGATCACGCCCGCCAGGACGGTGCCGGCCGTCGCAATAAACACGGAACCGGCCCCCAGGACCCACCAGCGACCGCGGGTGGCGAACCACGCGGCAGCGGCAAGCGCGGTGCCGCCCAGCACCGCCATGGCTGCCAGCAGCATCGCCGCCACCGGTGCGAGCGTGGAGCCGGCCGGCCCGGACTCGGCGGCACCCGGCGCGGCCGCCGGCACCGGCAGGGCCGCGCGCACAGCGGAGACCTTGTCGGCGTTCATGCCAGCCATCTGGTTGATCTTTTCCACGCCTGCGACCAGTTCGTCGATGCCGCCGGTGGCCTGCCCGGTCTGCGCCTGCAGGTCCCGCAGGCCCGCGGCCAGTTCGGCGGAGCCGTTGGTGGCTGTATACATACCGTCGTGGTAGCCGTAGCCCGGCACGGCGAGTTGGTTGGCCAGGTCGCGGGAGCCGTCGCGAAGCTGGTTCATCTTCGCCACCACGTCCGGCGGCAACTGGGCGGTCTCCGCCTGGACGCGCAGGTCCTTCAGCGACTCGCGAGCCTTGACCGCCTCCGGGTCCTTCGCGCCTTTGAGCTCCTCCATGGAACGGTCAATCGCGCCGACCACCTGCCCGCGCACCGCCTCAAACCCGGAGACCTGGCCGACTACCTCGCCGATGGAATCCGCCAACTGCGTCGCACCCGCACCAAGCTGGCCGGTGCCAGCCTGGAGCTCGACCATGCCGTCGGCGAGTTGCTGGGATCCGGACTGGGCGGCCGCGAGGGCGTCGATAAGCTGCTGCGTCTGCCCCTGCGCCTCGCCTAAGCCTTCGGCGAGCTGGCCCGCACCCTCCTTGAGCACCTTCGCCTGCTGGCCGGCCTCGCCGGCGGCGCGGCGCGCGTCCCCAAGATCGTCCGGGCCCACCTGCGGGGCGCCGGAGACCTCCTGATCACGCCCCGCGTTCGCCCACGTGTCGGCCGGACTCATGGGCAGAAACGCCCCGACAACCAGCGCCAGAAGCGCACACACCAACCGCCACGCGTTGCCCGATTTCATGGGACTGTTCTTAGCACCCGCGCCCGCCTTGCTGCGGGAGGCGCACCGCCAGCGCGCGATCGGGAATGTGCACCGTTAGAACCGTGTCGGCTGCCTTGATACTGTCGTAAGGGTTCTTGCCAAAACCATGGAATGAAATGGGTTCACCATGACACTTCCCCTTGTCATCGGGCTCGTCGCAGCGACGGTGGTGCTCTCACCGATCCTCGTGCGAGTCATGGACAAGAAGGCCGGGTACCCGCTCGCGGCGATACTGTTCGCCGCCGCGGCTGTGCTGGGCTCCAAGTTCACCGACGTTTCCCGCGGCACGGAACTCGAATGGTCCGTGGAGTGGGCGCGCGACGTGATGG
Organism: Corynebacterium sp. HMSC034A01; assembly: GCF_001838175.1. Lineage (NCBI taxonomy): Bacteria > Bacillati > Actinomycetota > Actinomycetes > Mycobacteriales > Corynebacteriaceae > Corynebacterium > Corynebacterium sp. HMSC034A01. Next base: position 47,641 of record NZ_KV835980.1, on the reverse strand, counting down.
GCACGGGCACCTCCGTGGACTTCGCGTTGCGCGCGGACGGGCTAGGTATCTTCTTCGCGCTGTTAGCGCTGGTCATCGGCGGCGTGGTCTTCGTCTATTCGGCCGCCTACCTGCCCGAGCGCGACGGCAACACGAGCTTCTACACCATCATGACGGCCTTCACCCTGTCGGTGCTCTTGCTTGTGCTTGCCGACGACGCCGTGCTGCTGTTCATCGCCTGGGAGCTCGTCTCCATCGCGTCGTTTTTGCTCATCGCGCGCTCCGGCTCCTCCGGCGAGGCCGGGTCCTACCGCACCCTGATCCTCACCTTCTTCGGCGGCCTGACGCTACTGGCAGGCCTGGCCGTGGCGTCCGTGCAGACCGGCACCACACGCCTGCAGGACATCCTCGCCGCCGACGTGTGGGGCGACAACCGCGTCACCGTGGTGGTCGCGCTGCTCATCGCCGTATCCGCCTTCACCAAGGCCGCGCAGTTCCCCTTCCACTTCTGGCTGCCAGAAGCCATGGCGGCGGCCACCCCGGTCTCCGCGTTCCTGCACGCCGCGGCCGTGGTCAAGGCCGGCATCTACCTGCTGGTGCGCTTTTCCACCATCTTCTCGGACGTCGCGGCGTGGAACTACCTGCTGGTCACCGTCGGCCTGTTCACCGCCCTGATGTCCGCGCTGTTCGCGATTACCAAGACGGACCTGAAGCACCTCACCGCGTACTCCACGGTGTCCCACCTGGGCTGGATCGTCGCCGCGATCGGCATCGGCACCCCGGTTGCCCTGGCCGCGGCGCTGACGCACACGCTGGCACACGCGCTGTTTAAGTCCTCGCTGTTCATGCTCATCGGCGTGGTCGACCACGAGGCGGGCTCGCGCGACATCCGCCGCCTGGGCCCCATCTACAGCCAGATGCCGTTCACGTTCGCCTCCACCGTCGTCGCCGCCGCCTCCATGGCCGCGATCCCGCCGCTGTTCGGCTTCGTGTCCAAGGAATCCATCCTGGACGCCTTCCACGAATCCTCCTACGGCGCACTCCTGCTCACGGTGGCCGGCATCGCCGCGTTCCTCACCTTCGTCTACTCGGCGAAGATCGTCTTCGGCGCATTTATCGACGGACCAAAGGACCTCCCCGACGTCCACGAAGCCCCCACCGCCCTGTGGCTGCCCGCCGCGCTGCCCGGCCTGACCTCCGCGGTCCTGCCGTTTGTGCTGTTCTGGGTGGACAACCCCGTCTCCGCTGGTGTGCGGGCCGTGACGGGCGACGACAGCTTCGCCACCCACCTGGCGCTGTGGCACGGCGTCACCCCGCCGTTCCTGGTCTCCCTGGCGGTGCTGGTCGCCGGCGTGGTGTTCGTGGTGTTCTTCCGCAAGCGCGTCTTCGAGGCGCTGAGCAACAAGAACCTGCTGCCCGCCGACGGCACGGAGGTGCTGGCCTGGATCACCCGCGGCCTGTCCGACCTGGGCAAGCAGCTCGGCTCGCTGGCCGACGGCTTCAACCCGTCGCGCCACCTGTTCCCGCTGCTGGCGTCCGTGGTGGCTATGGGCCTGACCGTCATCCTGGCCACCGACGGCATCGACGGCGTCACCCCGGCCCCGCGCGCCGAGGGCCTGGACGTGTGGTGGGACCTCATCCCGTTCGTCATCATCGCGATGTCGGTGCTGGGCATGGTCTTCACCCGCTCCCGCCTGGCGTCCGCCGTGCTGCTGGGCACCGTGGGCGTGGGCATGACCCTGCAGATGTTCCTGCTGGGTGCCCCGGACGTGGCCATGACGCAGTTCCTGGTGGAGTCCCTGACCGTGGTGGTCATCCTGGTGGTGCTTCGCTACCAGCCGCGGATGTTCCCGGAGACGAAGGCCCGTCGCAAGGCACTTGCCTCCATCTTCGCCGTGATCGCGGGCGTGGTCACCTTCTTCGGCGTCTACGGCCTGACCGGCCGCCGCGGCCGCTCCGAACTGGCCGAGTGGTACCTCACCGAAGGCGGGGACGTCACCGGCGCCGACAACATCGTCGCCGTGATCATCGTGGAATTCCGTGGCTTCGATACCTTGGGCGAGCTGTCCGTGCTCGGCATGGCGGCCGTGGTCATCGCCGCGGTGGTCAGCTCCATGCCGCGCCACCTGTTCGAGGCCGGCACCCGCCCACGCCCCTTCGGTCAGTCCCAGCTCAACTCCATTCCGCTGCGCAAGGCCGCGGCCCTGGTCGCACCGGTACTGGTGGTGCTGTCCGTGCTGATCTTCTTCCGCGGCCACACCGCCCCCGGCGGCGGCTTCGTCGCCGCGCTGGTCATGGCCACGGCGTTCGCCATCAACTACCTGTCCCGCGGCGCGGACGCGGACGTGGTGAAGAACTTCACCCCGATCCGCCTGACCGGCTGGGGCATCATCATCGCCATTTCCTCCGGCTTCCTCGGCTTCATCGAGGGCGGGTTCATGTACGCCATCCACGGCGAGATCGCCGGCGAGCACATGACCACCTCGCTGATCTTCGACTTCGGCATCTACCTCGCCGTGCTCGGCATGGTCACCGCCGCGATCAACGCGCTCGGCGGCTACCTGCGCCCCGGCATGGACCTGTCGGACCTGGACTACTCGCGCGACGAGGAAGACAACCCGCTGCCGAGCATCCCGGCCCCGCTGGCACCCGAAAACCCCGTGGACGCGCACCCGGAGCCGATCAACCCGGCGCACGACCCGCAACCGGTTATCACGAAGGAGCACTAACCCATGGTCATGGCACTTACCATCGCGGTCCTGGTCGCGGGATCCGTGTACCTGGTTCTCCAGCGCGGCCTCGTGCGGGTGATCTTCGGCATGTCCCTGTTCGGCCACGCCACCAACCTCACCCTGCTCGCCGCGGGCGTCGGCGCGTGGCGCGGGGAGGCCTTCCCCTCGCGCGTGCCGTTTGAGGACATGGGCGACCCCCTGCCCCAGGCGTTCGTGCTCACCGCCATCGTGATCGCGATGGCCACCACCACGATCCTGCTCATGCTGTCTGCGCTGGGGCGTAACGACGACACCGCAGAGCAGCCCACCGGCACCGACGCCGGCTACTCCAAGATGCGGCTGAGCCCCTCCGCGCTGTCCACCGCCGGCCGCAACGCGCGACTCAACCCGAAGAAGCTCGAAGAGATCCGCGCACGCGAGATCCGCCACGTTGACAACGAAAGCCTGAGGGTGACCGACTAATGGCCGTAGACGCAATCCTGCCCGTATTTGTGGCGCTGCCGCTGATCGTCTCCGCGGTCACAGCGCTTAGCCCCTGGAAGTGGCTCAACGACGCCTTAGCGATCCTCATCCCCGCCATCAACTTAGGTCTGGGCGTGTGGCTCTACGGCTACACGCGCGACCACGGCACCATCAGCCACGTCATCGGCCTGTACCAGGGCGGCGTCGGCATCTCCTTTGCCGCCGACACTTTCTCCGCCGTGATGATCGTGACCACCATGATCGTGGCGCTGATGTCCAACTGGTTCGCCATCGTCGTCGGCGAAACACAGTCCCGGTTCTACGTGCCGCTGTCGCTGGTGCTCATCACCGGCGTCTCCGGCGCGCTGCTCACCGCCGACCTGTTCAACTTCTTCGTCATGATCGAGGTGTGCCTGCTGCCGTCCTACGGCCTCATCGCCATGACCGGCACCCGCCACCGCCTGCTATCCGCGCGCATGTTCGTGCTGGTCAACCTGGCGGCGTCGACAATGCTCGTGCTCGGCGTCGGCTACCTCTACGCCGTCACCGGCGCGGTGAACCTGGCCTCGCTGCAGGGCATCGCCGCAGGCGGCGGCCCGGCGACAGTGGCCACCGGCATCGTCGTCATCGCCATCGCCGCGAAGGCCGGCGTGTTCCCCGTCTACACCTGGCTGCCGCGCACCTACCCATCCACCTCCGCGGCCGTGATGGGCCTGTTCTCCGGCCTGCACACCAAGGTGGCCGTGTACATGCTCTTCCGCATCTGGGTGATCATGTTCGACATGGACCCGCGCTGGAACACGCTGCTCATCGTGGTCATGGTCATCTCCATGATCATCGGTGGCTTCGCCGGCCTGGCCGAAGCCACCATGCGCCGCGTGCTGGCCTACCAGATGGTCAACGGCATGCCGTTCATCCTGATCATGCTCGCATTCACTAACGACGACGCACGCTACGCCCTTGCCGCCGGCCTGCTGTACACCCTGCACCACATGATCACCATCGCGGCGCTCGTGCTGAACTCCGGCGCAATCGAGGAGACCTACGGCACCGGCACCATGGCCAAGCTGTCCGGCATCGCCCGGCGCGACCCGTGGACGTCCGCCGTGTTCGTCGCCGGCGCGTTCTCCATCGTGGGCTTCCCGCCGTTCTCGGGCATCTTCGGCAAGGTCACCGTCGTGTTGGCGGCCGCCTCTGCCGGGGACTGGCGCTCCTGGGTGGCCATCACCGCCATCATCGTCGCTTCCTTTGGCGCGCTGCTGTCCATGATGCGCATGTGGCAGCGCGTGTTCTGGGGCCGGCCGATGCAGAACTACCCCGAGGCGCTCAACGTCCGCGCCAGCTTCATGCTGCCGTCGGCGGTGCTGATGGTCATGTCGCTGTGCATGTTCATCTTCGCCGGCCACATGTGGGATATCACCACCACCGCTGTCGACGACCTGCTCGACGTTGACGCCTACACCACCGCCGTGCTCGGCGACGACCCGATCGGCGTCCCCGCACCCGGCGAGACCTTCGGCGCCGCAACCAATGGAGGCGAGAACTAATGCGAGGCTTCTTCCACGGCGTGAAATACGCCATCTGGCTTGCCAAAGAGATCTTCGTGGCCGGCTTCGACGCCGTCGCCAAGGCATTCAACCCCGCGACGAAGTTCGACCCCATCGTCATCTACTACCCGCTGCGGGTGAACACGGACTGGGACGTGTTCTGGTTCTCCACCTCAATCACCGCCACGCCGGGCACCCTGTCCATGGGGCTGCGCCATCCCGTCGCCGACAACGGGCCGATCATCCTGCTGGTGCAGGCCGCGTTCGGCTCCGACCCGGAAGATGTCATCGCGGGGTTGGTGGATATGGAGGAGCACCTTCGGCCGTCGCTAAGCAAGCGCCCCATCGACCCGAAAACCGTCGCCTGGGAGCCCTACGTCGACCACGGCCCGAACACCGACACCGACAACCTGCCGCCGGCCGAAAGGATGGATTAAGCCATGTTCACCACCATCATGCAGATCTGCCTGATCGTCATGGCCGTCAGCCTGCTCATCGCGCTCGGCGCGGTGATCCTGACCAAAGACGAACTCTCCCGCGCCGTGATGGCCGACGTGATCTTCTATTCCATGATCGCCATCTTCCTGGTGTGGACCCTGTTCAACTCGTCCGCCATCGCGTACGAAATCCCGCTGCTCGCCGGCCTGGTGTGCGGCGTGATCCCGACGATCTCCATGGCCCGCATCATCTCGAGAGGACGCCGCTAAACATGACCATCGCCGAAATCATCGTCGCCGTGCTGGTTGTCCTGGCCACCATCTGCGTGGTCGCCACCACCATCCTGCAGCTGCGCGCCCCCGACGCGCTGACGCGCGTGAACGTGCTCGGGCCACTGATCGTGATCGCGTTTCCCATCCTCATCGTGGCCAAGCTCATCCACTCCTGGACCACCACCGGCTTCGACCTCAACGACTTCATCCGCGCCGTGCTGGCCATCGCCGCAGTGTGGATCGTCGGCTCCGTGGCATCGTTCGTCATGGGCCGCTCCCTGTACGGCGTGACCGTCTCCGACAAAACGAACTAACGATGTGAGCCCGTGAGCAACAGCGACGACGCGTACGTCACGGACCTGGCGCTGCGCGCCGGCCGCGGCGACAAACACGCGCTCACCGAATTCATCCGGCTCACCCAAAACGACGTGTGGCGCCTGCTCGCCCACCTCGCCGGCCCCCAACACGCCGACGACCTCACGCAAGAAACCTACCTGCGCGTCCTCGGGTCGCTTCCGCGCTTCCAAGCCCGCTCCAGCGCGCGCACCTGGCTGCTGTCGCTTGCGCGCCGCGCCTGGGTGGACTCCGTGCGCCACGACATGGCCCGGCCCCGCAAATCCGCGGCCGAATACGAAGACGTCGCCGCCGCCAACCCCAGCCCCGACAACCCCAACACCTGGGGCGATGTCATCGACGCACGCTCGCTTCTCGACGAGCTACCGCCGGAACGCCGCGAAGCCCTCGTGCTCACGCAGGTGATGGGCTACACCTACGAGGAAGCCGCCCGCATCGCCGGAGTGCGCGTCGGCACCATCAGGTCCCGCGTCGCCCGGGCGCGGCGCGATTTGGTCGCGGGGGCCGAAGGGACGTCGTAAAGCAGCCGCAAAGGTGCCAACCGGGAGAAATTGGCATAAGTTTGTAAAAGGTTTTGCTAAACAACTCCCGGAGTTTTTTCATGCTGAAAAACGCACTACTAATTTCATTCGCCTTCATCGGCACCGTCGTCGGCGCAGGCTTCGCATCCGGACAGGAAGCGATGCTGTACTTCTCCGCCTTCGGCACCCAAGGCCTCTGGGGCGCCGTCTTAGGCTCCGCGCTCATGCTCATCGCCGGCGTGACCATCCTCCAGCTCGGCTCCTTCTTCCAAGCCAAAGAGCACATGGAAGTCCTCGGCTCCATCTCCTCGAAGGTGATGGGCTGGATCCTGGACATCGCCACCATTGTCACCTTGTTCTCCATCGGCTTTGTCATGTTCGCCGGCGCCGGCGCCAACCTGAACCAGCAGTTCGGCATCCCAGTGTGGATCGGCGCGGTGCTCATGCTCGCCGCCACCATCGGCTTCGGCATGCTCGACGTGGACAAGGTCACCGGCGCCATCGGCGCACTGACGCCGTTTTTGCTGATCTTTGTCATCTTCGGCTGCGGCTGGACCCTGATCAACGCCCACCCGGACTGGAGCGCACTCAACGCCGCGGCCGCGCAGGTGGACACCTCCCTGCCCAACTGGTGGATCTCCGCGCTGAACTACACCGGCCTGAACGTCATGTGCGTGGTGTCCATGGCGCTGGTCATCGGCGGCAACCAGCTGGACACCCGTGCGGCCGGCCTCGGCGGCCTCTTTGGCGGCCTGGGCTACCTGGTCATGCTCATGCTGCTGGCGCTGGCGCTGCTGGTCAAGATTGAGACCGTCCAGGGCCAGGACATGCCGCTGCTAACCCTGATCACCGACATCAACCCGACCATGGGCCTGATCATGTCCCTGGTCATCTTCGGCATGATCTTCGCCACCTGCCTGGGCATGTTCTTCGCCCTGGGCAAGCGCCTCTCGCGCGGCCGCGAAGACAAGTTCCGCGTCATCTTCATCTCCGCCTGCCTGATCGGCTTCGTGCTGTCGTTCGTGGGCTTCCAGCAGCTCGTCTCCACCGTCTACCCGATCCTGGGCTACCTGGGCATCCTGCTCATCGTCGTGATGACGCTGGCGTGGCTGCGCGGCATCCCCAAGCTGCGCAAGGAAGGCGACCGCCGCCGCCGCGCGCTTGAGCTGACCCGCAAGAAGATGGACCCGGCCGAGCGCTTCACCAAGAACGACGAACGCGAGCTCGAGTACATCACCTCCAAGTCCAACGTAGACGCCGAGGAGCTGTCCGAAGCCCTCGAGGAAGAGGTCGCCCAGGAGCTGCTCGACGACGAGGAGAGCGAGTTCGAGGAAGACGACATCGACAACCCCTCCGACGTCGTCTACGTCTCCTACACCGACCCCGTCTCCGCCGACGAGTACGCCGCCAACCCGGACGAGCCGTGGAACGACCACACCGTCGACGACATGATCGCCGCCGAAGAGGCCGAGGAGGCCGCAGCCGGGCCGGACAACAGCCTGGGCGGCGACAACGACGACGAAAAAGACGAAGACGAGGACGCTGCGGAGGAAACCGGCGGCTCGACCGCAGTCAGCGCGAAGGACAACGGCTCGACCAAGCTGTAGGGCCCGCCAACGCTTTAAGCCCCACCGACAATTCCCGGCGGAATCTGTCAGTGGGGCTTTATCGTTCCTGGTCGACGCAAACGGGCGGCGGAATCTGTCAGGAGCGCCGCACCCGACGCCTGGCGCTAGACCAGAAGCTCGGCGATCTGGATGGTGTTCAGCGCCGCGCCCTTGCGCAGGTTGTCGCCGGCGACGACGAGCACGAGCCCGCGGCCGCCGTCGACGCTCTGGTCCTGGCGGATGCGGCCCACCAGGGACTCGTCGATGCCGGTGGCGGCGCGCGGCGTCGGCACGTCCACCACCTTCACGCCCGGCGCGCCCGCCAGGACCTCCTCCGCCTGCTGCGGTGTCACCGCCTCGGAGAACTCGGCGTGCACGACCATCGTGTGGCCAGTGAACACCGGCACGCGCACGCACGTGCCCGCCACCTTCAGCTCCGGGATACCCAGGATCTTGCGCGATTCGTTGCGCAGTTTCTGCTCTTCGTCGGTTTCTAACGTGCCGTCGTCGACAAGCGAGCCCGCAAGTGGCAGCGCGTTGAACGCGATGGGCTCGACGTAGGGGCCGAGGTCGCTAGGCTTCTTGGCGTCCTCCCGGACCAGCCCGCGCGGATCCCCCAGCGCCTCGACCTGGGTGGCCAACGCCTCCACGCCGGCGAGCCCCGAGCCGGAAACTGCCTGGTAGGACGCGACGCGGAGGGTGGTCAGGCCGAAGGCGTCGTGCAGCGGCTTGAGCACCGGCATCGCCGCCATAGTGGTGCAGTTCGGGTTGGCGATGATGCCCTTCGGCAGCTCGCGCGCGGCCTCCGGGTTGACCTCGGAGACGATCAGCGGGACGTCCGCGTCCTTGCGCCACGCCGAGGAGTTGTCCACGACGGTCGCGCCCGCGGCGGCGAACACCGGCGCCCACTCGCGCGAGGTGGACCCGCCGGCGGAAAACAGCGCGATGTCCACGTCTTTGACGGACTCTTCGGTGACCTGGGTGAGGTCCTCGACGGTGATGTCCTCGCCGCGGAACTCGAGCTGCTTGCCCGCGGAGCGCGGGGAGGCGAAGAAACGGACCTTGTCGGCGGGGAAGTTGCGCTCGGTGAGGATGTCGCGCATCACGCGGCCAACCTGGCCGGTGGCGCCGACGACTGCGAGGGTGGTCATTGAAAACTCCTTCTAACGTCCGGTGCCTGCGTAGACCACGGCCGGCTCGTCGCCGCCGAGGTCGAACTTGGTGTGGATCGCGCGCGCGGCCTCAGCCACGTCCGCCTGGCGCACCACGGCGGTGATGCGGATCTCGGAGGTGGTGATCATCTCGATGTTGATGCCGGCATCCCGCAGCGCGTCGCAGAAGTCGGCGGTGACACCCGGGTGGGACTTCATGCCGGCACCGACGAGCGAGACCTTGCCAATTTCATCGTCGTAGCTCAAGTCGTCCCAGCCCTCGGCGGCCTGCAGGACGCGCAGCTTCTCCATAGTGCGGGCGCCGTCGGCCTTGGGCAGGGTGAAGGTGATGTCGGTCTTGTTGTCTTCGACGTTGGAGATGTTCTGGATCACCATGTCGATGTTGACTTCGCCGTCGGCGAGTTCGCGGAAGACCTTGGCGGCCTCGCCGACCTCGTCCTTGATGCCCAGGATGGTGATCTTGGCCTCCGAGTCGTCGGTGGCCACGCCGGAAAGTACTGCTTCTTCCATGGGGATATCCTCCAATGCTCCGGCGACCAGGGTGCCGGTATCTGTGCTGTAAGACGAGCGCACCCGCATGGGCACGTTGAATGCGCGGGCGTACTCCACGCTGCGCAACACCAGGATCTTGGATCCGGAGGCGGCAAGCTCGAGCATCTCCTCGAAGCAGAGCTTGTCCAGCTTGCGCGCGTCCGGCACGATGCGCGGGTCGGCGGTGTAGACGCCGTCGACGTCGGAGTAGATCTCGCATTCGTCGGCGTTCATCGCCGCGGCCAGGGCGACGGCGGTGGTGTCGGAGCCGCCGCGGCCGAGGGTGGTCACGTCCTTGGTTTCGCGGTTCACACCCTGAAAGCCGGCGACGATGGCGATGTTGCCTTCGTCCACGGCCTCCTGCACGCGCCCCGGGGTGACTTCCAGGATGCGGGCGTTGCCGTGGCGTTCGGTGGTGATCACGCCGGCCTGCGAGCCGGTGAAGGACTGCACCTTCTCCCCCAGCGCGTGCACCGCCATAGCCACCAGCGAGTTGGAGATGCGCTCGCCGGCGGTGAGCAGCATGTCCATTTCGCGCGCGGGCGGGGTGGGGTTGACCTCGGCGGCGAGGTCAAGCAGTTCGTCGGTGGTGTCACCCATGGCGGAGCAGACCACCACGACGTCGTTGCCGGCGCGGCGCGTGTCCACGATCCGCTTGGCCACGGCCTTGATCCGCTCCGCGCTTTCCAGGGAGGAGCCCCCGTATTTCTGAACGATCAGTGCCATTCGTACCTCCGCGGATCTGGGTGCATTCCAGCGTTCAAGAATAGCGTCCCAAAACTGCCGATTCAGCCACCCGCGTTAATATCATTCACCGTGCACAACAATTTTCTCGCCGTCGCGTTCGCGCTGATCTCGGCCGCGACCATGGCGGCGGGGACTGTGTGGCGCCACCGCATCATGCGCGCGGGCGCCCCGGAGGGGGAGAACAACGACTCGCCGCTGCGGTCGCTGAAGCGGCCGGCGTGGTGGGCGTCGATGGGCATCGCATTTTTGGCGTACGGCTTCCAGGCGGCGGCGCTGGCGTTCGGGTCCCTGCTGGTGGTGCAGCCGATCCTGGCGCTGTCGCTGATGCTCACGCTGCTGTTTTCGGCGTGGGCGGACAAGCGCCACATGCACACCGCGGAGGCGTTTTGGGCGGTGCTGCTCACCGCGTCTGTGGGCGGGGTGGTCGTGCTCGGCCGCCCGCTGCCCGGCGAGCGCGACCCCGCCGCCTGGGAGTGGTGGGTTGTCGTGGGTACCGCGGTGGCCATCGTTGCGGCCTCGTACGCCATTGCTTCTCGACGTCCCCCCGCCGGCAAAGCCCTCATCTTCGGCTCCGCCTGCGGCGCCATGTACGGCTACCAAGCCGTGTTCTCCAAGGTGGCGGTGGACGGTTTCGTCCACGGCGGCGTGCCCGGCCTGCTGGCCACGTGGCAGCTGTGGGCCATGCTGGCCGCGGCCACGGCCGGCACCGTCGTGCAACAGTACGCCTTCGCCGCGGGCAGGCTGGCCACCTCGCTGCCGGCGTCGAAGATCATCGAGCCGCTCGTCGCGTTCTCCCTGGGCCTGTTTGTGTTGGGAGAATCCTTCCGCGTGGATTCGGTGCTGGGGTGGGCGGCCGTGGGGACGTCGATAGGCGTGATGCTCGTGGCCGCCGCAATGCTCACGCGGGTGAGCATCCGGTGACTTTTGTCATCGCCGATTGGTGACAATCGCCTCTACCAGCCACAACGCAATCCCGGCAGTGTTGGGGGCATGGAAAACGCAATCGAAGTGCACCAGCTGAAGCGCCGCTACGGCGACTTCACCGCAGTCAACGAGATCAGCCTGCACGTCGCCCCCGGCGAGGTCTACGGCCTGCTCGGCACCAACGGCGCCGGCAAAACCTCCACCCTCGAGGTGGTGGAGGGGCTGGCGCGTCCCAGCGACGGTGAGGTGCGCGTGCTCGGCCACGACCCAGCCGCCGACCGCGCGCAGGTGCGCCCGCACACCGGCATCATGCTGCAACACGGCGGGCTGCCCCAGGCGCTTACCGTCGCCGAGACGATGGCCATGTGGGCGGGGACCTGCAGCGCGCCACTGCCTATCGACGAGGTGCTCCGCCGCGTCCAGCTCGACCACCGGCGCGACGTGAAAGTGGGTTCCCTGTCCGGCGGCGAGCAGCGGCGCCTCGACCTCGCGTGCGCCCTGGCGGGAAACCCGAGCCTGCTGTTTCTGGACGAGCCGACCACCGGCCTGGACCCCGAATCCCGCCGGCACGTGTGGGAGCTTTTGCGCGAGCTCAACTCCGCCGGGGTGACCATGGTGCTAACCACCCACTACCTCGAAGAAGCCGAGTACCTGTGCGACCGCATCGCCATCATGCACCGCGGCCGCATCGACATCGAAGGTACACCGGCGCAGCTGACAGACACCGTGCCGTCCGAGATCTCCTTCCACCTCGACCAGGACCTCCCGGCGCTGCCTGAGCTGCCGGGCACCGCGACCCACCGCAACGGGTCGCGGGTGACCGTCACGACGTCGCACCTGCAGCGCGACACGCTTGCGGTGCTGCGCTGGGCCGACGAGCACGCGCTCTCGCTGCGGGATTTCGCCGCCCGGCCCGCGAGCCTGGAGCAGGTGTTCCAGCGCATTGCAGATAGCGACACAGGAAACGACCCCCGAAAGGACGCAGCATGACTTCCACGACACTGACCCGCACCACCCCGAACGGCACGGGCTCGCCGCTGCGCAGGCTGCGCGCGCTCGGCAAGGCGGAGTGGCTCCAATTCACCCGCAACCGCCTGCTGGTGTTCATGGCGTTGCTGTTCCCGGTCGTCCTGCCCGTGTTCGCGTGGGTGGCCGGCGACCAGGCGGAGGACTCCACCGCCATGGCCTCCGAGATGTTCGTCCTGTTCGCGCTCGGCTTCGGTGTGTTCTACCCGGCGCTGTCCATGGCGGTGACCCGGCGCGACGAGGGCGTACTGAAGCGCCTGCGCACCGGCGAAGCGCGCGACTGGGAGGTGCTCAGTTCGATTCTGTTGCCGCTTGCGATGGCGATGCTGCTGCTCACCGTGGCGCTTGTGGTGGGGTTATCCTCCGCCTCGGGGCTGTGGCCCGTCAACGCTTTGCTCATGGCCGCGGCGGTGGCGCTGGGCATCGCCGTCTCCCACGGCCTGGCGCTTCTCACCAGCTCGTTCACACCGAACGCGGAAAACGCCCAGATCACGTCCATGCCGGTGCTGTTGCTGTTGATCTTCTCCCAGACGGGGCTGCGCGAGGTGGTTCCGGAGGGCGTCGCCAAGCTTCTGAACCTGAATCCTTTCGCCCTGGCCGTCGACCTGTTCAACGAGGGCTGGCTCGGCGACGGCACCTCCGGCGACACCTGGTCGTCGCTGCTGACCTTGGGCGCGTGGGCCGTGGCGCTTGTGTGGGGCGGCTACCAGTACATGCGCTGGGAAACCCACCGCTAAGCTCGTTGCCACCATGCACCAGCACGACAGCATTCCCTGGCGGGATATGGATTACGCCACCAAGTTCCTGGTGGTCAACAGGTGGTCGCTGATCATCTTTCCGTGGCTGGCGTCGGTGGTGTTCATCTCCATCGTCTTGGACCGCACGCCCACCCAGGACGCCGCGCTGTGGGTGGGCGTCACGGTCGCGGTTGTGTCCTGCGCGGCCGGTTCGCTGGCGCTGCACACCAACGCCAGCCTGCGCATGCGCCCGCACCCCCGCGGGCAGTTTTGGCTGCGGTGGGGCCTGGCCGGGCACCTGGTGGCCCTCGCTGTGTGCGCGCTGCTGGCGCTGTTCGGGCCAGCGTCCTGGGAGGCAACTGTATTCGCCGCCGCAGGCCCCGTGTTTTTCACCACGCTGCTGGCCTACCTCCCCTTCGTCCCGCACGGGGCGGCGGCGACCGTGCTGCTGATTGCCGCCTCCGCCAGCATCGCCGGCACCCTCGCCCTGTACGGAGCGCTGTTCGCGCTGGTCACGCCGTTAACCAAGTGGCTTTCCCGCGCGATGATTGAAACCGAGCGCGCACGTCGGCTGGAGACGCAGCTTTCCGCCACCCAGGAGCGGCTGCGCCTGTCGCAGGACCTGCACGACACCATGGGCCAGCACTTGGCGGCCATGACCATCAAGACGCAGCTGGCCCAGGCGCTGGCGGAGCGCGAAGACCCAAGGCTGCCCGCGGAGCTCGCCGAGCTGCACCAGCTGACCCAAACGGCGGCCGCGGACATGCGCCATGTGGTCCACCGCTACCGCACCCCCGACCTCGCCACCGAGCTCACCGGTGCGAAGCACGTGCTTTCCGACGCCGGCGCCCACGTCACCGTCACCGGCACCGCCACCGACGTGCCGGACGCGCTGCAGGAAACTGCCGCGTGGTTCATCCGCGAGGCGGCGACGAACATCCTGCGCCACTCCCAGGCAACCAAGGTCGACATCGCCATCACGCCGCACGCCATCACGGTGAAAAACAACCACCCCGAGCCGTCCGCGCGCCCCGGCACCGGGCTGGAGGGCCTGCGCCGCCGCGCCGCCGAGCACGGCGCGCGCCTACAGTCGGAGCACACCCCGGCATGGTTCACGGTCGCACTGGAGGTAGGCGCATGATTACGGTCGCTTTGCTTGACGACGAAACCCTGGTCGCCAACTCCCTCGCCACCCTGATCAGCCTCGAAGAGGACATCGACGTCGTCCACGTCGCCTACTCCGCCGAAGAGTTCCTGTCGTGGTGGGAACGCGCGCAGCCGCGCGCGGACGTGGTGGTCACGGATGTGCAGTTGGGCGATGACGGGGTGGACGGGATCGCCGTCGCAAAGCACATAGATGCCCCCGTCGTAGTGGTGACCAGCCACGCGCGACCCGGCGTAGTCAAACGCGCTCTCGGCGCAGGCGTGCTCGGCGTGCTGCCGAAAACCGCCTCCGCGGAAGACTTCGCCGCCGCAGTCCGCGCCGCGCACGCAGGCAAACGCCACCTCGACCCCGAACTCGCCGCCGCCACCATCGCCACCGGCGACTCCCCGCTGACCGAACGCGAAGCCGAAGTGCTTACCCTCGCCGGCCGCGGCGGCACCATCGACGCCATCGCCCAAGCCGCCCACCTCGCCCCCGGCACGACGCGCAACTACATCTCCTCCGCCATGGCGAAAACCGGCGCCGCCAACCGCTTCGAGGCCTACACGGTGGCGCTCGAGCGCGGGTGGATATAAATCCCGCCCGACACCGCCCGCCTGATGTAAGGTGTGCCACATGTCGCACAGGGCGCTTCTCCTTCTACGCCGCGGCGGGAATCAGGCCAACTAACACGGCCGGCACCCCGTCGCGGAGTTTCTGTTGGCCGGCCGTGGAACACACACCCCCAACAAAGGAGAGCTCCAATGACTGACTTTTTCGCCCCCCGCGAAATCCAAACCCCTTCCGGCCCGCGTTACGACGGCCAGCCTGCGTGGAACAAGCAGCGCGGCTCACAGATGCCGGTAGAGCGCTACCTCCCCTTCGCCGAAGAGGTCGAAGACATCCAACTGCCGGACCGCACCTGGCCCGACAAGAAGATCACCCGCGCGCCGCAGTGGTGCGCCGTGGACCTGCGCGACGGCAACCAGGCGCTGATCGACCCGATGAGCCCCGAACGCAAGCGCCGCATGTTCAACCTGCTGGTGGAGATGGGCTTTAAAGAGATCGAGGTCGGCTTCCCGTCGGCGTCGCAGACGGACTTCGACTTCGTGCGCGAGATCATCGAAAAAGACATGATCCCCGACGACGTAACCATCCAGGTGTTGGTGCAGGCGCGCGAGCACCTGATCCGCCGCACCTTCGAGGCCTGCGCCGGCGCGAAAAACGTCATCGTGCACTTCTACAACTCCACCTCGAAGCTGCAGCGCCGCGTGGTCTTCCGCAAGGACCGCGACGCGATTAAGCAGCTGGCCACCGACGCCGCGGAGCTGATCAAAACTATCGCCGCGGACTACCCGGACACCAACTGGCGCTGGGAGTACTCCCCGGAGTCCTTCACCGGCACCGAGCTGGACTTTGCCAAGGAAGTCTGCGACGCGGTCGTGGGCGTGATGGCGCCGACGCCGGAGAACCCGATGATCATCAACCTGCCGTCCACGGTCGAGATGATCACCCCGAACGTCTACGCCGACTCCATCGAGTGGATGCACCGCAACCTGGAAAACCGCGAGTCCATCATCATCTCCCTGCACCCGCACAACGACCGCGGCACCGGCGTCGCCGCCGCCGAACTCGGCTACCTGGCCGGCGGCGACCGCATCGAAGGCTGCCTGTTCGGCAACGGCGAGCGCACCGGCAACGTCGACCTGGTCACCCTGGGGCTGAACATGCTCACCCAGGGCGTGGACCCGCAGATCGACTTCTCCGACATCACCCGCATCCGCGAAGTGGTCGAGTACTGCAACCAGCTGCGCGTGCCGGAGCGCCACCCCTACGGCGGCGACCTGGTCTTCACCGCGTTCTCCGGCTCGCACCAAGACGCCGTGAATAAGGGTCTGGACGCGTTGGCGCAGAATGTGCGTCCAGAAGCAACGAGCTCCGACGTCACCTGGGAGGAGCTGCGCGAGACCACCTGGGAGGTGCCGTACCTGCCCATCGACCCGAAGGACGTCGGCCGCACCTACGAGGCTGTGATCCGCGTGAACTCGCAGTCCGGTAAGGGCGGGGTGGCCTACATCATGAAGACGGACCACGGCATCAACATGCCGCGCGCGATGCAGCCGGAGTTTTCCGCCGTGGTGCAAAACATCACCGACTCCGAGGGCGGCGAGGTCAACTCCAAGAACATGTGGGATGTCTTCGCCACCACCTACCTGGACCTGGACGAGCCGCTGGAGTTGGCGCACTACCGCATCGACGCCGCCGAAGAGGAGGGCCAGGACACCCGCGTGGAGGCCACAGTGATCTACGAGGGCGCCTCCCGCGAGGTCGCGGGCACCGGCAACGGCCCGATCGCGGCGTTCGCGAACGCGCTGGAGCAGGTCGGCATCGACTTCGAGGTGCAGGACTACTCGCAGCGCGCTCGCAGCGCGGGCGACGACGCGGACGCGGTCTGCTACATCCACGCGGACGTCGACGGCACCTCGGCGTGGGGTGTGGGTATCGCCGGGTCGACCACGCGCGCGTCGCTGGAGGCGATCGTCTCCGCGGTGAACCGTTCGACTGCCGCGAATTAGCGGCCGCGTTATACTTGCGTGACTTAACCACACTTTTCAGCGGGAGGTGCGCGATGGCCATGTACGAGGTGCCTGCGGGCACCCGTCGCCTCCCCGTTGAGCATTTGCCTATCGACGTTCCTTCGGCCACCCTCACCCCGGAACTCGACGTCGTGGTGGACGGCGAGACCGTCGGCTCGGTGGACGACGCGGAGCTGGCCCAGCTAGCCGCCGCTGGCCTCACCCCGGTGGTGGCCGCCGACGGCGGTGCGGTCGTGCTGCCGCCGGCGGGCCAGGTCCTGCCGGTGAACACCCCGCCGCGCGAGCCGTGGGCGCTGCTGCCCGCGGGCGAGCGCTACGTGGCGGATTTGCACGGTTCGTTGCCGGTGGAGGCGCCGGCGCAGGTGCTGGTGTCGCTGGGTTTCGACGACGCCGGCGAGATCGTCCTGTGCGTCGACGGCGACGTCATCGGCGAGCTGGACCCGGCCGCCGGCGAGGCGCTGACCCCGACGCTGCGGCGCTTGGAGGACCGCGGGCTCATCGCAGTGGCGCGCGGCTACACCACCGCGGTGGAGGGCAGCACGTCGCTGGCCGTGATCGCAGGCCCGATCCCCGGCGACGACATCGCGATCTCCCCGCTGCCGCCGATCGTGCGCGAGGTGGAAGTGGCCCAGCCGGGCACGAACTTCTTCGCCACCGTCGACGCGGAGGCCGCAGCGCTGGCGGCGGACACCGAGCAGCACCCGGCGGACGGCGCGCGCGAGCCGGGCACGGCCCGCGGTCCGCTGATCGCCGCCGCCGCGACGGTCGCAGCGCTCGTGCTAGCTGGCGTAGGCACCGTGGTGATGAGCTCGCCGTCGAGCCTGCAGCGCGACTCCACCTCGGCGTACCAGGAAACCGCCGAGTTGTCGCAGCCGAGCAGCTCCACTGCATCCACGGAGCCGGAACCGTCCGAGTCCACGGAACCTACCGAACCGTCGGAGTCGCCCTCGCAGTTCAGCACCGCGCTGCCGGAGAAGGCCCCGGAGCCGGTGGTGGAGGTCCAGCAGCCCGCGCCAGCCCCGGCGCCGCAGCAACAGGCGCCTGCACCCGCGCCAGCCCCGGCACCGGCACCTGCACCCGCACCTGCCCCGGCGCCGCAGCAACAAGCCCCAGCCCCAGCCCCCGCACCCGCACCGGCTCCCGCGCCAGCGCCGGCCCCTGAGCCGCAGCAGCAGCCGTACGAGTACTCCATCGGCGGGCTGAAGGTGCGCTCGAACACCAGGCTGGATCAGCCGCTGTACGAGGTGGCCGAGCCGTAAGCTACGTTGGAACGATGACTGAGAACGACTACCCCTACGTGGCACTGTTTACCCAGGCCACGGGGATTCACCCGTCGACAGGGCGCCTGCTCACCATCGACGCGGTCACGTTCGACGCCGCCGGGCGCGTGGGCGAGGAGTTCCACGCCGTGGTCAACCCCGGCACCGACCCCGGCCCCGCCCACACCCACGGCCTGACCCCGCACGACTTCGCCCAGGCCCCCCGCTTCTCCCGCTTCCTGCGCACGCTGGACAAGCTTCTCGACGGCCGCGTGCTCGTCACCCACGACTCCCCCACCACCTGGGGCTTCCTCGTCTCCGAGGCGCGCCGCGCCATGAACGCCGCGGCCCGGGCGAACCGTTCGCGCCGCGGCCGCGGCAACAGGCGCCGCCAGCGTGTCGGCCACGTCCCTAAGCCGACTGCGATCGTGGACCTTTTGGCCACCGCCCGCCGGCAAGGCCACATCCCAGTGGACACCCGCATCAACGCCGTAGCCAACCTGGTCGGCGTGGCGTCCACCCCGCCGACCGCCTCCACCGAGCGCATCGGCGAAGCCGAGGCCGATTTCTCGCGCGGCCAAACCCTGAAACTCGTGGCCATGTACCTCCAGCTCGCCCCCGGCGGGCTCGTCGAGCTCAACCCCGAGGACCTGGCGCCGGATGCGTTCGGGTTGCAGCGCTCGTCGATACGCGTGGATGCGGAAAAAGCCCCCGCCGTCGGCGCGAACCCCGGCCACCTCGGCAAAGGCGGGCTGCTGCGCGGCATGGAATTCGTCGTCTCCGACGACATCGCCCTCGACCCCGACGAACTCATCGACGCCGGCGTGCGCGCCGGTCTGACCTACCGCGAAAAACTCACCCGCGAAACCTCCGTCGCCGTCTCCGACGCCATGCAGCGCGGCGCTGAGCTGCGCGGCAAAGCCATGCACGCCCACCGCAAAGACATCCCCGTCGTCTCCGGCGAAGAATTCGCGCGGCTAGTCGGCCAGATGGCATCCGCGGAGTAGCCTTGTCCGCATGCAAGGACCCATCTCCCGCTTCCGCACCGCGGTAGCCGCCACCGCCGCCAACCTGGCCACGGCCGCCTCGCGCGCCACCGGCCGCGGCGCCGGCGGCATGATCGGCGGCCTCGTCGCCGCGGCGATCGACCCGAACATCATGGCCTCCCTCGGCGGCGGCCGCCCCACCGTCCTGGTCACCGGCACCAACGGCAAATCCACCACCACCCGCATGCTCGCGGGAGCCGTCGGCGCCAAGCACACAGTGGCCACCAACGACGGCGGCGACAACATGGACGCCGGCATCATCTCCGCCCTCCTCGCCGGCAAAGACGCCGACGCCATCGTCCTCGAGTGCGACGAGCTGCACGTGCCCAAAGTCGCCGAGCGCCTGCAACCGACAGCGTTCGTGCTGCTCAACCTCACCCGCGACCAACTCGACCGCGTCGGCGAAATCAACTCCATCGAACGCGCCCTCCGCGCAGCCGTCATGGCCCACCCCGACGCCACCGTCGTCGCCAACTGCGACGACGTCCTGATCACCTCCATCGCCTACGACCACCCCAACGTCGTCTGGGTGTCCGCCGGCGCCGGCTGGACCGGCGACTCCGTGACCAACCCCCGCTCCGGCGGACATGTCGTTCGCGAAGACGACGACTGGTACGCCGTCGAACCGCTGCCCGACGGCCGCGAATTCCGCCGCCCCACCCCCAAGTACGCGGTGGAGGGGGAAACGTTGGTGGGACCGGAGGACGTCGCAAAGCTTGAGCTCACACTCCCCGGCCGCGCCAACCGAGGCAACGCCGCCCAAGCCATCGCCGCCGCCGTCGAAGCGTTCCACATCCCCCTCGACGCCGCCGTGCGCGCCGCCGCTGAGGTGGACAACGTCGCCGGCCGCTACACCACCGTCCACCTCGGCGACCACGACGTCCACCTCCTGCTGGCGAAAAACCCCGCCGGCTGGCAAGAGGCGCTGTCCATGGTCGACCGCGACGCCGACGGCGTGGTCATCGCCGTCAACGCCCAACAAGGCGACGGCGAGGACGTCTCCTGGCTGTGGGACGTGAAGTTCGAGGACTTCGGCGACACCCACGTCGTCGCCGCCGGCGAGCGCGCCACCGACCTCGCCGTGCGCCTGACCTACGGCGGCATCGACCACGACCTCGTCCACGACGCGATCGCCGCCATCCGCGCCTGCCCGCCCGGGCGCGTCGAGGTGTTGGCCAACTACACCGCGCTGCTCAACCTGCGCCGCGCGCTGACCAAGGAGGAGGACTACCGTGCCTAAACTCACCATCGGCCTCGTCCTGCCCGACGTGCTGGGCACCTACGGCGACGACGGCAACGCGCTCGTGCTGCGCGAACGTGCGCGCCGCCGCGGCATCGACGCGTCCATCGAGCGCATCATGCTTCACGACGACGTCCCGCCCTCCCACAACCTCTACACCCTCGGCGGCGGCGAAGACTCCGCCCAACTGCTCGCCGCGGCGCGGCTGAGCGCGTCCCCCGGGCTGCAGGCCGCGGCCGCCGACGGCCGGCCCATCTTCGCCGTGTGCGCCGGGCTGCAGGTGCTCGGCCATACCTTCCGCGCCCACGGCAACGAGGTCGAGGGCGTCGGGCTTCTCGACGTCACCACCGCCCCGCTGACCCGCCGCGCCACCGGCGAACTCGCCTCCGAGCCCACCCGCGCCGGCATCACCGCCGAGCTTTCCGAGCCGTTGACCGGCTTCGAAAACCACATGGGCGCAACAGTGCTCGGCCCGGACGCGTCGGCGCTGGGGCGCGTGACCCGCGGCGTGGGCAACGGCGCCGACGGCGAAGAAAAGGTCGACGGCGTCGTGCAGGGCAGCGTGATCGCCACCTACATGCACGGCCCGGCACTCGCCCGGAACCCGCAGCTGGCGGACCTGCTCATCGCCCGCGCCCTGGACATCCCGCTGGCGGAGCTGGAGCCGCTTGAGCTCGACGCGGTAACCAAGCTGCGCGAGGAGCGCCTGCGCTGAAAACCGCATGCGTGAGCGCCGTCGTCCGATTGGGCGGCGGCGTTTCGCGTTGTCAGTGCAGGGGTGTACTTCGTGGTCCGAAGAGTTGGTCGAGTGCTCCGC
>NZ_KV835980.1:25909-26389 GCF_001838175.1 Corynebacterium sp. HMSC034A01 | reverse complement strand
TCCGAAGAGTTGGTCGAGTGCTCCGCGGTCTGTGTTTCTCAGGTGGTATCCGCGGGGTGAGATCCACCAGGGTGCGCCTCTGATCATGGCGATGCGTCCGCGGGATTTACGCCAGGGGTCGTCGTCGTTGATCCGATTATGGTACTTACACAGCGGCACCAGTTGTCCATGTTGGTGTAGCCGCCGTGCTTCCACGCATCCACATGGTGGATCTCCGCACCGTACGCCCCGTGGCGGCAGCCGGGGAACGCGCACACGGGTGAGACCATGCAGGCCATGTCGCGCTGCTTCTGGTTGGCGAAGCGCTCGGTGTCGTACAGGTTCACCGCCCCTTCCTCCGGGTGGAAGGCGGCGACCTCCAAGGCTTCGCCGAACTCTTGCTGCATGTACTCCGCCCCGGTCATGATGGTGCCGTCGGTGAGTGTGAGGATGATGTCGTCGCCATTACCCGCCATGATGCGGGCGTGCTCGGAAATCGGC
>NZ_KV835980.1:25564-25809 GCF_001838175.1 Corynebacterium sp. HMSC034A01 | reverse complement strand
CGCCGGTTTTGCCTTCGACGATGCGCCAGAGCGCCTCCTCCATCTGGGGTGCTGCTGGCTGTGTGGCGTCGATGTCTTGCCGCAGGCGGTGTTCGAGGTCTGCTGCTTTGCGGTCGGTGGTGTCGATGGTGATGCGTGCTCGGCCGTTCTTCGGCGCGGAGAACGCGACCTGTTTCTTCTTCGGAGCGTTATCCGCGCGGGGCACCAGTTCGCGGGCGGCGCGCTCGATCGCGCGGTACCCGCCG
>NZ_KV835980.1:16049-25464 GCF_001838175.1 Corynebacterium sp. HMSC034A01 | reverse complement strand
GTACACCTTCTGCATCCCGTCCCACGCGCGCGCCCGATCCGGCGCCATCCCAGCCGAAAGCGCAACCGACAGGTCGAAGTGCCGCAGCGTCTCCATGGATGCTGCGGCCATCGCCTGAATAAACGCGTCGAACGGGTTCATGCCACGAACACTAAACAGCACACAACCCTGCACAACCCCCGAACCGAAATCTGTGGATAACTCACCACACCAGCCCCAAAGTTGTCCACAGCCGCCCCCACCCTGGAACCGCGGCGCTACAACCGCAGTCTGCCGGTCAGTGCGCGGGAAAGCGTGAGCTCGTCGACAAACTCCAAGTCCCCGCCCAACGGCATACCGGACGCCAAACGCGAAATGGTCAGGTCCGGAAAGTCCTTCAAAAGCCGCACCAGGTACGACGCGGTCGCCTCGCCCTCGGTGTCGGGGTCGGTGGCCAGGATGACCTCGGACACCGCCGGCGCCTCGGCGCCCTCCAGGTCCGGCAGCACCCCGCCGATGCGCTGCAACAGCGGCGCGATCGCCAGGTCCTTCGGCCCGACGTTCGCCAGCGGGTCCAGCGCGCCCCCGAGCACGTGGTAGCGGCCGGAGTATTCGCCGGTGCGCTCGATGACCTGGATGTCTTTCGCGTCTTCCACCACGCACACGAGCGCCTTGTCGCGCCCGGAGTCGGCGCAGATGCGGCACACGTCCTCGCGCGAGACGTTGTTGCAGATGCGGCAGAACGTCACCCCGTCGCGCACGGCGGCCAACGCGGCGCGCAGCCTATCGACGTCCTCCGGTTCCTCCTTCAACAGGTGAAATGCAATCCGTTGCGCGGATTTCGGTCCGACGCCGGGGAGGCGCGATAGCTCGTCGATAAGGTCCTGCAGTGGTCCTTCGAACACGGCGTCCTTTCACATAAGAAAACGCGCCCGACCGCGCAAAGGGCCGGACGCGTAGAGCGGGAGTTAGATGATGCCGCCGAACGGGATCTCGCCCGGGCCTGCCTGCGGCGCGCCACCCTGCGGTGCGCCGCCGCCCATCGCGCCGCCGGTCAGCGGGGCGATCTTCTCTTCAGCGAGCTTGCCAGCCTGGTTGTGGGCGTCGCGGTACGCGGCGAGGATGAGGTCCTGCAGCGACTCGATGTCGTCGGCATCGACGGCCTCCGGCTTGATTTTGATGTCGGTGATCTCGGCGCCGCCGGTCATGGTGACGGTGACGAGTTCGCCGCCGGCGGTGCCGGTGACCTCAGTCTGCAGAAGTTCCATCTGCGCCTGCTGGAGGGCGGCCTGCACCTCGGCGGCCTGGCGGATGAGTTCCTGCATATCTTGCGGCTGGGTCATGGTTTATCCCCTTTCGTTCGCTAATAGTTCTCGCGCCAGTCTACAACGGCTTCGCGCCGAGCTCGGCGGCGAGCAGGTCCATCGCCACTTCGGTGGCGTCGCGGCGGTCGGCGGTGCCGGCTTCGTCGCGCGCCTGGTCGGCCATGTCGCGTTCTTCGTCTTCGCGGGTGTATTCGGGCACATTGCCTATCGACGCCTCCGGCTCCCCCTCGTCATAGTCATACGGCTCCTGCGGCGGCGGAATCTCCTCGCGTTCGCGCTTGGCCCGCTCGGCGGCTTTTTGGCTGGCGGCCAGGGCCGCGCTGCGCCAGTCGTCCTCGCGCTTGGCGGGCATCGGTTGGGCGGGGGCTTGTTGCTGCGGGGCTGGCGGCGGCGTGGGGTGCTCCGCCGCGGGCCCGCCGATCTGGGCGGGCGCGTCCCAGCCGCTGGCCGGGGCGGGGGCGGGGTCGTCGGAATCGGCGCTGTCGGAGCTCGAGCTGTCCTCACTGCCGGTTTCCGCGCCCGGGTTCCACACCTCGCGCTTGGCGGGGCGGCGCAGGTTCGCGGTGGACGGGTCGGTGCCGATGACGCAACGGACCTGGATTTTCGCCCCGAGCTTCTCCGAGAGCACGGTGGCGATGTCGGTGTTGTTCTTCTCTGCGTTGATGCGCTCGGCGAGCGCGCCGGTGTGGTGGCCAACCACGAGGACGTCGCCGTCGAAGCCGAGGGGTTTCGCCTCGGTGAGCATGATCTCGGCGACTTTGTTGCGCTCGCCGACGGACTGGCGCAGCCGTGTCCAGTCCTTCTCGATGCGCTCAAACAGCTCGTCAGTGTCCGGCGCAGGGGCTTTAGCGGTCTCCTGCTGGGGTTCAGGCTTGAGCTCCGGCTTGGGTTCTGCCGGCTGTGCGGGCGGCTGCTCCTGCTGGCGGTTGCGCGAAGCACTCGCCGCGGCGGCAGCTGCGGCGGCCGCTGCGGCCGCACCACCACCCGGTTGGGAAGGGCCGGGTTGTTGTGATGTCTGGGGTTGCTGCGGGGAGGGCGCGGGAGAAGGCGCGGGCTGGGGCACAGCACCAGAACCGGCGGGAGCGGCGGGCGCAGCACCAGAGCCGCCGGGCTGCAACGTGAGCAGGTGGGCGGCCATGATCTCCAACAGCAGGCGGGGCGAAGTCGCCCCGCGCAGGTCCGCGATGCGGTCGTTGACCTCGGACGCCAGCACGGCCAAGTGCTGCGGGGAGAACTGGTGGGCCTCTTGGGTGAGGATGTCGGCGCGGTCCGAAGGCGCGTCGACAAGCCCTTGCCCAAAGGCGTCCGGGACGGTGCGGATCAGCAGCAGGTCGCGCATGCGGTCGAGCAGGTCGAGGGCGAAGCGGCGGGGCTCGTGGCCGGACTCGATGACTTGGTCGATGGTGCGGTACATCGCGGCTGCGTCGCGGTCGGCGAGGGCGTCGACGGCGGCGTCGAGAAGCGTCAGGTCCGTCACGCCGAGCAGCGGCAGCGCTAACTCGTAGGTCAGGCCGTCCTCGCCGGCGCCGGAGAGCATCTGGTCCAGAATCGACAGGGTGTCGCGCGGCGAACCGCCGCCGGCGCGGATGACCAGCGGGTAGACGTTCTCGTCCACGTGGACGCCTTCTTCCTCCACCACGTGCTGCACCAGCTCGCGCATCGCCTGCGGCGCCAGCAGCCTAAACGGGTAGTTGTGGGTGCGCGAGCGGATGGTGCCCAGCATCTTCTCCGGCTCGGTGGTGGCGAAGATGAAAATCAGGTGGGCCGGCGGCTCCTCCACGATCTTCAGCAGGGCGTTGTTGCCCTCTTTGGTGATCATGTGGGCCTCGTCAATGATGAAGACGCGGTAGCGCGACTCCGCCGGCGCGAACAGCGCCCGCTCGCGCAGCTCGCGCATGTCCTCCACGCCGCCGTGGGAGGCGGCGTCAAGCTCCATCACGTCCAGGTTGCCGGACCCGCCCGGCGCGAGCGCGACACAGGATTCGCACACGCCGCAGGGCGTGGACGTGGGCCCCTCGGCGCAGTTGAGCGATCGCGCCAGGATGCGCGCCGAGGACGTCTTTCCGCAGCCGCGCGGACCGGAAAAGAGGTAGGCGTGCGAGATCCGCCCGTTGTCCAGGGCGGTCGAAAGTGGGCGGGTCACCTGCTCCTGGCCGATGACCTCGCCGAACGTTGCGGGGCGGTATTTCCTGTACAGAGCCACGCGGGCAAGTCTAGCCCGCCTGTGCCTCCGCAGCTTCCACGCAGGCGAGCAGCACGCAGGTGGCCACACCGTCCATGGCGGTGCGCACTTCATCCAGCGGCGGCAGCGACGGCGCGAGGCGGATGTTCTGGTCCTTCTCATCCACCCCGTGTGGGAAGGACGCGCCCGCCTTGGTCAGGGTGATGCCGGCGTCTTTGGCCAGCTCCCACACGCGGGTGGCGGAGCCGTCCAGCACGTCAAGGGAGATGAAGTAGCCGCCCTCCGGCTCGGTCCACTGCGCCACACCAAACTCGCCGAGTCGGTCTTCGAGGATCCCGATGACGGCCTCGAACTTCGGCGCCAGCGATGCTGCGTGCTGTTTCATGTGCGTGTGCAACCCTTGGACGTCGCCAAGCAAACGCACGTGTGCGAGCTGGTTGACCTTGTTGGGGCCGATGCCGCGGATGGAGGCGTGGGAGGCGTACCACTCCAAGTTTGCCTTCGAGGAGGCGAAGAACGCCACGCCGGAGCCCGCGAGGGTGATTTTGGAGGTGGACGACATGTACCAGAAGCGGTTCGGGTTGCCGTGCTTTTCCGCGAGCGCGATCACGTCGGGGTTGTCGGTCTGCGCGCCAGTGAGGGTGTGGATGGCGTAGGCGTTGTCCCAGACGATGCGGAAGTCGGGCGCCGCGGTTTCCATCGCGGCAAGCTTCTCGACGACCTCCGGTGCGAACGTCACCCCCGTCGGGTTACCGAAAATCGGCACCGTCCACATGCCCTTGACCTGGGGGTCTTTGACCAACTCCTCGACGGCGTCCATGTCGGGGCCCGTCGGGGTCATGGGCACCTGGATCATCTCGAAGCCGAAGTGCTCGGTGATGGAGAAGTGGCGGTCGTAGCCCGGCACGGGGCAGATCCACTTGACGCGCTCCTCGTCCTTCCAGGGGCGCGGCGAGTCGTTGTTGCCCCAAATGTAGGACCAGGAGATCAGGTCGAACATGATGTTCAGGCTGGAGGAATCGCCCGCGATGAGGTTGTCCGGGTCGATGCCGAGCGCCTCCGCCCACAGCTCGCGGATGTCCGCGATGCCGGTCAGGCCGCCGTAGTTGCGCACGTCCGTGCCCGTGCTGTCGGTGTAGTCGCCCTCCCCCGGCAGGGAGAGCAGAGCGTTGGAAAAGTCGAGCTGCTCGCTCGACGGCTTGCCGCGCGTCAGATCGAGGTTGAGGTTGCGGGCCTTGAGCTCGTCGTACTGCTGGCGGGTGCGCTGCGCCAGCTCGGAGAACTGGGTGGGATCAAGATCCGAAAGAGACATGGGTTACATCGTAGCGCGCAATGAAAAGGGACCCCACGCACCTGCCAGAGCTCGCTGACCCTTGCTGCGTTCCCGCCCTGGGGGAGTTCACAAGATAACACCGCGTGGGATCCTGCCCGATACTGTAGCCATGTTGGCCCCCGATAAACAAGCCACGCGCACGAACGCCGGATGCGCTGCGGTTTTGGCCGTGGGCGCGGGGTGGTCTAATATATCGCAAGACGCTTTCGAGTGTCGCTGGAGGATTCGACTAGCGGCCTATGTCACACGCCTGGAACGCGTGCGGGTTTCACGACCCTCGTGGGTTCAAATCCCACATCCTCCGCAAAATCCGAAACCGGTGCCCTGCGTGGGTGC
This sequence comes from Corynebacterium sp. HMSC034A01, assembly GCF_001838175.1. Lineage (NCBI taxonomy): Bacteria > Bacillati > Actinomycetota > Actinomycetes > Mycobacteriales > Corynebacteriaceae > Corynebacterium > Corynebacterium sp. HMSC034A01. The sequence goes on along the minus strand of NZ_KV835980.1, from coordinate 20,309 downwards.
CGGTTTTCGCATATACGCGTGGGGGAATTGGGGTTAAACGACAGATCTGCCATCAATGCCGTTGCAACACACCCACTCACCGCCATAGGGCTCCTCCTAAAAAATTTTTAGGCAAGGCTTACCTAGCTACAAAATTTCGCGTACGATTGCGCACCATGATCGACCAACAGCTCAAAGACGCCATCAACCAGCAAGTCACCGAAGAGTACGCAGCCGCCTACACCTACCGCCACCTGGCCAACGAGATGGACGCACTGTCCTTCCCGGGCCTGTGCCAGTGGTTCGTCGCCCAAGCAAAGGAGGAGTGCGAGCACGCACTGAAGTTCGCCCAGCACCTCATCGACCGCGGTGAGCGCGTCGTGCCGAAGACCATCGAGATCAACGCGCCGGAGATCAACACGCCGCGCCAGGCATTCGAGGCCGCGCTCGCCCACGAACGGAAGGTCTCCGAGCAGATCCGCACCATCACCCGGCTTGCCGACGAAGTCGGTGACCTCGAGTCCCGCGCCCTGCTCAACTGGTTCCTCAACGAGCAGGTCGAGGAGGAGGCCACCGTCGGTGAGATCCTCGACCAGCTCAACCTCGTCGGCGATGACGGCTCGGGCCTTCTGCGTATCGACGCCCGGCTGGGCAACCGCGACATCGCGACCCCATCCGCGTAAAGGGTAAACAGCGCGAAAATTCGAGCTGAAATCCCCGCAAAATCGCGCCACTCGGGTCGCGGGACTGCCATCCACGGCCCAAGATATGGGCGTGAACTCGCCGCACACAGTCTCCCGCCGCAACTTCCTACGCACCGCCGCTGTGGCAACCTCGGCGGCGGGGGCGGCGGTGGCGGTGCCGAGCGCACAATCGCAGAGCACGCTGCCGACGAAGCCGGTGCCCGTGGAGATGGAGCTAGCACCGCTGCCGTTTGTGCACGGCGTGGCCTCCGGCGACCCGCTGCCGGACGCGGTGGTGATCTGGACGCGCATTACTCCCGACGAGCACGCGATGCCGGGCTCCGGCGGCGGCGCCAACACCCGGGTGCGCTGGCGGGTCGCGCGCGACACGCAGCTTCGCAACGTCGTCGCCGAGGGCGAGACCGAAAGCCGCGTGGAGCGCGACCACACCATCCACGTCGACGTGCCCGGCCTGGAACCGGACACCGTCTACTACTACGCGTTCACCGTGGCCAACGGCCCGCACGAGGGCGCCGCCTCCCCGCTCGGCCGCACCAAAACCGCACCCGCTGGCCACGTGGACCGGCAGCGCTGGGCCGTCGCCTCCTGCGCCAACTGGGAATCCGGCTTCTTCACCGCCTACCAGGACATGGCGGCCCGCGCCTGGGCGGGCGAGCTGGACCTGACCGTCTTCCTCGGCGACTACATCTACGAATACGCCCAGTACGAATACGCCGGCTACGGGCCCGTGCGCCTGCACCAGCCCGCCCACGAAATTGTCGCCCTGGCGGACTACCGCACCCGCTACGGCCGCTACCGCACCGACCCGCACCTGCGCGACGCCCACGCTGCCCTGCCGTGGGTGGTGGTGTGGGACGACCACGAAATCGCCAACAACAATTGGCGTGACGGCGCCGACAACCACAACGCGGACGAGGGCGACTTCCACACCCGCCGCGACGCCGCCATGCGCGCCTACTACGAATGGATGCCGGTGCGCCTGACCGAAACGTCCGACGAGGGCCACATCTACCGCTCCCTGCGTTTCGGCGACCTGGTGGAGCTGACCATCATGGACCTGCGCACCTACCGCGACAAGGAGTTTTGGCGCGGCGGCGCCCGCCAAACCGGCGATGCCCGCACGATGCTCGGCTCCGAGCAGTACGACTGGCTCATCAACACCCTCGAGCGCTCCACCGCGACGTGGAACGCACTGGGCAACTCCGTGATGTTCTCCCCGCTGCACCTCGGCGCGGCGTTCAACCACGCGGCCACGCGGCCCGTGGCGAAGTCGCTCAGTGCGAACATCGTGCCGGCGCAGGCACCGTTGCCCGAGCTCAACGACATGCCGCTCAACGGCGACCAGTGGGACGGCTACGACTTCGAGCGCCGCCGCCTGATCAACGCCCTGGGCCGTTTAGGCAAGCAGCCGATCTTCCTCACCGGCGACATCCACTCCGAGTGGGCGCACACCATCGCCCACGGCGGCGAGGAGATCGGCTGCGAGATCGTCTGCTCCTCCATCACCGCGCCGAACGTGGCGGAGTCGACGAAGATCCGCACCGGCCACCCCATCTTCGGCGCGGCGTGCGGCTACCTGCGCGCCGCGAACCCCAGCCTGCACCACGTGGCGCTGGACACCCACGGCTACACGGTCGTGGACATCACGCCCGAGCAGGTGGACACGCAGTGGCTTCGCGTCCACAACATACTCGATCCGGCCTCGCCCGTCTCCCCCGGCGCGGCCTTGACGTGGCGCAAGGGCGAAGGCTTCGGGCAATAGCCTATCGACGAAAAACCAGCCGCCCCCGTTTGGTCTCACGGGGGCGGCTGGGCGTTCTAGCGCTGGGAGTTACTTCTCCTTAGCCGGCGTGTCCTCTGCCGGCTTCTCCTCCTTGGAGGAACCCTCGCCGTCCTTGTTCGAGGACGAACCCTCGGCGTTAGTGGAGGACGCCGCCCACTCCGGCAGCTCGCCGTCCTTGCACAGCGCGGCCAGGATGCCCAGGCCCGCTGCGAGGCCGGCCAGGGACAGGCCGATTGCGGCGGCCTGGGTGACCTCCGGACCGAACTGCGCCTGGATGCGGCTGGCCTCAGCCTGCAGCTGGGTCACCCACTCCGGCTGCGGACGGCGGTTGGTGTTGCCGCCGATGCCGAACTGCTCAAGCGGGTTCGGGATGTTCATCTGCGCCGACACGTTCGCGGCAGCCTTGCCCAGCTCCTGGCCGAGCGGGCCAGCCAGCGGGGCGCCGATAGCGATGAGCAGGCCGACCGGGACCAGCCACAGCAGCGGGTTGGACTCGGACGACATGTTGGCGAAGCACTTCTGCAGGTTCTCGGAGGAGCCCTGCTCGGTCACGGCCTGCTTGACCTCGACCAGCACCTTGATCTCGCCGTCCTTGCCCGGGAAGACCACCTCGTAGATGCCCGGCTTGGTGCCCTCCGGCACCTCGATGGTGAAGGAGTTGTTGCCGCGCTCGACGATGGTCCAGCCTTCAGGAAGCTTCGGGTCGGTGCCCTTGTCCGCGTCCTTCGGCACGAAGACCACCAGCGGATCCTTCTGGCCCGGGACGTACGGGATGGTGCCCTCGGAGGTCTCGCCGACCTCGACCGGGATCTCCTGGGTCTCCTTGTTGCCGCTCGGGAAAGTGATCTCCACCGGGACCTCGATCTTCGTGCCCGGGGTGGCGTCCTTCGGCGCGGTGATGGTGATGTCGCCGGTCTTCGGATCGACGGTGATCTTCCAGCCGTCCGGAATCTTCCAGCCGTCCGGGATCTTGTAGGTCGGGTCGCCGTTCTTGTCACCGCTGACCTCCGGAGTCAGCTCCTTGGTCCCGCCCGGGATGACGATGACCGTCGGGCCCTTCTTGTCCGGGTTCTCCGGGGTACCCGGCTCATCGTCCTTGCCCGGGGAGGTCTCCCGGTCCTTCACAGTGATCTCGGCCGGGACCGTGTCGGTCTTGCCGCCCGGGTAGGTGACGGTGACGTCGATGGTCTTCTTGTCGCCGTCCTTGGCGGTCTCCGGCACGGTGACGGTGATCTCGCCGGTGTTCGGGTCGATCTCCGGTTTCCAGTCGCCCAGGTCCTGGTCCGGGGTGATCTCGTAGGTGGACTTCGGCGGCACGCCGTCGGTCTTCGGCGGCAGGGTCACCTTGTCGCCCGGGGTCTTCTCCACCGGCGTGTACTCCGGTGCGCCGTGGACGATGACCTTCGCCGGGACGGTGTCGGTCTTGCCGGACTTCGGGTCCTTGACGTCGACGAGGATTTCCTTGACGTCACCCGGCTTCGCGTTCTCCGGGATGGTGACGGTGATGGTGCCGGTCTTCTCGTCAACGACCGGCTTCCAGTCGCCCAGGTCCTGCTTCGGGTTGATGGTGAAGGTGGAGCCGTCGACCACGTCGCCGGTCTGCGGCAGCTCGACCTTCTCGCCCGGCTTGTCGGTGACTTCGCCATAGCCCGGCTCGTTGAGCACGATGACCTTGGCCGGGACCTTTGTGCTGGTGGAGCCGTCCGGGTACTTCACATCCACCAGGATGGTCTTTTCGTCGCCCGGGTTCGCGGACTTCGGGATGGTGACGGTGATCTCGCCGGTGTTCGGGTC
>NZ_KV835980.1:0-15949 GCF_001838175.1 Corynebacterium sp. HMSC034A01 | reverse complement strand
GATCTCGCCGGTGTTCGGGTCGATCTCCGGCTTCCAGTCGCCCAGGTCCTGATCCTCGGTGATGGTGAAGGTGGAGCCCTTCGGCAGCTTCTCGTTCTGGGTCAGGGTGACCTCGGTGCCGCGCTTGCCCTTCTCCTCGCCGTAGCCCGGGGTGGTCACGGTTGCCTGGAAGTCCGTCACCTTCACAACGGGCTTAAGCGTATCGACGGAACCATCCGGGTACGCCACCTCAACAGTGAACTCAGCGGTGTCGCCGCCCTTCGCGCCATCCGGAGCGGTGACCTTCAAGGTGCCGTCCTTGGCCGGCTCGGCGGTCCAACCCTCCGGGGCGTTCTTGACGGTGTAGGTGGCGTCCACTGCCTTACCGCGCACGTCGCCCGGCTGGGTCTTCAGTGCAACGTTGACGGTCTTGCCCGGCTTCACGTTGGCCGGGGACTTGTATTCCGGCGCGAACTTCTGCACCGGAACCTCGCCGGTGAACTCCGGCGAATCCTGGTTGACGCGGCCGAGGTCGTCCACCACGCGCAGCACCTGCGGCGAGCTGTAGGCCTCGAACTTGGAGTCCTTGGTCTCCTCGCGCGGCTGAGCGAGCAGCTCCACGTCGACCTTGGCTGGCTTGTCGTTATCGACGCCGCCGGTCGCGTTCTTCGGCAGGGTGACGTAGACCTTGCCTGCGGCGTCCACACGCACCTTGGCGTCGGCGACAGCCTTGCCGCCCACGGTAACATTGCCGGTCAGGCGCTCGAAGTCGTTCTCGGCGTTGGCGACGGTGATACCGGTGTCGTACTCGTTGCCGTCAGCGATGATCGCCTTGGACTTGGTGGACGACGCGGTGATGGGCAGGCAGTTGTCCGTCTCAAACGGCCACGGCGCAACGTCGACGGTCGCCCAGGTGTTCACACGGGTGACCGACTGCCCAGATGAGGTGGGCTGGTTGATCTTCCACGCCCACGTCTGCTTATCCAGGGAGTCGTTCAGGCCGAGCTTCGCGGACACCGTCTGACGCTCGCCTGGCTTCACCGAGAATTGCTCGTTGTCGACCGGGATAATGTCGGTGACGTCGAGGTTGACTTTCTCGCCCTCGTGTTCCGCATCGAACGCGAGCGTGCCCGACTGCTGCTCTTTCACCGTGAACGACTGCGTGACGTCCTTGGTCGCATTGTTCGTGATCTCGGCGTTCGCCACGGCACGCTCAAAGATGCGCTCGCCCTTGCTGTCCACGGAGACCCACGCCAGGTACTCGGTGTTGGCCTCGTTGAGCGCGACACCAGCGAAAACGCCGTTCTGGTCCGCTTCCCTGGCGTCACCCGGCTGGGAGGTGGAAACGTTGTCCTCCATGATGATCTGGCAGTCATCCTGCTCCGGGTTGCCCAGGGCACCCGGCGGGCTGACAAATTCTTCCGGCAGCGCAGTCGCCTGCGGCGCCACGATGGCGGAGGTGCCGAGAGCCAATGCGACGGCGCTCGCGGCGATCTTCTTCGGGTTCATTGAAATCTCCTCAAAGGGCTAGCTAAAAGGGTGTGGCCCAATATGAGTGAAATTCAGTCATTCCGCAAGGAAATTTAATATAAAACCCAGGTTATATATGGCAAAAATTCATCTTTGTTGAGGCGTCCACAGCCACGGTTCGCGCGAAAGCTGCGCCGGTTCAAATTCCTCCAGTAACTTCTGGACGTTCGAAACCCCCACGTAGCCGAGCGATTCCGCGATTTGCGACACAACTTCTTCCGCACTGTTCCCCCTCAACATTTCCCGCAACGTCACCGCCCCATCACGCTTTGCCAATCGACGCCCTTCCGGCCCCAACACGAGCGGAACATGAATATAAACGGGGACTGTGAGCCCTAAACGGTCGGCCAGGTACGCCTGAGCCGGCGCCGAAAACAACAGATCGTCTCCGCGCACCACCTGGTCCACGCCCTGGAATCCATCGTCGACGACCACGGCCAGGTTGTATGCCCAGTCCCCCGCCTGCGCCTGATCGATCCGCCCGCCGCGCTTCAGGATCACATCGTCCACCGGCCCCGTATATTCGCCCTGATAGAAGTCGCGCACCGTCCACTCCCTCACGTGCGCGCGCAGCCTGATTGCCGGGAGGCGGCCTTCGGCGTGGAGCTCGGAGCGTCGTAGAGCTCGCTGCTCTTCCGAAAGATCGCGGCAGGTGCCCGGGTACATGCCGGGCTGCGCATGGGGCGCGGAGGCGGCCTCGCGGATGTCGCGGCGGGTGCAGTAACACTCGTAGGTGTCCAGGCGGTGAAGCGCCTCGGCGTACGCGTCGCCCCGATCGTGCTGATAGATCACGGGTGAATCGAAGTCGAGGCCGAGCATCTTGAGATCCTCGATCTGGCGCTGCGCGGACTCCGCGGACGAGCGCTCCGAATCAATGTCCTCCACGCGCAGGTAGAAGTTGCGGCCGGTGTGGCGCGCGAACAACCACGCCAACACCGCGGTGCGGAGGTTGCCGAAGTGCAGATCACCGCTGGGGCTTGGGGCGTAGCGGCCGGCAGGAGCTTCGAAATCAGACATGTGTGCCATGATAAAGCGCATGTCACCCCGCGTTTCCCGCTCCCCGTACCCCTACCTGCTCGCCCTGTTCTGCGCAGTGTTTCTGATCTCCAACATCACCGCGCAAAAAGGCGTCGCACTCGGGCCGCTGATCACCGACGGCGCGTTCTTCCTCTTCCCCATCTCCTATGTCATCGGCGACGTGATAGCCGAGGTCTACGGATTTAAGGCTGCTCGGCGGGCCGTGTTCACCGGATTCGGCATCGCCGTTGTCGCGGTGCTGTCTTTCTACATCGCGATCTGGCTGCCGGCTGCCGAGTTCTACGACATGGACGACACCTTCGCCGCCGTCCTCGGCCTGTTGCCCCAGATCGTGGCGGCGTCGCTGACCGGATACGTGGTGGGGCAACTGCTCAACGCGTGGGTGCTGCAGCGGATGAAGGACCGGTTTGGTGCTGGGCATCTGTGGGCTCGCCTGATCGGCTCCACCGTGGTCGGCGAATTCGCGGACACGCTGCTGTTCTGCTCCATCGCCGCCAGCGTCATCGGCGTCGACTCGGCGGGAGCGTTTGTGAACTACGTGGTGGTCGGCTTCGTGTGGAAGACCGCCATGGAGGTGCTGCTGCTTCCGGTGACGTACCCGACCATCGCAGCGGTGCGCCGGGCCGAGGAGCGCGCGGCGGCGTAGCGGGTTTGGGTACTTTGCGCACAAACCCTGAGGAAGGGAGCCAGAGTATGCGCGGATTTTGCCCATAGTAGGGATCGGTTGCTCAGGGTTTGTGCGGACTGCCCTCGCCCGTAATTGCTTCTATGCTGAAAACTACTTGCCGGGTGGGCTGGCAAGTAGCCGAATGACGCAAAAGGGGAAGCATCATGCAGACAGCTCGAATACTGAATACGGTTGGAGCCTCCCTCGCTGCGTGCGCTCTGTTGCTCGCGGCTGGATGCAGTTCCAGCGACCAAGCGAGCCAAGAGCAGGACACCCCAGAGTCGTCCGCTGCGGTCGCAGAGGAGGCGGTCGCAGAGGAAAACGCCTCAGAAGATGCGCCGACTGAAGTGCCGGAGGACGTGGATTTCTCCCAGCTTTTTGACGGCATCACGTACAAGGGCGAGCAAATTGCTGCGTATCCGCCCGAGCAGATCGAGGAGTACGCACAACAAACGCGCGACCTCGAGGGCGCGGAAAACTATTCATTCGATCCGCCTGAATGCGCCGAAGAGTTCAAGAAAAGCGAGGAAGAGTACATCCCCGAAAAAATGTCGGCGAAGACGTTCACCATCGGTGACCTGCAGACCGATGGTTTTTCAGCGATTGCCTACCACCGCAGCGTGACAAAGGATCCGATGGCCGACAAGGTAAGCGCCAGCCTGGATAAATGCGAGAACTACTCGTACACCACTGAAGCTGGGACGATGCACATCACCATCGAGCGGCTGCCGTTTACTGCAAATGCGGAGAAAGGCTACTCGATCATTCAAAGGACCGAATCTGACGGTCTGCAGTTGGACGCGTACAACACGCTCGCTCAGAAAAACGGCGCGATAGTAAACGTGAACCTCACCGTGCCCACCGACGAAAACATCGCGGCAGCCACCGAAACGATGAACATGATCCTCGATCGCTTGTAGGTGCCGCCCCGGAGCCGAGGATCCAGCTAGTAGCAGCCAGCTATCCGGCGAAAAATCGCGATTAGCTGGCCCCTTGTAGCTGGAAACGCGGAGGGAGGGGGCGCGGGCGGGGCAGAGAGAGGCGCAGGCGGGGCCGGAAACAACGACCGGCGCGGAGGGCCCCTACTTGCGCTGACCCGCGTAGTAGCGGCCGAGGAACTCGTCGCGGTAGGCCTCGTAGTCGCCGGCGTCGATGGCGGCGCGGATGTTGTCCACCAGCCGGATCATGAACTCCAGGTTGTGCATCGTGCACAGCGTGCCGGCCAAAAACTCCTTGGCCTTGAGCAAGTGGTGGATGTAGGCCCGCGAGTAGTTTTCGGAGACGTAGCCGCCGAACTCCTCGTCCACCCCGGCGAAGTCGCGCTTGAACCGGGCGCCGGCGAGGTTCATCCGACCGTCCAGGGTGTATACCCCGCCGCGGCGGCCCAGGCGGGTCGGTGCCACGCAGTCGAAGGTGTCGGCGCCGGCCTCGACGGCGGTGAAGATGTCGTCCGGTTCGGAAATCCCCAGCAGATGACGCGGCATCGAAACGGGCAGTTCGTCGGTGACCCAGCCGACGATGGTGCCCAGGTTCTCTTTCTCCAGCGCGCCGCCGATGCCGAAGCCGCCAAAGCCGCGGCGGCCCTCGGCGCGCGCCTCCTTGTCCAGGTCCAACAGGCCCCGCACGGCGGATCGGCGCAGGTCCTCGTATTGGGCACCCTGGACGACGCCCCAGAGGGATTGGAGGGGTTTGCTGGAACGTGCCGTCGTTAAGCGATCATGCTCGAGCAGGCACCTGCGGGCCCAGCGGCGCGTGCGCTCGACGGAATGCTCCTGGTAGGCGCGGGTGTCCACGAGGGTGGTCAGCTCGTCGAAGGCGAACATGATGTCGGCGCCGAGCTGGTGCTGGATCTGCATGGACACCTCGGGCGTGAAGCGGTGCGACGAGCCGTCGATGACGGATTTGAAGTCCACGCCGTCGTCGTCCACGCGCGCCATGCGGTCCTTGTTCGCGGCGCGGATGTCGGAATCGGTCAGCCCCGCCACGTCCATGGCCAGGACCTTCTTAAACCCGACACCGAGGCTCATCACTTGGAAGCCGCCGGAGTCGGTGTAGGTGGGCCCGTGCCAGTTTTCAAACGCGGCCACACCGCCGGCCTCGTCCACGATGTCGGGGCCGGGCTGCAGGTACAGGTGGTACGCATTGGACAAGATCGCCTGCGCGCCGGTTTGGCGGATCTGCTCCGGCGTGAGCGTTTTCACCGTCGCCTTCGTGGCCACGGGGATGAACGCCGGGGTCTGAATGTCGCCGTGCGGGGTGTGGATCACACCGGTGCGGCCGTGGCGACCCGGCGCGGGCTCGAGCTGGGTGTGGGCCTCAAACGTCACGTCGGTCATGCGTGTTCCTTTTCTAGTTCGGTGCCCTCGACGTCCACTTCGGGCAGGAGACGGTCGAGCCACTTGGGCATCCACCAGGTGGAGCGGCCCAGGATGTACATGGTGGCGGGGACGAGGGCCATGCGGATAAAGAAGGCGTCGAAGAGCACGGCGATGCCGAGGGCGAAGCCGAAGATTTGGATGAATGGCAGCGGCTGGTCCAAGAACGCGATGAACACGGCGATCATGATGATCGCGGCGGCGGTGACCACGCGTGCGCCCTGCGCGAAACCTTCGACGGTGGATTCGTGGACGGCGCGAAGCTTATCGACGTTTCCACGTTTCAGATACGCCTCACGAATGCGCGTGACCAGGAAGACCTGGTAGTCCATGGCCAGGCCGAAGGTCACGCCGATCATGAAGATGGGCAGGAACGACAGGATCGGGCCCGGTGTGTTGACCAGGCCGAACAACCCCTCCTGGAAGACCAGGACGGTGACGCCGAACGCGGCGCCCACCGAGAGCAGGAAGCCCAGGCCTGCCACGAGGGGCACGAGGATGGAGCGGAACACCACCATGAGCAGCACGATGGCCAGGCCCACCACGATGGTCAGGTACAGCGGCATGGCCTCGGCGAGTTCCTCGGTGATGTCCATCTGCACCGCGGTCAGGCCGGTCAGCCCTATGTCGGTACCGGTGGCGTCTTCCACCTGGCCGATCACGTCGCGCACGCCGTGGGCGACGGAGAGGGTGCGCTGCTCCTCGGGTCCGCCGTCTGGGGTGGCCAGGATCTGCGCGGCGGTGAAGTCCTCGTTGGCGCCGATGAGCTGGGCGTGGGTGATGCCGCCGACGGCACCGACCTCGCCCACGGTGTAGATGAAGCTGGCCATCGCGGCCTTTTCGGCGTCGCCGCCGGCCTCGTCCGGGATGGCGTCCATGTACGGCTGCAGGATTTCCGAGTCCGGGTTGACGCTGTGCGCGTCCACCACCAGCAAAAGTGGGGCGTTGACGCCGGGGCCGAAGCCCTCCGCCATCAGGTCGGCGGACTTGCGCTGGGTGGTGTCCAGGTTGGAGGTGGTGTCCGACGGCAGGGCCATCTCCAGGTTCAGCACCGGGATACTCAGCGCGCTTAAGCCCAGCACCACCACGGCCATGACCAGGCCGGGGGCCTTTTCCACGAAGCGGACCCAGCGCCGGCCCAGGGAGTTGCCGTCCAGGTCCTTGCCCGGGCGCTTGCCGGGCCCGGGGTTGCCGGCCAGGCCGGGGATCTTGCCGGCGAACGCCTTCGAGCCCCACAGGCCCAACAGCGCGGGCACGAGTGTGAGCGCCACCAGCACGGAGATCGCCACGGTGGCCGCGGCCGCCAGGCCCATCCAGGTGAGGAACTCAATGCCCGCCAGCGCCAGCGCCACCAGGGCGGTGAACACCGTGGTGCCGGCGAAGACCACCGAGGAACCGGCGGTGCCCACCGCCATGCCTGCGGCCTCGTCCGGCGGCAGGTCCCGCGCTTCCTGCCGGTAGCGGGAGAGGATGAACAGTGCGTAGTCGATGCCCACGGCCAGACCGATCATCACCGCCAGCACCGGGGTGACGTTGTTCAGCTCCACCCAGTGGGTGGTCAGCAGCACCAAAAGCGCGCCGATGCCCACGCCCACCACGGCGGAGATCAGCGGGATCACCGACGCGGCCAGCGAACCAAACGTGACCACCAGCACCACAAACGCCACGCCCAGGCCAACCATCTCGGAGGTGGTCTTCACCGCGATCGGGTCGCCGAAGCCGGCACCGCCGGCCTCCACCTGCAGCCCGGCGTCGCGGCCCAGCTGCATGGCCTCAGTCACCACATCGCGGTCCGCCTGGTCCACGGACATCGAGGACGGGGCATCGAAGTCGAAGGTGGTGTAGGCGATGCGGCCATCGTCGGAAAGCATCCGCATGTTGTGCGCGTCCGCCTCCGCGCGCTCGGACGGCATGCCCATCTCCGACATCTGGTCGATGATGATGCGCTGCAGCTCCTCATTGACCTGCACCGGATTGCCAAAGCGCTGCCCCTCCACGCCCAGGTGGTCGCGGATGTAACCTACGGTCTGATCCATCGCCGCCATGTGCTCCGGGGTGTCCAGCCGCTCCCCTTCGGGCGCGGCGAAGACCAGGTTCACGCTCGGCGCGGTGGCCACGTTGCCCGCGTCGGGGAAGTTCTCCGCCATGGAATCCAGCGCGTCAATCGCCGGGGTGTTCTCGATAGCGAACTCGTCCGTGAACGGCTTCATCAGCGACAACGCGCCAGCGGCCGTCGCCCCGAGCAGCAGCAGCCAGGCGACGATCACCCGCCACTTGTGCAGGTACGACCAGCGCCCGAGTTTGTACAGCAGTTTCGCCACGTAAAAGACCCGTTCCTTCCCGCCCGCGGCCCGCGCGAGCGTAACCCGGCCCATCCTAGTGGCCGCCCCCGACATGCGAAAAGCCCCCGTTTCCGGGGGCTTGACACTTTGGCGGTAGCGGCGGGATTTGAACCCGCGGAGGTTTTACCCTCACTCGCTTTCGAGGCGAGTACCTTCGGCCGCTCGGACACGCTACCGCCGAACAGATTAACGGCAGCGCTGCCGGATAACCAAATTAGCGCTCAGCCTGGTCCTCAGCCTCGTCGCGCTTGTCCTCGACCTTCGCGGCGACCTCGTTGGCCTTGTCCTTGATAGCGTCGCCAGCCTCGGAGAGCTTCTCCTTGGCGGAGCCGACCAGCTGGTCAGCCTTGCCCTCGTTGGCGAGCTTCTCGTTATCGGTGAGGTTGCCCAGAGCTTCCTTAGCGCCGCCCTTGAGCTGGTCTGCCTTGTCCTCGATACCCATTGTCTAACTCCTTTTCGTTGATTTTCGGTTGCGTTCGCCCACTATAGGTCCGAATGGCGCGGCGTTGGGTAACGATTCAATTAACCCTCAGGCCTTTAAAGAAGCTTTTGAGCATGAAGGCAGCTTCCGCCTCCAGCACGCCCGCGCGCACCTCGGGGGTGTGCAGGTGGCGCGGGTCCCGGATCGCGTCCAGCACACTGCCCACCGCGCCGGTCTTCGGCTCCCACGCGCCGAAGACCAGCGAGGACACCCGCGCCCCCAGGATCGCGCCCGCACACATCGTGCACGGCTCCAGCGTTACCACCAGCTCGCAGCCGTCCAGCCGCCACGCCCCCAACGTCCGCGCGGCGTCGCGGATCGCTTCCACCTCGGCGTGGGCGGTGGGATCGCAGTTCGCTTCTCGACGGTTCACGCCCCTGCCCACCACCTCGCCCGCGGCATCAAACACGACAGCGCCCACCGGTACGTCGCCGGCGGGAGTCTGTTTGGCGGTCTCGAGCGCGACGCGCATGCGCTCCTCGGCGCGCCGCAGGCTAACCGACAACGTCGTCCAACTCGTCGCCAAACCCGAGCTCGTCGGCGATTGACTGGGCGAGGTCGGCCGGATCCGCGTCGTCGTCAAGCAAAATGCTCATCTGCTCCTCGGACAGGCCGAGGTCCGCGAGGATGTCGAAGTCCCCGTCCGCCCACGCGTCCACATTGTCCAGCTCGTCCGGGTCAATGTCCGGGATCTCGGTGCCCGCCTCGTCCAGGATGTCCGCGGCGAAATCGTCGTCCACCGCCATCGTCGCATCCGAGATGAGCACGCGGGTTTGCGACGGCCCCGGGCGCACGATGACCAGGTAGTCCTCCTCCACATTGAGCAGCGCAAAGGCCGGCCCCTCCGCGCGCAGGTTGCGAACCGCGGTGATGGAGGTGGAAAAGTCCGAAAAGTCGTCGTCGAACTCGCGCACACGCCACGCGCCATCTGCGCGCTCGACGGTGACTGCGTACCCGTCCGGGAAATCCTGGCTCATGGTGTCGAAGCGTAGTCCGCGCCCGCGGAGGTGTCACTAGACTGAGTGCGGTGACTACCCATCAGCTGCCCCCAGTGTGCATTGTCGGCCTCGGACTCATCGGCGGATCGCTCATGCGCGACCTGCAAACGCGTGGGGAGCGCGTCTACGGCTTCACGCTGCACGGTGCCCGCGCCGCCCGCAGGGACGGATTCGACGTATCCGACTCCGTGGAGGAAGTGCTGCGCCGCGCCGAACACGACCGCGCGCTGGTGGTTGTGGCAGTGCCGATGCGGGCCGTGGCCTCGGTGCTGGACCAGGTGGCCGAATTCGCGCCCTCGTGCGGCATCACCGACGTGGTCAGCGTGAAAAAGCCAGTCTACGACCTGGTGGTCGAGCGCGGCCTGGAGTCCCGCTATGTGGGCGGGCACCCGATGGCCGGCACGGAATTTTCCGGGTGGACCGCCTCCCAGGAGGGTCTGTTCGCAAGCGCTGCGTGGGCCGTGACCTTCGACTACGCCCGCGAGCACCCCGGCGACCCCGCGTGGGCCGAGCTGTTCACCGTGGTCTGCCGGATGGCCTCGGTGGTCGGTGCGGAGGCGGTGCCGGTCTCTGTGGACCGCCACGACGAGGCCGTCGCCCGCGTGTCCCACCTGCCGCACGTGATCGCCGAGGCGCTGGCGCTGGTCGGCGACCACGGCGGCACCCTAGCGCAGTCCCTGTCCGCCGGGTCCTTCCGCGGCTCCACGCGCGTGGCCAGCACCGACCCGGATCTGGTGCGCAACATGTGCGAAACCAACGCGGAGTCCCTGGTGCCGGTGCTGGACGAGTTCATCGCCCTCCTCCAGGGCGCCCGCGACTCCCTGTCCGGCGAGAGCCGGTCACTTGAGGAGCTGACCAAGTCCGGCCACCGCGCCCACCTGCGCATGGCCGCGCGCAAGGGAGCGCGGCGCGAGTCGGTCTCGCCCGTGGAGATCTCCTCGCGCCCGATCATGCGCGTGCACCCGGGCACCCCGGGCTGGGAGAAGCAGCTGGTGCAGATCGAGTCCGTGGGCGGGCGCGTCGAAGTGTTCTAACCTTCCGGCATGACAAAAGGCGGCCCCCAGAAGCTGAGAGCCGCCTTTTGCGGTTCTACGCGGGCCTACTGGTTCTCGCGGCGGCGGCCCAGCGCCAGGTAAGCGCCACCGATGAGCACGGACAGCACGCCGAGCGCGATAATTGCGCGCATCGGGGTACCGGTATCCGCGAGATCACCGTCGCGCTCCGTGTCGGAGGAGGTGGTGCGGGTGGTCGAGTTCGCCTTGGCCACCTTGGTGGAGTTGCCATTGCGGGTGACCACCTTCGCGGACGGGGTCACGCTGGTGGAGCGGCCCGTGGAACGGCCCGTGGTGCTGCTCGAGGTCACCTTCGTGCCGCCGAACGTGGTCTTGGTGGTCTTCGAGCCACCGGCGCCAGCCGCGCCCGCTAGGCCGCCAGCGCCAGCCAGTGCGGCCGCCGGGGCGAGGAAGGACGACGCCATTGGACGGACCTGGTCGATGACCTTCAGCACCTGGTCCGGCTTGCTCAGCGTGGACGACGGGGTCGCGTTGGGGTCGCGCGGGAGCACGAGCTCTGCCTCAGTGTCGCCGCGGCGGATCACCACGTCGGCGTTCTTGTACCCCTTCGGCGCTTCCTTCAGCGTGAGCTGGACGAGCTTCGCATTGTCCTTCTTCGGGTCGATGGTGACCTTGCCGCGGCCGTTCGCATCGGTGGTGCCGAAGACGCGGCCGTCCTCGCTCTTGAACTCGGCGCCCTCGACGACCTTGTCGTCGGCGGTCTTGACCAGGACGTCCACCTCGATCAGGCCGTCGCTGTCCTGCTCCGTAGTCTTCTTCGTCGTGGTGGTGGCAGGCGTCGACGTCGGCGTGCCCGCCTGCGCCGCCACGGTGGTGGTCGCAGACGCGTTCTCGCCCTCCGGGAGGATGAACTTCACGGACTTGGCGCCGCGCTGAACCTCAGCCACGGAGTCGCCCCAGCCTTCCGGCGCCTCGGCGATTGCCAGGTTGAAGGCCTTCTTCTCGCGGGAGGCATCGTCAACCTTGAGGGATACCTTGCCCTTGCCGGTTTCGTCGGTGCTGCCGTCGACAGTGCCGTCCTTGCTGACAAAGGTGACGCCCTGCACTGGGCGGCCGTCCTCGGTCAGCACCTCAACGTCGAGCTCGACAACCTCGGGGGCCTTCTGGCCAATGCTCGGGGACTTCTTGGACGGCGTCGGCTCCGCGGTGTTGGTCGCGGACACCGTCGGCGCATCAGCGTCGGCGGTCGGCTGGCCGGAACCGGCCACCGGGGTCTCGCCGGCGGCGGAGGCCGGCTTCGCCTCCAGGCCCGCCACTGCCTTGTAGTTGTCCTCGGCAGAGCGGTCAGCCTCAACGTCGACGATCTTGCCGTCTTCGAACTTCACGGCGTTGCCTTCGCCGTCGGCGAAGAACGTGGCGTCATCCTCCAGGTAGGCGTACTCGAACGCGGCGACGTCATCCAGGTCGACGCCCTTTGCAACCTCGGCAGGAGCCTCGGCGGCGGTGGCTTCCTCGCCCTTCACGTTCAGGGTGTAGCGCGTCGCCTTGCCGTCCTTAACGCCGAGTGCAACCAGCTCGGCGTCGTTGTCGGTAGGAGCCCACGCAAGCTCCGGCAGGTCGCGCACGCCTTCGATAGGCTTCTTCACAAACTCGAGGTTCTTCGGGGCGCTCTTCGGACCGGTTTCGTCGTCTGCGAGGTCTTTGGTGTGGACGGCTTCGCCGTCGAAAAGCACGAAGGTGCCGTCCTGCGTGAAGGCCGCGGAGGTGATCTCCTTGGCGTCCACGCCCGGGATCGCGCCCAGGTCCTTCAGGTTGCCGGTCTGCGGGTGGATGCGCAGCAGGTGGCCCTCGTTGGACACGGCGTAGAGGCGGCCGTTGGTCGGGTTGCTGGCCACGGCGCTGTAGGTGTGGTTGTCAGAGGTGTACTCCACACCCGCGGTGCCGGAGCCAGCGGCCGTCGCCGAGACGATCAGGGAGGCGAAGCCCTTGAGGATGTCGGCCCACTCCTGCGCGGTGTCCGCCTTGGTTGTGGGGGCAACCTTGCTTGTCGACGCCTTCGTGGACCCCTCAGCCGGCTTCACCGCGGAAGCGGACTCGCTGGCCGACGCAGAGGTGGAGGAAGACACCGAGGAAACCGGAGCGGCGGAGCTCGTGTCCTCCGTGGAGACGATAGGAGCCTTCGAAGTAGCGGACTCCGAGGACGGAGACGACGTATCCGCCTTCGCAACGGGCACGAGTGTGAGCGTGCCCGCGACTGCAGCGGCGAGCGACAGCCCGGCGATGCGGTTGACCTTGGAGTTTGAAGCCATTATTACCTCTCGAATGTGAAAAAGCGCGCGAAAGCCCAAAAAGCATCTACGAATCTATACGTTTCAGCGCGCTGTCTCAATATTTATTGCCTGTAAAAACACAGCACCCCGGCCTCGCCGATGCGTCTCGACGAGGCCGGGGTGCCGCTGATATCTCAACCATGGAGCGGGGCTTTAGTTGGTGGCCTCTTCCGGCTGGTCCTCAGCCTCAGCGTCGGTCTTCTCGGAGCTGGAGCCCTCGGAGCTGGAGCCCTCGGAATCCTTGGAGGAGCTACCGCTCTCCTGCGGATCAGCCCAGCCCAGCTCACAGCTTGCGTAGTACAGGCCGGTAAGCAGACCAGCCAATGCCAGCAGTGCCACACCGCCGGCGGCTGCCGGGGCAGCCGGGTTGATTTCTGCCAGCTGACGGTTCACGCCGTCGATCTGCGCCTGGATCTCGTTCATCCACTGCGGACGCTCGAAGTTGAGGCCGTTGCCGAAGTTCGTTTCCGGCAGGGCCTGGCGGAGTGCGGCGTTGGCCTGGGCGGAAACCTGGTTCAGCTCATCCTCGAACATCACGCCGATGCCGCCCATGACGGCGCCGAGCAGGCCGAGCGGAACCAGCCATGCAACCGGGTTGGACACGGAGGACGCAGATGCCAGGCACTTGCCCAGGGAGCTGCCGTCCTCGTCGCCCTGTGCAGCGCCACCCTCGGAGATGCCTGCGGTACGCGGGGTCTCCAGCTGGAGGTTGATGTACTGCTCGTCCTTGTTGACCTCGAATTCCTTGGACTCGAGGACCGCACCCGGATCGAAGGAGTTGTTCTCCGGATCCTTCGGGTCGACCAGGCGCAGGTTGCCCGGGCTGTCAATCTTCACCGAGTACTTGCCGTACGGCGTGCCCTCGAACAGGACGTTGCCGTTCTCGTCGGAATCGCCGGCGAAGGACGGGGCACCGTCGGACGGCACCAGGGAGATCTTCAGGCCGGTCAGGCTCTCTTCCGGATCCTGCTTGCCGTTGCCGTTGTCGTCGACCCAAGCAATCACCTGGAGGTTGCTGGAGTCGATCTCTGCGCCCTCGGAGACCACGACGTGGGCGTTGCCCTTGATGTTGTCCTTCGGGGAGATGATCAGCACGGACGACGGGTCCTCGCCGTACTCCGGCTCGCCGGTGTAGCTGTCGCCGCGGCCCGGACGTGCCGGCAGCTCGCCACGAGCCTCAGCTGCGTTGTGGTGCTTTGCACCCTCCTTGAGGCCCTCCGGCAGCTCGGCGGTGAAGATCACCCGCTCGCCCGGCAGCAGGGTGCCGTTGAAATCCTCCGGCGCCTTGACATCGAGGTCGTAGCACTGGCTGTCCTCGGTCTTGTCGGACGCCTTCGCCGGCTCGCACTTGTCCTCGTCGACGCCGTCCTCGTAGACGATGTCGGTGAGAGAAACATTCACCATCGGCGTGGATCCGGTGTTGGTCACCTCGTAGGTGAAGCCCAGCGGCGAGTTCGCTTCGGCTTTCACCGGCTTATCCTTGTTGGTGGCGAAGCGGGCGTTGACCTTCTTGTCCACAGCGCCGCGCAGGAACTTGGTGTAAGCGGAATCCGGCAGGGAGCTGACCTTCTCGCCCTTGGAGGTGACACCGCTTGCGGTTGCGACGTTGTTGAAGTCGAACGCATCCTCCGGCGCCTTCATCTTGGCGCTGAAGACCTTGGAGTCGCCCGGAGCCAGCTCAGACTCAGCGGTCCAGCCTTCCGGCATGGTCAGCTCAATGTTGCGCTTCTCCAGCTCCGGATCGTCGAACGTGATGTCCTTGATCGGCGTGTCGCCGTCGTTGGTGACAATCAGGGCGTAGAGGAGGTCCTCGCCGTCCTTGACGGTCATCACATCGTCGACAAGCTCGCCGTCCTCGTTCTTGACCTTGCCGTTGTTGTCGGCGTCACGGCCCCAAACTCGCTTCTCAAGCTTCAGGGACTTGTTCTCGGTCAGGTGGATCTCCGGCAGCTCGACATCCTCGCCAGCGCGCACCGGCACCTTGATCGGGTCAGCATCGTTGCCGCGGCCCGGGGTGAGGATCTCCACATCGTGGACGCCCGGAATGACGTCGTCGATTTCGAAGGAGCCGTCGTCCTCGACCGGGATGACGCGGGAGTTGCCGCGCGGATCGGTCACCACAACAACAGTGCCCGGCACAGCCTTGCCGTTGCCATCGTCGACGCGGCCGACGATGGACTGGGTCTCCGGCGCCTCAACCTTGATCTCCACCGGGGTGGACTCGCCAGACTTAACGGTCACGGTGCGGTTGATCTTGTCGCCGTTGACGTCCACATCCGGCCAGCCCTCAGGCAGGGTGACCTCGAGGTCGAAGTCGGCCTTGCCGTCCGGGAAGTACTTGAAGTCGATCGACGGGGTGACAAAGTAGCCGTCTGCGTCGACCTTGATCGGGACCTCGTAGTCGAACGTCTCACCGGTCTCCGGGTCGGTAACGCCCTTCTTCACCAGCTTGATGTCGGAACCGGTGATCGGACGGTTGGAATCGTCGACCAACCAACCGTGGACGGAGCCCGGCTTTGCAGCCGGCTTGTTCTTGTCCAGCTCAATCTCCGGCTTGTCCACCTTGATCGGCGGCAGCTTGGAGGTCTCACCCTTCTTCACCGGTACAACCTGCGGTTTCGGATCGTTGAAGCCGTCCGGCGCGTCGACGATCACCACGTAATCGCCGTCCTCCGGCACCTCCGGAACCTCGAAGTTGCCGTTCTCGTCAACCTCGATCGGGTCGCCGACCTGGTTGCCGTCCTTGTCCTTGACAATCACGGTCGGCGGCTGCGGCTTGCCGTCCTTATCCTTCGACGGCGGAAGCGGGTTGCCCTCCGGGTCGGTGACAGTGCCGATGATGCTCGGCTTCTTCGGCTTGGAGTCCGTGGTCGGAGCAGGCTCGGCCGTCGGCTTGGTCGCCGAGGTGGACGTGGTCGGCTGCGTCGTAGTCGTCGTGGTAGACGGCTGCGTCGTAGTCGTCGGGGTCACCTTGGTCGACGTCGAGGTGGCCGGCTTCGTCGTGGTCGTCTTGGGGGTAGACGTCGTCGGCTTCGGAGTCGACGGATTTGCGGCCGAGGTCGTCGGCTTCGGAGTCGACGGCTTCGTCGCCGTGGTGGCCGGCGAAGTAGTCGTCGGCTTCGGTTCCGGTTGTGGCTTCGGCTTGGGAATCGGCGTCAGCGAGATTTCCGGGAACGATGCAGACTCACCCGGTTTC
>NZ_KV835979.1:40747-145137 GCF_001838175.1 Corynebacterium sp. HMSC034A01 | reverse complement strand
ACGGTGTTACTAGATACGACCGCGCAACATCGCCGGCCCAAAGCTCATAGTCGGGATGTGAACCTGCGAGCACGCGAGACCGCGCCCAGGGATCCACTAACCGTTCGAACTCTGCCAACACCCGCTCAATGGCCTCATCTGTGAAGTCCGTAATCATCACCAGCTCACCGTCAGACGTACTCAGCCGCACCGACTCGTTGGGGACATCAACGGTCAACATCGGGCAATCCACCTCGAGCGGTGGCGGTGTCGTAGTCGCGTACTCGTTGCCGATTTTCAGGAATTGAAACGGTTTCACCAAAGCGTTCAGCTCTCCGAAGTGCCAGAGGTCGGAGAAGAGTGAATCAACTGTCTGGCCCCAGTGAACTCGGGGAAGGAACTTCTCTATGGCGTCTTCACCGCCCACTGGGTAGAAGACGTCTATGCCGGAGGCGAGTTCTCCACTGCGTTCGCAAATGAGCCGCACCGCCGAGCGCTTCGGAAACTTCGGTGTCTCTCCGTATGGGTCTGGCTCATTTTTGGCCCAGACCAGCTCGAATAAGGGATACACGTCGTCTGGGGTTAGCGCGCTGCGCATCTTCGGCATCCCACTGACCTGCGGGGTCACCTCACCTCGAGCGTAATCCAACGTCAAATATTCTTCGCTGTGGACATCAAGAAGCTCGCCAGTGACGCTCGCACCGAATGGCGTTGAGTTCCAGTGGAACACCCAAGTAAGTGCCTGCCCCAGCCCCCGAAAGGATCTGAGGTGTCGATTCTGAATAAATTAATTTATATTTTCACAAAAGGTCTTGCGGGAAACGGAGAGCTAGACCATCATAAGTAATGAGACAGGGTTTTCTTTTTGATTCATGTCTCACTTGACCCCAACATCAGCGCCAAAGGTTTATTCTCTCCCGTCGCATATCTTCCAAACATATTTGAAGGGTGTTGCCCGTGAAAGTAAAGAAATTTCTATCCGCCACTTTGGTGGCATCTATCGGGTTACTTGTTTCCCCCACTGCAGTGGCCGCTCAGCCAATTGACTGGACTATTAGCCAAACAATCATTGGCCCGAAAGGCGAGGATCTTCCACTCCGCGTAGGGCAGGGAGATGAGCCCGGCAGTGTTGGTTTTGGGCTTTCTCACATCAAGGACAGTCACGGCGGTTTCGTTCCAGCCACTACAGAGATTGACACAGTTTTACATAACGCCCCCGAATGCAAAGGCGGCTTAAATGCAGGAAATGGCAAGAAAGAATGCTCTTACCCAATCAATGGAAGAGTTATGACGGTTGTTGCCACAGAGCGAGTAGATCCCGCAAGCGGAGACGGCCGACCTGTCGGAATAATCACTGCTTTCTACCGCTAGGAGAATAGTCATCAATCAATTTATTTCTATCACGACTGATGAAATCAAGTTTTTGAAAAATATATCCACCCAAATGTTTCAAGACACCATACTCCCAGAGGAAACAATTTTAGCAGGAGTCGGCATCCAAGCGGGAAGAAACAGCGGCTCCCCCGAAAATCAGCTCTGGTACCACTTCGATCTCTTTAACCCTGGACTTCACGAAGGAAAAGTTGTTCGTCTTTGGGGAAGATTCCCTGATTTAAGTAAAAATGAAGAATCTATCGAGTGGGACGAAATGCTCCAGGGCTCTGGTTTTGTAGAGATGTTCCTTACCTCAACCCCTGAAGAGAATAGATTCAATTCTATGGAATATATCCAGAAAGGATGATCACCAATGGTATGGAAAAAAGGGCTCACTTTAATTGGTTGCGCTTTACTAACTGCAGTGTCCCCCGTCACCGCCCAGGCATCTGAAAATAATCAGTATCAACCTGGGGACACCGTGCCACTCTCTGTCGACCCAGACGGTTTTCTCCCAAATACGGCTGAGGGCGAAATTAGCTTCTTTTCCGCCTCATCCCCGGTTGCTACCTGCGTTAACGTCCAGCCAAGCGCTGACAACGTAAAAGTAACAAATAATTGCCCAGGGAAACAGGGAATCAAAGTCTTAATCGCTTTCGGCCAAGATTCTGAATGCGTATATCTCGCACCTCACGCAACGCACGATCATCACTTTGGCAGTTGGTGGAACCAAAAAGCAAGGTTTGATGGCGTTGTTTCCTGCTAATGCTCAAGAATATCTAGGATAGGTGTATAGTCAGTCTGATTGTCGCCTACACCTTCACCTGGGACATGATGGCAGCAAACTTCTCAACATCAGCTGTTACGTCCTCGGCTCAAATGAGAGATTTTAGAAGACGTACGAGTGAAGCAATCGCCGATATTGCAAATATTTGGCCCAACGCCGGCATTGAAGCTTCCACCGAGGGGGTCACTGTCACCAAGACAACAACGTCAATCCGACCACGAGCAAAAAATGTCACCGAGAATCCACTCGAACTGCATAATGTTTGAATCGACTGTGATCCCGCGGGGTTCGCAGTTAACGCGTTCGGTAATGATGTGCAGAAGTTTACGACGTTGCATTTTCAATCTCCATCGGTTCGGAAGATTCGTTTCCGCGAACGTACAAACCGAAACATAAACCGCACAAGAGTTTGTCCACTATAGTGAGCATCTTGCTTCTCGACGGACGAAACGTTGACTACCAAAGCAGCCCGCTACACTCGCAATATGGCAAGAAACAACGACATCATCGACACCATCAAGGACGCCTGGAACGGACTTTCCTCCGACCAGAAGACCATCGCTGGCGTGCTGGCCACCATCGACACCGCCGGTAAGGCTTTCGCGCTGCGCGACCTCGCACGTACCAACTCCAAGCGTGTCCGGGGTCCGAAGTGGCTGTGGACCCCGGTTATCGGCGCAGTCAACACCCTGGGCTGGGTCGCCTGGTTCGCGGTGGGCAAGAAACGCTAATCATTCACAGTGCTGCCCTCCGCATGGAAGCGAACACATCTGACCGGCGCAGGTTTCTTCTTCTGTCAGGGGCGACGCAGCGCCAAAAAATCAGGGCCCTCGTAGCTGGGCCGGAAGCACTCTCCGGCGGTGTGCGATTACACCCATGCAGCCGCCCGGAGCGAAAGTAGCAGTGCGGCCCGCCACGACAATCCTGCAGGAAAGTAGGTGCACTAGAACTGTCTAGACGGCCAAAAACGCAAATGGAGACCGCTGCGCGATGATTGCCTGCGATGTTGCGTTTGTGGCCACCATGAACAACATCAAGGGGGAGTACGGTGGAGCAGATCGAACTTACATTGAGGCAGCGATTCAGGTAATCCGTGCTGCCATGGCCTGCCGGCCGGTGTGCTGACATCTATTTTTGAGATAGTGGCGATAGCTTCGTCTTCTGGAGGGGAGAACTGATGGACGGTATCGTGTCCGCACTCGCGCTTGGTTTGTTACTGGTCCTGGCTCCTACCGCGGTCGTCGCCGTACTGATCTACGTTTGCAGTAGTGGCACCAAGAGGGATGGTCGCGTTCAGTCAGGTCTAACCAGCACCAGCTACGCGGTCACTTTAGCTGTCATTAGCTGCGCTATTGTGGCTCTTGTATCCGCAGGCATTGACAGTTGGGCTGCGTCTCAAGCAGATGAAGACTTGGCTGTTATCACAATTCCCATCTTGCTTGTGGTCTGCTTGTTGGCAAGCGCAAAGGTTCCAGCGCAGCCCGTCCGTGGACCGCTCATGGGCGCGCTGGGTGCTACTGCGGGGGCTGCGCTCTATTACCCGATCATGACGGCGGTTCAGGGGCCAGGCGATCACACCGCCCTATGGGGTATCGGCATGTTGTTTGTTTGGATAGCATGCGGAATCCCACTGTTTATTACGGCAATTGTCATCGCGACGGTGCGAGTACGGGCGTGATCGGTCAGATGTTGAATCAGGGATGATCGGTGATTGTCTCGGCCGCTAGTTCCTGAACCCGTGCACCGGCGCGGGGATGAACCCGCCGCGGTGGATGAATTCGTCGTTGCCCACGGTATTGACCGGGATGACGGGCGCGTAGCCGAGCAGCCCGCCGAAATTCACTTCGTCGCCGGGCTTGGTGCCAGGCACCGGAATGAGGCGCGAGGCGGTGGTCTTGTGGTTCATCACGCCGATCGCGGCTTCGTCGGCGATCATGCCCGCGATGAGCTCGGCTGAAGTGTCGCCGGGGATGGCGATCATGTCGAAGCCGACGGAACAGATCGAAGTCATCGCCTCGAGCTTGTCCATGGAAATGGCACCGCTGTGAACCGCGTCGATCATGCCCTTGTCCTCGGAGACCGGGATGAACGAGCCGGACAGGCCACCCACGCGGGAGCAGGCCATCATGCCACCCTTCTTCACGGCGTCGTTGAGCAGCGCCAACGCGGCGGTCGTGCCGTGGGTGCCCACCTGGTCCAGGCCCATGCGCTCGAGCACGTGCGCCACCGAGTCGCCCATCTCCGCCGTCGGCGCGAGCGAGAGGTCCACGATGCCGAACGGCACTCCGAGGCGCTCCGCCGCCAGCGTGCCCACGAGCTGACCTGCGCGGGTGATCTTGAAGGCGGCCTTCTTAATCTCCTCGGCGACCTCGTTCAACGACGCCCCCTTGAGCGGAGCAATCGCATTGTCGACGACGCCGGGGCCCGACACACCCACCGAAATCACCGTGTCCGGCTCCTCGATGCCGTGGAACGCGCCGGCCATGAACGGGTTGTCGCCCACGGCGTTGGCGAAGACGACCAGCTTTGCGCAGGCGATGGAGGAGCGGTCCGCGGTCGCCTCCGCGGCCTCCTTCACAATCTCGCCCATCTTGGCCACGGCGTTCATGTTGATGCCGGCGCGTGACGACGCCACGTTGACCGACCCGCACACGTTATCGGTGACGCTCAGCGCCTCCGGGATGGAGCAGATCAGTTTCTTGTCCGCGGTCGTGCCGCCCTTTTCCACCAGCGCGGAGTAGCCGCCGACGAAGTTGACGCCGAGCTCGCCGGCCGCGCGGTCCAGCGCGCGAGCAATCTCCACCGGGTTGCCGTCGGCACCCGCCGCCACCAGCGCGACGGGGGTGACGGAGATGCGCTTGTTCACGATCGGGATGCCCAGCTCGCGCTCGATGCCTTCGCACACCGGTACCAGGTTGCGGGCGCGCTCGACGACGCGGTCGTATACCGCCTGCGCGGTGGCCTTCATCGTGGGCCGGGTGCAGCCGATGAGCGAGATGCCCATGGTCACGGTGCGGATGTCCAGGCGGTAGTCCTCGATCATCCGGATGACGTCGAGGAACCGCGCGTCTGAAAACTCGAAATTCACAGCCGCCCCTTAAATGTCGTTGATGGCGCTGAACAGGGCCTCGGACTGGATGCGCACGACCATGCCGAGCGGTTTACCGGCGGCGTCGAACGCCTCCTGCAGCGCCCCCATGTCCACCTCGCCCTCGGGCAGCGCGACTCGCATGATCATGGTGAAGAAGTCGTCCATGATGGTCTGGGAGACGTCGAGGATGTTCAGCCCCTCGTCCGCGGCGGTTTTGGCAACTGCGGCGATGACGCCGGGGCGGTCTTTACCAGTGGTCGTAATAATTGCGTGCATGCGCAAAGTATAGGCGCAGAAATAGCGTTACGGTGGGCGTTATGGAAACACCTAAGCAATCCCAACACGTTCTCGTTCTCGGCGCGGGCGGCAACGTCTCGCGCCACTCCGTCCCTAAGCTCGTAAAGGCTGGCCACAGCGTCAGCGCGCTCGTGCGCAACCCCGATCATGTGCAACAGCTTGTCGACGACGGCGCGACCGCCATCGTCCGCGACCTGACCACCCTCGACGAGGAGGACTGGGCTCGCCTGCTCACCCCGTTCGACGTGGTCGTGTGGTCCGCGGGCGCCGGCGGCGGCTCCGCCGAGCGCACCTTTGCCGTGGACCGCGACGCGGCGATGGCGATGATCGACGCGCTCGAGGAGCTCGGCGAGTTCGCACCGTTTACCGTCATGGTCTCCTACGCGGGCGCCGCCGAGGCCACCACGGAGGACGACGGCGGGGCGTGGTACGCCTACGTCGAGGCGAAGAAGGCCGTCGACAAGCGGCTGCTCGCCTCTGACCTGCCGTATCAGATCCTCGGCCCCACCCGCCTCACGGATGATCCGTCGGAGGGCATCGCGCTTCTCGACGACCAAAGGGACCCCTCGTCAGAAACCCCGCGCGAGCTCGTGGCGGATGTGATCGTGGAAGCGGTCGGCTGCGGCAAGCAGTTCGACCGCAACCCGCTCGACTTCGAGGGCGGCGAGGCGAAGGTCTCCGAGATTTAGTCGAACCGGCCCTCGGTGCAGAGCCGGGTGAAAGTGCGCAGCAGCCCGTTCGCCCGGCTTACGTCGTGGTTGGGCAGGTCGGCGACGATGCGGGCGTACTCCTCGGCGGGGAAGTAGCCGTAGTCGTGGAAGAAGTCCATGCGGGTGCGCATGGCGTCGGCGTCCATCTCGGCGTGGAACTGGGTGGCCCACACCCGGTCGGTGTAGCGGACCATCTGCACCATCCCGTCGGGCGCGGTGGCCACCACGGTGACAGAACCTGGCACGCGCACCGGGTTCTCGGTGTGCCCCGTCAGCGCGGTGAACGTGCCGCTGGGGCCGGCCAAAACATCATCGGCCACCACGTCCACGGTGGTCGGGCCGGACGGCTCGGGGTGGGTGCGTCCGATCTCGCCGCCGAGGTGGTCCACCAGCCAAGAGATGCCGAAGCAGACGAAGAAGACGGGCTTGCCCGATTCGACGGTGGCGGACAGGATGTCGTCGATACGCTTGTGCCACGCGTCGCGCTCGGGGTTGGTCACATTGAGCGAGCAGCCGCCGACGATGATGCCGCTGACGGGGTCGAGGGGGCCGAGCTCGGAGTCGGGGGAGTCGATGACGCGCAGTTCCATCTCCACTTCGCTCAAGCCCGTGGCGCGCAGAGCGTCGTGGTACTCGGCGTGGGCGACGTCCGGCCCGATCTCGCCGTTGCGAAGGGAGAGGAAAAGCAGCTTTGACATAGCGGCAATTCTATACCGCTTAGTCTATTTTTCGGAATTACCCGCGGACTGACTGCTCTACCACGTCGAGCATTTCCTCGAGCCGCTCCACGGGCTCGCCGGAGGCGAGTTTGGTGATGAAGCCCTCGAGCACTGTCTCCAGGTAGGTCTGCACGACGGCCACGGGGACGTCGTCACGCATTTGCTTGTTGGACTCCAAGCGCTCGCGGACCGCGTGGTCCAGCACCTCCTGGTGCTCGCGCCAGCGCGCCTCGAACTCGGGGTCGGTGCGCAGCTTGCGCAGGATCTCGGCGCGGGTGGTGAACCAGTCGTTGGAGCTGCGGTCCACGAGCATGCCGCGCATGACCTCCACCAAACCACGCTCGCTGACCACCTGGGCCTGCCTTTCTGCGTCCGCCTCGGCGATGGCGAGAAACAGTGTTTCCTTGTCGCCGAAGTGGTGGAAGATCGCGCCCCGGGTCTTGCCGGTGGCCTCTTCCAGGCGGGCCACGGTGGCCCCCTCGTAGCCGTAGTGTGCGAAGCAGACGCGGGCGGCGTCGATGATCTCGCCGCGGCGGCGCTGCAGCTCTTTGTCGCTGACAATCGGCATGAGGGGGCTCCTTCGGGCTCCAGGTAGGGGTCAGAAAAATGGGGAAGGGGCCCCGCGGCGTGCGGGGCCCCTGAAACGACGGCCGAAAGCCTGTTAGCTCTTGACCATCTGACGCAGCACGAACTGCAGGATGCCGCCGTGGCGGAAGTACTCCGCCTCACCCGGTGTATCCACGCGCACCACTGCGTCGAACTCGACAGCGTCGGCGCCGTCCTTCTCAGCCTTGACGTGGACCGTGGCCGGGATCTCACCGTTGTTGAACTCGGTGATGCCGGTGATGGAGAAGGTCTCGGTGCCGTCCAGGCCGAGGGACTCGTGGGACTGGCCCTCCGGGAACTGCAGCGGCAGCACGCCCATGCCGATCAGGTTCGAGCGGTGGATGCGCTCGAAGGACTCGGCGATGACGGCCTTGACGCCCAGCAGGTTAGTGCCCTTTGCGGCCCAGTCGCGGGAGGAACCGGTGCCGTACTCCTTGCCGGCGATGACCACCAGCGGGATGTTCTTCTCGGCGTAGTTCATCGCGGCGTCGTAGATGTAGGCCTGCGGTGCGCCCTCCTGAGTGAAGTCGCGGGTGTAGCCGCCCTGCTCGTCCACCAGCTGGTTGCGCAGGCGGATGTTGGCGAAGGTGCCACGGACCATGACCTCGTGGTTGCCGCGGCGGGAGCCGAAGGAGTTGTAGTCCTTGCGCTCAACGCCGTTGGCGTCCAGGTAGTTCGCGGCCGGGGTGCCCGGCTTGATGGAGGAAGCGGGGGAGATGTGGTCGGTGGTCACCGAGTCGCCCAGCTTCGCCAGCACGCGTGCGCCCTCAATGTCCTGGACTGCCTCTGGCTCCTCCGGCATGCCGTCGAAGTACGGCGCCTTGCGGATGTAGGTGGAGTCCTCATTCCAGTCGAAGGTCTTGCCGGTCGGGATATCCAGGCCCTGCCACTGCTCGTCGCCCTTGAACACGTCGGCGTAGTCAGCCTCGTACATTTCGCGGGAGATGGTGCCTGCGATGGTCTCTTCGATCTCCTCGGTGGACGGCCAGACGTCCTTAAGGAAGACGTCGTTGCCGTCGGCGTCCTGGCCCAGCGGCTGGGTCTCGAAGTCGAAGTCCATGGTGCCGGCAATGGCGTAGGCGATGACCAGCAGCGGGGACGCGAGGTAGTTCATCTTCACGTCCGGGGAGATGCGGCCCTCGAAGTTGCGGTTGCCGGACAGGACGGCGGTTGCGGTGAGGTCGAACTCGTTGACGGCGTCGGAAACCTCGGCCGGCAGCGGGCCGGAGTTGCCGATGCAGGATGCGCAGCCGAAGCCGGAGAGGTAGAAGCCGACGGCCTCCAGGTCCTTCCACAGGTCCGCGCGCTCGTAGTAGCCGTCCACGACCTGGGAGCCCGGAGCCATGATGGTCTTGACCCACGGCTTGGCCTTCAGGCCCTTCTCGGCGGCCTTGCGTGCCAGCAGGGCGGCGCCGACCATGACGGACGGGTTGGAGGTGTTGGTGCAGGAGGTCACTGCGGCGATGGCCACGAAGCCGTGGTCCAGGGTGTACTCGCCGCCCTTCGGGGACTCGACGATGACCGGTTTGGACGCGCGGCCCTCTGCGCCCTCGGCGGCGGACTCGCCGTTGGCGGCCCAGGACTCGTTGTAGGAGACAGCGTCGACCTTCTCTGCGCGAACCGGCTCTTCGGTGCCCTCGCCTGCGGTGTTGTAGTCCGGCAGCTGCTTGCGGAAGGTGTCCTTGGACTCGGACAGCAGGATGCGGTCCTGAGGGCGCTTCGGGCCAGCGATGGACGGCACAACGGTGGACAGGTCCAGCTCGAGGTACTCGGAGTACTCCGCCTCGGTGGCGTCCTGCTCCAGCCACATGCCCTGTGCCTTGGCGTATGCCTCGACGCGATCGATGTCCTCCTGGGAACGGCCGGTCAGGTGGAGGTAGTTGATGGTCTCCTCGTCGATCGGGAAGATCGCGCAGGTGGAGCCGAACTCAGGGGACATGTTGCCGATGGTGGCGCGGTTCGCCAGCGGGATTTCCTTGACGCCGTTGCCGTAGAACTCGACGAACTTCTGCACCACGCCGTGCTCGCGGAGCATCTCGGTGATGGTGAGCACGACGTCGGTTGCGGTCACGCCGGTCGGGATCTCGCCGGTGAGCTTGAAGCCGACGACGCGCGGGATGAGCATGGAGACCGGCTGGCCCAGCATCGCAGCCTCAGCCTCGATGCCGCCGACGCCCCAGCCCAGGATGCCCAGGCCGTTTTCCATGGTGGTGTGGGAGTCGGTGCCGATGCAGGTGTCCGGGTAGGCCAGGCCCTCGTTGTCGAAGATGACGCGGGAGAGGTACTCGATGTTGACCTGGTGGACAATGCCGGTGCCCGGCGGGACGACGCGGAAGTTGGAGAAGTTCTCTGCACCCCAGCGCAGGAACTGGTAGCGCTCCTCGTTGCGCTGGTACTCGATCTCGACGTTCTTGTCGATCGCGTCGGTGGAGCCGAATGCCTCGATGATCACGGAGTGGTCGATGACCATCTCGGCCGGGTTCAGCGGGTTGACCTGGTCCGGATTGCCGCCGAGGGTGCTCACGGCCTCACGCATGGTTGCAAGGTCGACCACGCACGGCACGCCGGTGAAGTCCTGCATGAGAACGCGTGCCGGGGTGAACTGAATCTCCACGCTCGGCTCTGCCGAGGGGTCCCAGTTCGCGATTGCCTTGATGTGGTCCTCGGTGACGTTCTTGCCGTCCTCGGTGCGCAGGAGGTTCTCGCCCAGCACCTTCAAGGAGTAGGGGAGTTTCTCCATGCCTTCGACTGCGTCGAGCGCGAAGTAGTCGTAAGACTTACCGCCGACCTCGAGCGTCTTCTTGGCACCGAACGAGTTCTTGCTTTCTGCCACGGTGAGCTCCAATTCTCGTCGTATCAAATCAGGGGTTAGCGACCCTATGGTCAAGCCACCAGTTTATGCGACCTTCCATAGTTCCGCGCCCATATTAACAGTACGCCCGTTATGTTTTCGCATTGCGCTTATCGACACACCTTCGGACTCCATCGTTACACTCCACATTCGACCACTCAGATCGCTGGACCGTGCAAGGAGCGAGGCCAATGCAGAACGAAGCAACGCTTGAAGAGCTCGTCACTCAGCTCGCGTCGTCTCCAGTGGCGTTCGGCACCGAGAATCCAGTCAATGCGGAGCTGGGTCCAGCACTGGAGGTCGCTCTCGCAGACGCCGGCAATGACTCTTTCGACCCGGCGGGAATGATCGTGCTCGAGCAGACCCCGCCGGTGATCGCCGATCTCCGCGACCTGGCGCAGGACACGGCCGCCGAAACCGGGCTCGACACGGTACTGGTTCGCACCCCGCAGGTGGCTGTCGGTGTGAGCGACTCTTTGACTCGCGCGCAGGTGGAGCGCGGGGAGCGGGCCATGGCCGCCGAGCCGGACTACGTTGCGGGCGTCCACGCCTTCGCCGACGCAGCCAACGGGTTTTCGGTGAACTGGCCGCTGATTGTCGCGGTCGTGCTCGTGGTCCTTGCCGCGGTAGCCGCGGCGGCTGTGTTCTCCGCCCGCCGCGGGTAATCGTCGACAAGCTTGCTGCCTTGACGCACCGCTCGCAAGAGTTGACTCGCCAGCTGAAAACCCGCAGGTCAGATTCTGCATTGTTATCGGTTCGGTCAACTTTTGCGAACCCGCATCCGCCGGTGTGACAAACATCACGTAACGCGCACGAGCCATGGTTTGCGCTGGTGAGGCGTGTGTGAATCATGTGAATAGCCTTGACTGCCGAGATTGTTTGTAACAAAAGGGATACAAGTTTGTTGCCTTGACGTATGGTTCCCGTATCGGCTCGCGGGTCGATGGTTGTCACACGCAACGCAATGGCACCGTCAGGGCGCTCTAGTCAAGCGCCCGCGAAGGTTCGGGCATGTGGGGAAGCACGCCGAGTACCAGGTTCCAGGGCACTGCTGTGCCAGCCGCGATTCGCGCTGCCGCGTCAGTAGTCAACATCTAGACCGCTCGTGGAACCGCTAGTCACGGTTTTCGCATGCGCTTTGACACCTCGGGTTTTCTTGATCGCCCGAGTGCTGCTGAAGTGTGCGCGGCGAGCGGTGTGAGGAGCACCTTCGTGGCTAATCCACAAAGGGGCACCCGGTTTGCTCGTGCGCGAAATGTGCTCGGCGCTACCGCGTGTGCCGCAACTGTTTCTTTGGCGGCGGGTCTAGTCAGCCCCGCCGCCACCGGTCAGAGTTCCACCTCTGCAATGGGCGAGCTCGTGACCGCTGTGTCCCGCGCTCAAGCCGACGTCGACGCGCTTAACCTGGACCTCGGCGGCCTGCAGGAGTCCGTCAACCAGTCCCTGGTGGACCTCCACGATGCGCAGGTGAAGGCCGAACAGGCCCGCCGCGGCAAGGACGAGGCGAAGCGGCGTCTCAACGAGGCGCAGGAACGTGTCGACGTCCTCCGGGCCGAGCTCGACGAACTGAGCCGTTCGCAATATCGCGGCGCAAGCCCGAGCGACGCCCTCGTCGCCGTCAGCGGCAAGGACACCCAGCGCGACGTGCTGGACCGTTCGCTTTTCCTGAGGCAGCGCTCTGAGGAAAAGCGGGCGAAGCTCGCCGAGGCCGAGCAGGCACGTGCTGAGGCCGCCAATGAGGAAGCCACGTTGCGTGAGGCCAGCGAACTCGCCGACGCGTCCGAGGCGGAAGCTAAGCAGGCCGAGGCAAGCGCGCGTGAGCTTCTCGACGCCAACCGCGCCGCGCTCGAATCCTCCGTCGCTGAGCGCGACGCCGCGCAGTCTCAACTGGACAGTGCGCAAAAGGAGCTGGAGCAGCAGCGCCCGGCACAGGCCGACACTCCAACCGACTCGCAGCCAGACGTGCCAGAGGCGCAGTCTGAAACTGCAGGCAGAGAGCACGCCGAGGCTGCCCCCGACAACGCCATCACTGCCGACCCTTACGCGGCCACCCTGACCGTGTCCAAGGGCGACACCACCTACGAGGTGCCGGAAGAGGTCGTGGACCTGGTGCGTCAGCGCGTCTCCAACGACGCCCCAGAGGCTCCCGAACCCAGCCGCGAAGTCGTGGTGGATGCCGTGCGCACGGTTGCGCAGACCTCCTCCGACAGCGACATCGCCGCGCTGTCCTCCCAGGGCGGCCTGCCGGCGCTGGACAGCGACACGATTGCCAAGGTTGGCGCCGTCGCCGCCGGCATCGCGATGGTGGGCGGCGTAGCGGCGAACCACGGCTCCTTCGACAATTCCAATACGGACACGGCGCAGTTGATTACCGCTTTCGCGGACGGCCTGAACGGCGCTTTGGGCACAGTCGAGCAAACTTCAGACACCGCGGAGTCCGGAGATTCTGCGGATTCCCTCTCCGCGGTGCTGCCAGAGGTCGAGACCGCCGCTGACGTCTCTGCGAAGTCGCAGAAGTCTGTCGCCGCGGTGTCGGATTCCTCCCAGGTGGAGGCTGTGATCGCGCGTGCACAGTCCCAGATTGGCACCCCGTACGTGTGGGGCGGCGGCGACGCCAACGGCCCGACTAACGGCGTCAACGGTGGTTCGGTCTCCGGCTTCGACTGCTCCGGCCTGGTGCTCTACGCGTTCGCGGCTGCCGGCGTGGCACTCCCGCACTACACCGGCTACCAGTACCAGCGCGGCACCCAGATCCCCGCCAGCGAGGCGCAGCGCGGCGACCTGCTGTTCTGGGGCCCGGGCGGTAACCAGCACGTGGCCATCTACCTCGGCGACGGCACCATGATCGAGGCGCCGCAGTCCGGCCAGAACGTCACCATTGCTCCGGTGCGTTGGTCCGGCATGGCTCCGAACGCGGTGCGCCTGCTTTAGCGGGATAAGCTCGAGGGCATGGCTCTCAACGACTACGACGCACTCCTCGTCCTTTCCTTCGGCGGCCCCGAGGGAGAGGACGAGGTTATTCCTTTTCTCGAGAACGTCACGCGCGGCCGCGGCATCCCCCGCGAGCGCCTTGCAGCGGTCGGCGAGCACTACTTCCACTTCGGCGGTGTGAGCCCCATCAACGCGCAGAACCGCGAGCTCATCGCCAACATCGAGGCCGAGCTTTCGGCGCGTGGCATTGACCTGCCTGTCTACTTCGGCAACCGCAACTGGCACCCGTTCGCGGAGGAGACAGCGAAGCAGTTGCTTAACGACGGCCACAGGAACGTCCTCGTCTTCGCCACCAGCGCCTGGGGCGGGTACTCAGCCTGCCGGCAGTACGACGAGGACATCCAGCGCATCCGCGAGGTGACGCCGGAGATCACCTACACCAAGCTCTGGCAGTTCTACGGCCACCCGACGTTCGTCGCGCTTGTGGCAGACGGACTACGAGCGGCCGTGGAGAAAGCGACCGGCGAGACCCGCGTGCTGTTTACCGCGCACAGCGTGCCCACGGTCGCGGACGAGAACTCCGGCGGCCCGGCAGACCAGCACCTGTACTCGAGGCAGGTTGCGGAGGCGGCGGAGCTCGTCGCAAAGCACGCAGGCGTAGACAGTTACGAGGTGGTGTGGCAGTCGCGCTCCGGGAACCCGGCGACGCCCTGGCTGGAGCCGGACGTGGTGGACCGGGCGCAGGAGCTTCAGCGCGAGGGGATGGAGCACCTCATCTGCGTGCCTCTCGGGTTCATCACCGACCACATGGAGGTGGTCTGGGACCTCGACACCGAGCTGAAGCAGGCGTGCGAGGAGATGGGCGTGACCTTAGAGCGCACCCCGACCGTCGGACTCGAGCCAGCGTTCGCGAGCATGGTGGTCGACATCGCCGAGGCTGCCGGAGCAGAAGTCAAGCCTAAAACCTTGTCTGGGGTTACTGTGCAGGGCTGCACTGTCAACGGCGCGCCGTGCAAGGAAGGCTGCTGCGCACCGGTGAAGCGCCCGCAGCGCTAACTCGACCACTCGCGCTGGTAATCCACCACCGCATCGGCCACACCGGCCATGCGGGCGGAACGGACGTGGCGCCACAGCGCGAAAAGTTGGGGGTCGAAGGAGTGGTCGCCCAGACGGTCGGTCACCGTCTCAATCGTTGCCGCAACGCGGTCGGCGCGGGCGAACAGCTTCGCCGCGCGCGGCGTGACGCCGGCGGGAAGCCCCGGGGTGTCGTAAAAGTCCGCCAGCGTGCCCACCGCCAGCCGCGGGTTCGGCAGCTCCTTGCGGGTGCCGCCTGCGGCCTCGATCAGCACCGCCGCTTGCTCGGTCGCGCGCGAGAGCAACTGGTCGGCCTCGCCGGGTGAAAGCCACTCCGGCTCCGGCAGCGGCTCCGGGTCCTCGAACCAGCGCCAGTTCACCCCGCTGCCCGAGTACTCTGGCACCAGGATGTGGTGCATGCTGGTGCCACGCACGACCAGGGCGCCGGCCTGCGTCAGCGCCTCCATCGCGGGCGAGCCGGCCCGAAGGCGCGGCGCCTGGCCTGGGCCCCAGAGGACGAGTCTGACTGCGGGTCCGGGGGTGGTCAGGTCGGCGGCGGAGCGGACGTCGTGAAGCAAATGCGCCATAGGCAGGCTGCCGTACGAATGTGCACCTCCGAGGTCCGTCAGCGCGTCGACAGTGTCGTCGGAAGACTCGACGTTGTAGAGCCAGGCAGCAAGCCAAACGGCGGTGTTCTGGAGGGGTGAATAGACTTCGGCGCGCGTGTGCATCCGGGACAGTGTAACGGGGCCGATACAATGCGGACGCATTATGGGAGATAGCCGGTACAGTGGAGACATTTTCAGCGGACACGCGCGCACGAAGCGCCCGACGTACCCGGAGATGCCGGCAGAGCCCGGCATCATCGTGGAGATTGTGGGCAACGACTTCGTCGGCGCAGTCGTCGAGTTCGAGCGCACGTATGACGGCGACTTCGTGCGTTTAGAGGACCGCTACGGCACGCAGCGGCTGTTCAAGATGCTCCCCGGCGCGTTCATGGTGGAGGGCCAGCGCGTGACGCTGACCCGTTACGTGGCACCGCGCGACGAAGGGCCGAAGAGGTCAAATTCCGGATCGCGCAAGGTGGCCAACGTGAAAGCCAAGGTTGCGATGCCGTCGCGTATCTGGGTCGAAGGTATCCACGACGCCGCGATTGTGGAGCAGGTCTGGGGCCACGACCTGCGCGTCGAGGGCGTGGTGGTGGAGTACCTCGAAGGCCTGGACAATTTGCAGGAGCGTCTCGACGAGTTCCAGCCCGGTCCCGGACGTCGCATCGGCGTGCTGGCGGATCACCTGATTGAAGGCACGAAGGAATCCCGGCTGGTGGAGAACGTCGGCCCGCACGTGCTGGTCACCGGCCACCCCTACATCGACATCTGGGCGGCAGTGAAACCGTCCAGCGTGGGCATCCCCGCGTGGCCGGAGGTGCCCTACGGCGAGGACTGGAAGACGGGCGTGTGCCGCCGCCTCGGCTGGTCGGACCCGAAGGAGGGGTGGCGCCGCGTGTCCTCCTCGGTGAGCACCTTCCGCGACCTGGATTCCACGCTCATCGGGGCGGTTGAGCGGCTGGTGGACTTCGTCACCAACCCCGAATTGTCCAAACACGACCTCTAGACAGATGTAGGGTAAATCACGTGGGACCTTTGCTTTGGTTTTTGGCCGCGGCGTTGTTGGCGCTGCTGGAATTGACCGTGGGCGAGCTGACGCTGCTCATGCTCGGCGCGGGCGCACTGACCACCGCGCTGGTGGCGCTCGGCGGCGTGCCCATGTGGGCGGAAGTCGCCGTGTTCGCCGTCTCGTCCGCGCTGTTCTGGTTCTTCCTGCGCCCGCCGCTGCGCCGCCGGATGGAAAAGCCGCTGGTGTTGGACGACTCCCCGCGGGCGCTCGTGGGCAGCACGGCCGAGGTCGTCGAGGACATTGTGGGTGGCAAGGGCCAGGTGCGTTTCGACGGCTCCCTGTGGTCCGCCCGCGGCCTCGACCCGGCGGAGACCATCCCGGCGGGATCCCGCGTGACCGTTTACGATATTGACGGCCCCGTCGCTGTCGTGTGGAAGGAGCCCTAAATGGGAGGGTTTATCACATTCTTTGTCATCATCGCGCTGGTGGTGGCAGTTCTCACCGCGTCAATCAAGCTGATCCCGCAGGGAGAAGCGGCGGTTATCGAACGGCTCGGCCGTTACACCCGCACCGCGTCCGGCGGGCTGACGTTTCTCGTGCCCTACATCGACCGTGTGCGCGAGCGCGTGGACACCCGTGAGCGCGTGGTGTCCTTCCCGCCGCAGGCTGTGATTACCCAGGACAACCTGACCGTGGCGATCGACACCGTGGTCACGTTCCAGATCAACGACCCGGCCAAGGCGATCTACGGCGTGGACAACTACCTCGTGGGTGTGGAGCAGATTTCTGTTGCCACCCTCCGCGACGTCGTCGGCGGCATGACGCTCGAGGAGACGCTGACCTCGCGCGAGACCATCAACCGCCGCCTGCGCGGCGAGCTGGACGCGGCCACTGCTAAGTGGGGCCTGCGCATCAGCCGAGTGGAGCTGAAGGCGATTGATCCGCCGCCGTCCATCCAGCAGTCCATGGAGATGCAGATGAAGGCGGACCGCGAGAAGCGCGCGATGATCCTCACCGCCGAGGGTAAGCGTGAGTCCGACATCAAGACCGCAGAAGGCGAGAAGCAGGCGCGCATCCTCTCCGCCGAGGGCGAAAAGCACGCGGCCATCCTCGCGGCTGAGGCGGAGCGTCAGGCGATGATGCTGCGCGCCGAGGGTGAGCGTGCCGCCAAGTACCTGGCTGCGCAGGGCGAGGCCCGCGCGATCCAGAAGGTCAACGCCGCGATAAAGTCCTCCGGTATTACCCCGGAGCTGCTCGCGTACCAGTACCTGGATCAGCTTCCGAAGATCGCCAACAACGAGGCGGCGACGATGTGGATGATCCCGTCCCAGTTCGGCGACTCGCTGCAGCAGTTCGCCCGCGCATTCGCCGACAAAGACGACGATGGCGTATTCCGCTACGAGCCGGATACCCCGAACGACCGCGACCGGGAGATGGCCCAGGCGGACAACACCGACCGCTGGTTCGACACCTCCACCGACCCCGAGCTGGCGAAGGCTCTCGCCGAGGCGCGTGCGGTGGCCAACAAGCACGTGGACGACCCGGACCCGACCCAGGATGCGGCCGGTGCTCCCTCCGAGAGCACTGCCTCGACCCGCCGCGAGATCACCGCGGGCGAGCCGGAGCGCACCGGCTTCGAGCAGGACTTCAGCAGCGAAACTGGCGTGTCCGAGCCGGTCTCGCGCCCGGTTACTCGCCCTGACCAGCAGCCCGAGTAATCAGATTCAGCGCGAGCTGCCACCCTGCCTGCTCCGCGGGCCACCCGGCCGCCTGCAACCGCTGGCTCATCGCCTGTTTGGAGATGCCCAGGGTTGCGGCGGCCTCATTTTGGTTCATGCCGCGCCGCACCAGCGACGTCGCCTCGCGCCCCTCGTAGGTGCGTTTGTGCAGCACGTGCGCCAGCAGCGCGAAGGTCGCCGCGATGTCCGTGGCATCAGTCGTCGCATGTTGCCTATCGACGATCACCCGTACCTGGCCCGCCCTCGTCCCGACGGCTTTCGTCGCGGTGGCGGAGGCGTCGCCTGTGGAGCTGTCAGCGTCGCTGATGCCGAGCCCGATGGCCCAGTTGCCGTCCGAAAGCAGCGCCATGATCAAATTCAGCGCAGCCTCGGCGTCCTCGACCTTCGAGCGGATGTCTTCCACTCCGAGCACCTCGAAGCCTGCGACACCGGGCAGACCGCTCAGCGCCTCGGCAGAGCGCTCCACAACGATGGCGCGGGCCTTCTCACGGCCCCGGTACCTCGCATGCACGGCAATCATGGGCCGTAGCGTACTCCGGTCTACCCTTGAGGCTTGACTCCGACACGTAGCCAGTGGGGCCGGGCCCTACAGCCGGATCGTCTAGCGGTTTGCTTCGGTCTGCTAGACGATTCGGAATTGAGCTCGACATTTTCCCAGGTGATATTGAATGCGAGTGTCGATAGCGGGCTGTTCGTCTAGCGGGGATCAGTGGTTGCTAGACGATCAGGTGAGCGGGTCGGCATGCGCGCGTCCAGCACCAGCCCCGCGACGCCGACGACGGCGAGCACCGCCATGACGGCGACGAACACCGGGTCCGCCTCGCCGGTGAGGGTGTCGCCGAACAGGGTGACCAGGATCGTGCCCGGCGCGGACCCCACGAGGGTCGCGAGCGCGAACGGCAGCACCGGCACGCGGGTGAGCGCGGCGGCATAGTTCATTACGGAGAATGGCACGGCCGCGATCATGCGCAGGCTCAAGATGGCCAACCATCCGCGCTCTTCGAGGCGCCGGTTAATCCTCTCCACGGCCGGGTGCGTCAGGCGCGGCTCCACCCAATCCCGCAGCAGCGTACGGACGATGAGCAGCGAGATGACTGCGCTGACCGTCGTCGCCGTCAGCGCGATGAGGATCCCGCGGGCGGTGCCGAACAGGATGCCGGCGGAAACCGTCATCAGGGTCCGCGGGATGGGGAACTGGGTGATCAGCACGTACAGCAGCCAGAACAGGACGGGGAACCAGGCACCGGTCTGATCAGACCAGGTGCGGAGGGTCGAAAGCGGGGGGACGTCGAGAAGCATCCATGCTGCGACGAACAACGCACCGGCCGCAACGATGAGTGCGATCCGGTTCCGGGGTGCCTTCCGCAAACGATTCACCCCGCTATCTTCCATCGGCCGGTAGTCTGGAACCAACTTGAGGAGGGGGGCTCATGAGAGTCGGAGTGTTTCTACTTTCACTGACATTGACACTCCTAGGAATCTGGGTGGCGCCTGGATTTTTAGGCCTGGCATATCTGTTCTGCGGCACCGCGCTTGTCATCGGCTGCGTGGCGGCCACGCAGGTGCCCGACGGAAGCGTCGCACGCAAGGTGGGAGCCTGCGGTCTCGTAATCGCAGCAGCCGCGACCCCGTGGGTACTCCCAATTGCGGAGGGGTTGCCCGCCGGCGCCGGTATCGTGCTCGGCCTTTTCGGTCCCGCTGTCTCATTCTTGGCCCTTGCCTGGGCCTACTTGCTTGCGCGACGCAGCAAACTATGGCACTTCCTTGCAGCGCTGGGGCTTGCAATTGTGCTTGCCGTGGCGCCGCACAGAGTGATGATTCGTATCGCTCACCTACTCTGGGAAAATCCGCTGATTGGGTATCTCTGGGCCGGAATGGTCTTCGCCATCGCGATAGCGTCTTTCCTGCTTGTCGTGTGGCTCAACCGCAGAAACCAGAAACGTCGTGCAGGAACTGATCATCGTTCGGAGGCGGCCCATGGACCGAACTGAGTACGACAACATCTCAGTCGTTGTGTTTCTGCTTTCGCTGCTCATCGCCATCGTGGCGTTGTGGGTCGACGATGAGTCCGCAGAGCTGGCCCTCGCGGCGAGGGCACTGGCGGTGGTGATCGGCTGCGCGGCGGCCGTGCGCGCCGGTGAGAAGCGGTCAGCGCGCATCGTGATTGCCTGCGTGATCGTCGTAGTCGCAGTGGTGGTGCCAGGGCTGGTGTCCGCACCTGAATCGGAGACACCGGGGATAGTGTCTTGAACGGGCCAGGCTGGTCCTAGGATCTTGCCCCTGAACGCACATTCCAGGCTGGCGAGCGCGGAGTACTCAAGGAGAGTGCTGGACGAACCGGACCTCAAGCGTGGGCGCGACCTGGGGTTTGCAGGTGCCCTTGGCTTGAGGTCTGGGTTCTACTCCACACATTGAAAACAAAAATCTCGAGACACCGTAGGAACGATGTCTCGAGACAACACATGGTGCCCGGAGGGGGACTTGAACCCCCACGTCCGTTAATAGGACACTAGCACCTCAAGCTAGCGCGTCTGCCATTCCGCCACCCGGGCTTTGGGTGTTTGTTCAGCCTCTCGGCTGGGCACTCGCATAACTATAGGGCGGGGTGATTGAACCGCCAAATCGCCAGTACAACCCTGAAAATTTGCTAGATTTTCCAGAATGATGCCACCGCCGCGCAGAATGAAGACGTATAGCTGGTTCGTCCCGCCCGCGCCGCCAGCGGATGATCCGGCACGGCTCCACCCGGTGCGCTGGAGCAGCGGGAACCGCGTGGTCAGGGACATGGTTGGCGCATATCCGGGTGTGTTGGCGCTGCACATTCTGAGCTACCTCATCGGCTCCGGTATCGCAGCCTTTGTGCCGGTGGTGGTGGGCATGATCG
This sequence comes from Corynebacterium sp. HMSC034A01, assembly GCF_001838175.1. Classification (NCBI taxonomy): domain Bacteria; kingdom Bacillati; phylum Actinomycetota; class Actinomycetes; order Mycobacteriales; family Corynebacteriaceae; genus Corynebacterium; species Corynebacterium sp. HMSC034A01. Next base: position 124,478 of record NZ_KV835979.1, on the reverse strand, counting down.
TGGACGGTCTAGTGGAAGCAGACACATTCAACGCGTGGTGGCTCTTCGCAGTGCTGGTCGGCATCTTTATTGTCCAGTTCGTCGGCGAGGCCACCGGCGACGGCCTGGCCACAGCCTCGGTGCGCCGGGTGACCCACAACGCGCAGCAGCACCTGTCCTCGGGTGTCCTGCGCCGTGGGGCGGGTGCGATGAGCCCCGGCACGGTGCTCAACACCATCGACGCGGATGCGAACACTGTCGGCCGCTACCGCGAGCTGCTGTCGTTTCCGCTCATGGCCATCGGCTATGCGGTCGGAGCGATGGTGGCGATGTGGTCGGTTTCCCCGTGGATCTCCCTGGCGATCCCGGCCAGTGCGCTCATCATCGCCCTGTTTGCTGCGTGGACCGCGGGGCCGGTGACGCGGGTGTCGCTGAAGCGCCGCGCCGCGGAGGCAGATGTTGCTGGCTTGGCCACGGATGCGTCGCAAGGCATACGCACTGTCAAAGGCCTCGGGGCGGGCGCAACCGTGGCCGGGCGTTTTCATACGGAGACAGCCGAGGCGAAGCGGTTGATGCTCACCCACCTGCGTGTGGAGGTGTGGTTGGGTTTTGCCAGGTTCTGCGTGGCGTGGCTGTGCAACCTGGCGATTGTGGGCTTGAGCGCGTGGATGACGCTGAACGGCGAGATCACTCCGGGGCAGTTGACGTCGGTGGCGCTTTTGGTTCCTCCGGCATTGAACATGGCGGGCTTCGCGTTCGGCGATCTGGCCAGCGGGTGGGGCAGGGCCGTCGCGAGTGGCCAGCGCATCGAGCAGCTGCACCACGCGGGCGACGACACCGCGGGGCCCGAGCTAACAGACACACCGGTCCCAGGCGCGGGGCTGTGGATCCTCGCGCCGGCGGAGCGCTCCTACGCCACAGCCGCCGCGTGGGCGCAGCGCGACGACGTACTGTTCCCGCCGCACACCGTCAACGTGTTTGAGGGCACCATCGCAGACAACGTGAATCCGCGCGGGGATGTGCCGGAGGACGCGGTCAAGCAAGCGCTCGCCGCCGCCCACTGCCAGGACATCCTCCGCAGGCTCGGCGGTATCAACGAAGCAGGCGAGTTGCCGGACGCGCCGCTGGGGGAGGCCGGCCTGAACCTTTCCGGCGGGCAGCGCCAGCGCGTCGCGCTTGCCAGGGCGCTCGCCGCCGACCCGGAGGTGCTCATCCTGGACGATCCGACCACTGGCCTCGATTCCGTGACACAGGCGGACGTCGTGGCAGCCGTCGCCGCGCTCAGGGCAGACAAGAGCACCGTGGTCATCACCGGAAACGCCGCGTGGCAGCACGCCGGCACCGCATTGGAGGTGGCGTAGATGCGGCGCGAGTACGAACGCACTGACGCGGTCGCCCCCGCGAGCGTGAAGGAGACCTTCGCGTACCTGTCAGCGCTACCCAACGCTCTGGACAAGCCCTGGTGGGCAGGTTTGCTGATCATCCAGGCGCTGATCGTCGCCGTCTACACCACGCAGTCGAACCTGTTCGGCCGCAGCGTCGACCCGCTCACCGGCGGATCAGTGCCACTGCTGGGAACCGGCACCCGCGCCTTCGTTTTGACCGTCGGCCTGGCGCTGGTCTGCATGCTCGTCGAGATGTTCTTGCGTGCCCTCGGCAATTACGTAGTGGGCCTCAAAGTCGCACGTGCGTCCATCGACCTGCGCCGACGCTGTCTCGACGCGATCCTGCGCGCACCGGTGCCGCGGGTGATGGAGCTCGGCACCGGCAACGTCATCACACGCATGACCAAGGACATCGACGACGTCGTCCAAACCGTCACTGCCATCGGTTCGCGCGTGCTCACCACCGTGTTTGTTTTCCCGATCACGTTCATTGGGCTCTTGCTTATCGACGTCCGCTTCGCCCTGATCCTGCTTCTGATCTGCATCTGCACCTACCCGTTTGCCCGCGCGGTGGTCCGCGCTATCCCGGATGCCTCCAATGCGGTGAGCGTGGCGGAGGCGCGTCGCAACGCAGTGCTGCTGGACACCGTCCGGGGCTTGCCCACGCTGCGCGCCTTCGACCTGGAGCGCTGGGCGCTGGCCCGGATGCGGCGGACCTCTTGGGGCGCGGTGGAGGCGGAGATGGACCGCGTGCCCTGGTTCATCCGTTTGATGGGCATCGGCCAGGTCGCCTTCGCCGCGTGGGTGCTGCTCACGCTCGGCGTCGGCGCGTGGCTCGCGTCGGCCGGCGCCGTCACCCCGGGCCAGGCGAGTGCTGCGGTGTTCATGGTCATCCGCGCAGAGGTCATGGTGTTCAACGCCCTGTTTTTCGTCGGCGAGCTGCAGGGCGCGGCCACCGCAGTGGGCCGCGCGGTGAGCCTGGCCAAGCTCGCGGACGGGCGCGAAGCCACGGCCGTTCCAGAGGACTTGGCGGAGCCGGTGGACGTGGAAGTCGACCACGTCTCGTTTGCGTACCCGGGAGGCGCCAACGTGCTGGACAACCTTTCCGTCACGCTCGAATCGGGAACGACCACGGCGCTGGTTGGCACCTCGGGTGCAGGCAAGTCCACGCTCGCCGCGCTCATCGCCGGGCTGGTGGAGCCCACCGCCGGTAGCATCCGGGTAGGCGCAGTAGATACCTCGCAGGTCAGCGACACGTGGACCACCAAGAACGTCACCCTGCTCACCCAGGACGTCCACTTGTTCGCCGGCACCCTGCGCGAGGACCTCTCGATGGCTACGCAGGGTGCGACCGACGCGGACCTGCTGCGTGCGCTGGCAAGCGTCGGGATCGACCCCGAAGGCACCCAGTTCGCACGCCTGTTCCCGAAAGGGCTGGACACCGCCGTCGGCGCGGGCGCGGAGGACCTGCCCCCGGAGGTGGAGCAACAGCTCGCGCTCGCACGCGTGGCGCTTTCGGGCCCGAAGGTGCTCATCCTGGACGAGGCCACGGCGGAAGCCGGCAGCGACGCCACCAACGCGCTGGAAGACGCCGCCGCGAGGATTACCGCGGACACCACGGCGCTGGTGGTGGCGCACCGCCTGGACCAGGCGGCGGCCGCGGACCGGATCCTGGTCATGGACGCCGGGCGCATCATCGAGGACGGCACCCACGCCGAACTCGTCGCCGCTGGCGGGAGATACGCGCAACTGTTCGCAGCATGGAGTGGCGGCGGTCACTAGCTCTCCGGTAGGAATGGGGACATGACTGCTAACTACGTTTCCGACCGTTTCCCCGGCCCCGACCCGTACGCCCCGCTTACGGACGTGCCGTCTTTCGACATCGCCTCCGAGGACATCGTCGACGGCGAGCGCCTCGCCGATACGCTGGCCGGCGATAACGCCGCCAGCCCGCAGCTGTCCTGGTCCGGTGCCCCGGAGGGCACCAAGACGTACGCTGTGACCTGCTTCGACCCGGACGCGCCGACCGCCTCCGGTTTCTGGCACTGGTCCGCGTTCAACATCCCGGCTGACGTCACCGAGCTGCCCGCCGGTGCGGGTGCGAAGGACGACCTCGGTGTCGGCGCGGTGGTGCTTACCGGAGACAGCGGCGTGCAGGGCTACTACGGCGCGAACCCGCCGGCCGGCCACGGCCCGCACCGCTACCTGTTCGCCGTCCACGCGGTGGACACGGAGCTGCCCGCGGACCAGATTGCCAACCCCACCCAGCTGGGGTTCAACCTCAACTTCCACTCGCTGGGCCGGGCAATCATCTGGGGCTGGTACGAAAACCAGTAAGATTTTCTGAATGGTTCCAGTGCAACTCCGCGTCGGCGGCGCGTTCATGGGCATCGCACTCGTGCTCGTGCTCTACGCCGTGCTGGCGCTGCTTCGAGGCGACGCCGCGTTTCCCGTCACCCCGCAGGTGCTCTCCGTCATCGCTGCGGTGGCAATCGTCGGCGCCTTCGCCACCTACAACACCAAGCAGGAAGGCTCGCGCACCCAGGTGGGGGCGCTGCTCGCGGCTGTGGTGCTCATCGGGCTCGGATTCATCGCCCCCGACACTGCGCTGATGTCCACCACACCGTTCTGGCTGATCGGCTGGGCGCTCGCCGCCGGACTCTGCGCGGTGGTGCTGCGCCGCAGCGCAGCCGGACACGCCTAGAGCGCTTTCCACTCCAGACCGCTGCCCACAGCCTGCTCAATCGAGTCCAGGCCGTGGGCTTTGATCTGCGCGGCGATCCCGCGGTGGATGCCGCGGATCCAGCCCAGCCCGCCGTAGATGAACGGGGTGTAGCCCTGCAACAGGCTTGCGCCCGCGGCGATGCGCTCCCACGCCTGCTCGGGCGTGGAGATGCCGCCGACGCTGACCAGCACCAGCTTGTCGCCCACGCGCTCGTTGAGGCGTTTGAGCACCTCAAGCGAGCGTTTCTTCAACGGGGCTCCGCTGATCCCGCCCGCGCCCATCTTCTCCACCTTGGCAGCGGGAGTCTTCAGCCCGTCGCGGGAAATGGTCGTGTTCGTGGCCACGATGCCGGCCAGGTCCAGCTCCACGGCGAGGTCGGCCACGGCGTCGATGTCCTCGTCGGAAAGGTCCGGCGCGATCTTCACCAGCACCGGGGTGGTGGTGGACTTCTTCACCACTTCGAGGATCGGGCGCAGCTCTTCCACCGCCTGCAGGTCTCGCAGACCCGGCGTGTTGGGGGAGGAGACGTTGACCACCAGGTAGTCCGCCAGCTGCCCCAGAAGTGTCGCGGTGGCGCGGTAGTCCGCCACGGCGTCCTCGGAGGTCTTGTTCTTGCCGATATTGATTCCCACCACGTCGCGTGAGCGCCGTGCTCGCAGGTTGTCGGCGACGGTCAACGCGCCCTTGTTGTTGAAGCCCATCCGGTTCAAAATCGCCTTGTCCTCCGGCAGGCGGAATAGGCGCGGAGTGGGGTTGCCCGGCTGGGACTTCGGGGTCACGGTGCCCATTTCGGCGTAGCCGAAACCGACTGCGCCCCAGGCGTCGATCGCCTCTGCGTTCTTGTCAAAGCCGGCCGCCAACCCCAGCGGGGCGGGGAAGTCCACGCCGAAAACGGTCTGGCGCAGCACCGGGTCGTGCACGCGCACAGCCTTTTCCATGACGCGGTTGACCGGGGTTGCTAGGTGCAGCGTCTGCAGGGCGCCGCTGATGATGCCGTGGATGCGCTCCGGTGGGAGCAGGAACATGAGCTTGAGTGCGCGGTCGTAGAGCGTCATGGGTCTATCTCCTAGTTGCTCTCGGTCTGGTCGGCGGGGGAGACGATCTGGATGCCGTCGCCGGATGCGGAGGCGGCGACCACGGTGCCGTCGTCAAGCGTAATGATGCTCTGGGCATCGGCAACGGTGGCGAAGTGCTTTCGCTTCACCGGAATGCCCTGGGAGATGTCGTAGCCGGTGGCGGTGTTGCTGGCCAGCGAGCTGACCCAGGCGAGGCGCTGTGCGGTATCCCACGCGGCGTCCCAGGGCGCGTCCGGCACGGGCGCGGACTGCTGGAGGCGGATGATGTCGTCGGTGGTGTAGACATGGATTTGGTTGCCGGTGGAATCAGCGGCCAGCACCAGCCCGTGTTCGCCGCCGCGCACCTTGCCCACGCCCAGGCCGACGCGCAGGGTGCCGCCCTGGCGTGAGCCGTTCCAGTCGATGTCCTGGATGGTGGTGTCGAAGCGGTTGGTGCGCACCACCGAGTCGCGCTGTCCGTCCACCTGCACAGCCTGCAACTGGTCGGTTTCGCGTGCGACGTCGATGGTGTCTTTCAGCTCGCCGTCTTCGAAGACCCAGACCTCGCGCTCAGTGTCGCTGCCGGCAAGCACCTCGCCTGTCGACGCCACCGTGGCCACCGTGACCGGCTTATCCGTCGAGATAGTCTCCTCCCGGTCGCCGAAGAGCTTGATCTCGCCTGCGCAGGCCACCGCGAAAGTGCCGGCGTTGGCGGAGGCTTCGCCGCAAGAGGAATCGAGCTCGTGTCGCGCGGCTTTATCCTGCTGGATCTCGTCGAGCGTGCCGATCGTCAGAGCGTCGCCGGAGCGCACGCCGATGCGTCCGTTGGTCTCGTCTAAGTCGTGCACTGACTCGAAGTCCACCACCACGCCCGCCGGGTCCGACGACTGCGGGGACTGCGCAGGCTCAGCGCTGCCCATGTTCGCAGCGGCCTCACCGCCGGCTTCCTCGATCTTGGCGGAAGGAGACGCGCCGCAGGCGCTCAAGGCCAGGGCAGCTGCAACGGCGCCGGAGGCCACAGCGATGCGGAAGCGGGAATTGGGGGTAAACAGACGAGCATTCACAAGGTCAAAGCCTAGCAACGCGCCCGTCGCGCACCGCGATGGCTAAGCGGGCGGGGTAGTGTCTTTCGCCATGACTGATCCCGCCACCACAATGTCCTGGGTCCAGGTGATCGTCCTGTCCGTCGTCCAGGGCCTCACTGAGTTTCTGCCAGTGTCCTCCTCAGGCCACCTGCGCATCGTTTCCCAACTGTTTTGGGGCGAAGATGCGGGCGCCAGTTTCACCGCTGTGATCCAGCTGGGCACCGAGCTGGCCGTGCTGGTGTTCTTTGCCAAAGATATCTGGCGCATTCTCACCGCGTGGTTCGCCGGCCTCGCGGACAAGTCCAAGCGGAACTTCGACTACCGCATGGGCTGGATGGTCATCGCCGGCACCATCCCAGTCGGTCTCGCAGGCGTGCTGCTCAAGGACTTAATCCGCGAGAACTTCCGCAACCTCTGGATCACCGCCACCGTGCTGATCCTGTTTTCCCTGGTGTTCATCTTGGCCGAGCGCCGCGGCAAGAAGACCCGCGGGTTCGAGGAACTGACCATGAAGGACGCGGTTGTCATGGGCCTGTGGCAGTGCCTGGCGCTCATCCCGGGTGTGTCTCGCTCCGGCGGCACCATCTCCGGCGGCCTGTTCCTCAACCTCGACCGCGAGGTCGCCACCCGTTTCTCCTTCCTGCTGGCCATCCCGGCCGTGCTGGCCTCTGGGCTATTCTCCCTGCCTGACGCCTTCAACCCCCAGGCGGGCCAGGCGGCGAGCGGTCTGCAGCTGTTGGTCGGCTCCGGCATCGGCTTCGTCGTGGGCTACATCTCGATTGCGTGGCTGCTGAAGTTCGTGTCCAACCACTCCTTCGCCTGGTTCGCCGCCTACCGCATTCCGCTGGGCCTAGTCGTCATGGCGCTGCTCGGCACTGGCGTGATGGCCGCGTAGTTGTAGGGTTGTCCGCATGCATGCATGGCCTGACCCGTCCGTACCCGCAGTTGCTGGCACCCCGGTGCCGCTGAAGCTTTTTGATACCGCCGATCAGCGCGTCAAAGAAGTAGACACCACCCCGGATGCGAACGGGGAGGTGGGGATGTACGTCTGCGGTATCACGCCGTACGATTCCACCCACCTCGGCCACGCCGCGACGTATCTCACCTTCGACCTGGCGCAGCGCCAGCTCATCGCCAACGGCCACACAGTCCACTACGTGCAGAACATCACCGATGTGGACGACCCGCTGTTCGAGCGCGCCGAGCGCGATGGCGTGGACTGGCGCGAACTGGGGCAAAGCCAGATCGACCTGTTCCGCAGCGACATGGAGATCCTGTCCGTGATCCCGCCGCGCGACTACATCGGTGCGATGGAGTCCGTGGACGAGGTGATCGCGATGGTGCAGCAGCTGCTCGACGCCGGCGCGGCCTACGAGCTCGACCAGGGCGACATTTACGCCTCCATCGACGCCACCGCGCAGTTCGGGTACGAGTCCAACCTTGACCGCGCCACCATGGAGGAGTACTTCGCGGAGCGCGGCGGCGACCCAGACCGCAAGGGCAAGCGGGACCCCCTAGACGCTTTGGTGTGGCGCGGCCACCGCGAGGGCGAGCCGGCCTGGGACTCGCCGTTCGGCCCGGGCCGCCCGGGCTGGCACGTGGAGTGCTCCGCGATTGCCACTAACCGCCTGGGCGGGCACTTCGCCATCCAGGGCGGCGGTTCCGACCTGGCGTTTCCGCACCACGAGTTCTCCGCGGCGCACGCCGAGGCCGCGCTGAAGGTCGAGCGCATGGCCGGCCACTACGTCCACGCCGGCATGATCGCGCTCGACGGGGTGAAGATGTCCAAGTCCCTGGGCAACCTCGTGTTCGTGCACAAACTCTCGGAAGCGGGCCACGATCCGTCGGCGATCCGCCTGGCGGTCTTTTCAGGCCACTACCGCGAGGACCGGGACTTCTCCGACGCGATCCTCGCCGAGGCCGAGGAGCGCCTCGCGCGTTGGCGCGAGCAGCTCTCCGGCGATGTCAGCGAAGCGGAGGCGACGGATGTCGTCGATAAGCTTCGCGCGATTCTTGCGGACGATCTGAACACCCCGGAGGCACTTTCGCTTCTCGACGGCGCGGCCGGCGACTGCAACCAGATCATCGCCACCGCCCTCGACGGGCTGCTCGGGGTGCGCATTTAGCGCGCCTCACGCACAATGGGGCGCATGAGCGCAGCTGCGGACAACTCGATTCGGGCCCAGTTTCAGCCCGAAGTAGACGAATTCATCGACGACCTGACCACCTTCGCCACCGGTTCCTACCTCCAGGACGAGGACAAGGACCTGTGGGAAGAGCCTTTCGACCCGGCGGTGCTGCCGGATTTGAAAAAGCTTCTGGAGATGTTCCTGGACGCACTTGACCTCATCGGCGACGACCCTGAGGGCGACGCGCTGGTGAAAGTTGTGGCTCCGTTCTACGAGAACCTCGAGGAGTTCAACGAGAAGCACGCCAACGCGGTGCTCGAGCCGGAGGAAAAGGCCGACATCGAGACGCTGGTGTTTCGGGCGGCGGCCGCCACCGGTGCCACGGACGAGGCTCTCAACGAGCTTCCGGAACTTGAGTAGGCCACAGGCCGTCCTCTGGGACATGGACGGCACACTCATCGACACGGAACCGCTGTGGGGCAAGGCCACCTACGAGCTCGGCGAGCTGCTGGGCCGCCCGCTCACGCCGGAGGTGCGCGCCAAGACCATCGGCGGCAGCTTCCCCAACACTTTGAGCGTGGTGGCCGAATGGGCGGGCTATGAACTTCAGGACGGCGACCTGGAGCGCTACCGCACCTGGATGTTTGACCGTATGGCGGAGTTGTTCGCGCAGGGCATCGAGCTCAACCCCGGCATCGGCGGCGTGCTCGAGTCGCTCGCGCGGCGGGGCACGCCCATGTTCATCTGCACCAACACGGAGCGGGTGGTGGCGGAGCCGTGCATCGACGCAATCGGCCGCGAGTTTTTCGCCGGCACCATCACCGGCGACGAGGTGGAACACTCCAAGCCGGCGCCGGACATGTACCTGGAGGCCGCCCGGCGCGCGGGCGCGGCACCGGGGGAGTGCCTCGTGGTGGAGGACTCCTGGCACGGCATGTCCGCCGGGGCCGCCGCCGGGTGCGCGGTATTGGGCCTTGCGGATGAGGTTCCCGCGGGTGTGATGAGGTTCGACCCGGACAACTTCGTCGGCGCGGGCGCCGATGACGTGGACGGTTGGTTTTCTGCAGCTCGACAGGCATAAAACGGGGGTACGCAGCGCCCGTCGAGAAGCGTGTTGCTACGTATAGTGGCGCGCATGAGCACTCGTACTGAAGAAGACCTTCTCGGCACCGCCGAGGTTCCCGCCGACGTCTACTACGGCATCCACGCCCAGCGCGCCGTGGACAACTTTCAGATCTCCGCAAGCACCATCAACGACGTGCCGGAGTTCATCCGCGGCATGGTGCAGGTGAAGAAAGCCACCGCGATGGCGAACCGCCGCCTGCACGCCCTGCCCAAGGACAAGTCCGAGGCCATCATCGCGGCCTGCGACAAGATCCTGAACGAGGGTGTGTGCATGGACCAGTTCCCGATCGACGTGTTCCAGGGCGGCGCGGGCACATCGCTCAACATGAATACCAACGAAGTGGTGGCCAACCTCGCGCTCGAGCTGATCGGCCGCGAAAAGGGCGACTACTCGGTGATCAACCCGAACGACGACGTGAACATGTCGCAGTCCACTAACGACGCGTACCCGACCGGTTTCCGCCTCGGCGTGTACTACGCCGTGCAGGGACTGCTGGAGGAGCTCGACGAGCTGCAGAAGGCGCTGCGCGCGAAGGGCGACGAGTTCGCCGACATCATCAAGATGGGCCGCACCCAGCTTCAGGATGCCGTCCCGATGACCCTGGGCCAGGAGTTCACCGCCTTCGGCGCCAACCTCGCCGAGGAACAGCGCACCATCAGCAGCGCGGCCGACTCGCTGCTGGAGGTCAACCTGGGTGCCACCGCCATCGGCACCGGCATCAACACCCCGAGCGGCTACCGCGACCAGGTGGTATCCGCCCTGCGCGAGGTCACCGGTCTGGACATCCAGGCGTCCCCGGACCTGATCGAGGCGACTTCCGACACCGGCGGCTACGTGATGATGCACAGCGCCATCAAGCGCGCTGCGATGAAGCTGTCCAAGATCTGCAACGACCTGCGCTTGCTGTCCTCCGGCCCGCGCGCCGGCCTCAACGAGATCAACCTGCCGGAGCGCCAGGCGGGCTCCTCGATCATGCCGGCGAAGGTTAACCCGGTGATCCCCGAGGTGGTCAACCAGGTGTGCTTCAAGGTCTTCGGCAACGACGTGACCATTTCCATGGCCTCCGAGGCGGGCCAGCTCCAGCTCAACGTGATGGAGCCGGTGATCGGGCAGTCCCTGTTCGAGTCCATCCGCCTTTTGGCCAACGCGGCGAAGACCTTGCGCGAGAAGTGCGTCACCGGGATTACCGCAAACAAGGAGGTGTGCGAAGCCTACGTGACCAACTCCATCGGCATCATCACCTACCTCAACCCGGTGATCGGCCACCACAACGGCGACCTGATCGGCCGCGAGGCCGCGGAGACCGGCAAGAGCGTCTACGACCTCGTGCTGGAGAAGGGCCTCATCGAGGAAGAGGACCTGCAGAAGCTGCTGAGCAAGGAAAACCTCATGCACCCGGAGTACCGGGGCAAGCTCTACGTCGACGACGAGCCGAGCCTGGAGGCGTAGGCAACATCACAGCGGCTGCATTTCCGTTTCGGGCTCCTTCGGACAGATAATGGGATGACCTAATAACTGTCTGAAGGAGCCCGCCGTGTTACTCGCCGTCCACATCATCATCCTCCTCGGGGCGATCGTGGTGGGCGCGCGGATGGGCTCCATCGCCATCGGCTTTGCGGGTGGGCTCGGCGTGCTGCTGCTCGGCGCGACCGGGATGCCGGTCAGCGCTGAAGCTATTCCGTTCGATGTCATCGGCATCATCATGTGCGTCATCGCGGCGATTTCCGCGATGCAGCTCGCCGGCGGCATGGACTACCTGGTAGACCTGGCCGAGCGCTTCTTGCGCCGCAACCCGAAGCGCATCACGGTCTACGCCCCGATTGTGACCTGGCTGATGACGGTGCTCGCCGGCACCGGTCACACCGCCTTTTCCACCATGCCCGTGATTGTGGAGGTGGCGAAGGAGGGCAAGGTCCGGCCCTCGCGTCCTCTGTCGGCGGCCGTGATTGCGTCCCAAATGGCTATTGTCGCCTCGCCGATTTCTGCCGCGGTGGTGTTCATGGCCTCGGCGCTGGAACCGCTCGGCGTGGGATACCTCCAGCTGCTAGCGGTGATGATCCCGGCGACGTTCTTCGCGATCTTCCCAATGGCGTGGATCGCCAACAAGTCCGGCGCGGAGCTGGAGGATGACCCGGTCTACCGCCAGCGGGTGGCCGAAGGGCTCGTCGCAAAGCCAGCTGCCCGCGAGAACTACCTCCCACCCCAAGGGGCGAAAGCCTCGGTGGGAATCTTCCTCGCAGCGATTGTGATCGTGATGGTCTACGCCACGCTGATCTCGGAACAGGTGGGGCTGATTGCGGACCCGACCATCCCGCGCAACGAGGCGATCATGGCCATCATGCTTGGTGCAGCGGCAGCCATCGTGCTTCTCACCCGCACGACCGCGGCGGAGATCCTGAACACCCAGGTGTTCCGCTCCGGCATGTCCGCCTGTGTGTGCGTGCTCGGTGTGGCCTGGCTGGGCACGACGTTTATCAACTACTACATCGAGGACATCCAGAACATTGCCGGCGATGTGCTCACCGCGAAGCCGTGGCTGCTCGCGGTGGTGCTGTTCGTCGCGGCGTCGCTGTTGTACTCCCAGGCGGCAACGGCGAAGGCGCTCATCCCTGCGGCGCTGGCGATCGGCGTGAGCCCGCTGACCGCGCTCGCCGCCTTCCCGGCTGTCTCCGCACTGTTCGTGCTGCCGACGTACCCGACGCTGCTCGCAGCGGTGGAGATGGACGACACCGGCTCCACCCGCATCGGCAAGTACGTGTTTAACCACCCGTTCCTCGTTCCAGGTGTGGCGTGCATCTTTGTCAGCGTAATTCTGGGTTATGCCATCGGTGCCGTTGTAGTGTGAGGTGCATGACTGCACAACCGTTGACTGACGTCGAAATTGCCCAGGCCCACGAGCTCGCCCCCATCACGGAGATCGCCGCAAAGGCAGGTGTGTCCGACGATGCGCTGATCCCGTACGGCAAGCACATGGCCAAGGTGGACATCACCCAGAACCCGGGCACCACGCCGGGCAAGCTCGTGTTGGTCACCGGTGTCTCGCCGACTCCTGCGGGCGAGGGCAAATCGACCACGCTGATCGGCCTGACCGACGCGCTGGCGAAGCTGGGCAAGAACGCCATGGTTGCACTGCGCGAGCCGTCGCTCGGCCCGGTGATGGGCATCAAGGGCGGCGCTGCCGGCGGCGGCTACTCCCAGGTGGTGCCGATGGAGCAGATCAACCTTCACTTCACCGGCGATTTCCACGCGATCACTAGCGCCAGCAACACGTTGGCCGCACTCATTGACAACCACATTCACCAGGGCAACGCGCTCGGCATCGACCCGCGGCGGGTGACCTGGCAGCGCTGCGTGGATGTCAACGACCGCGCGCTGCGCAACGTGGTCACGGGCCTGGGTGGCCCGGCCCACGGCGTGCCCGCGGAGACCGGATTCACCATCACCGCCGCCTCCGAGATCATGGCGATTCTGGGCCTGGCCACGGACCTGGAGGACTTAAAGCAGCGCCTGGCCAACATCACCATCGGCCTGACCTACGACAAGAAGCCGGTCACCGCCGGCGACCTCGGCGCCCAGGGCGCGATGGCCGCGCTGCTGAAAGACGCGGTCAACCCGAACCTGGTGCAGACCCTCGGCGGCACCCCGGCGTTCATTCACGGCGGGCCGTTCGCCAACATCGCCCACGGCTGCAACACCCTGATTGCCACCCGCACCGCCCAGCAGTACGCGGAAATCGTGCTCACGGAAGCCGGCTTCGGCTCCGACCTGGGCGCGGAGAAGTTCTTCGACATCAAGGCCCGTTACGGCGAGCTGGACGTCGCCGGCGCCGTCATTGTGGCCACCGTGCGCTCCATCAAGCACAACGCGGGTGTAGCCAAGGCGGAGCTTTCTGACGAAAACATTGCCGCGCTGGAGGAGGGCATCGTCAACCTCGAGCGCCACGTGGAAAACGTGCGCAAATTCGGCGTGACCCCGGTGGTCGCGCTCAACCGCTTCGCCACCGACTCCGAGGCCGAGCTTGAGTTCTTGAAGAACTGGGCACAGGCCAAGGGCATCGCGCTGGCGGAAGCGGACGTCTGGGCCAAGGGCGGCGACGGCGCGCTCGAGCTCGCCGAGACGCTGCTGGACAACCTCACCGAGGGCACCTCGCACCCGCTGTACGACCCGGCCGAAGGTGTGGAGGCGTCCATCGAGACCATCGCCAAGGAGATCTACCGCGCCGCCGACGTGCAGTACTCCGCCGCCGCACTGAAAGACCTGCAGACGCTCAAAGACAACGGCTTTGACAACCTGCCGGTGTGCATCTCCAAGACGCAGTACTCCTTCTCGGACGACCCGACCCAGCTCGGCGCGCCGGAGGGCCACACGCTGCACGTGCGCAACATCGTCCCGCGCACCGGCGCCGGTTTCGTGCTCGTGCTCACCGGCGACGTGATGACGATGCCGGGCCTACCCAAGCAGCCGGCCGCCAACAACATCGACGTCGACGCGGACGGCGTGGTCTCCGGCCTGTTCTAGGCCTCGGGCCCGGCCTCGGGGGCGCCGCCGTCGTTAGACTCCTCCGCCCGCGACCCCGGCCAGCCGGGGTAGGCCGGGGGAGTGCCGCCGAAAACCGGGCACAGGTGCTGGAAGGCGCACCACCCGCACAGCTTGGACTGCTGCGGGCGGAAATTGCCTGACTTACCGTCGGCCTCGATCTTCCACCACAGCTCCGCCAGGTCGCGCTCGAAGTACTCCAGCTCCTCGCGCGAGGGGGCGAGGATCATCGAGTCCATCACCTTCAGGTACATCAGCTTCAGCTGGGTGGGCACGACGCCGAACATGCGCCAGTACACCAGCGCGTAGAAGCGCATCTGGAACTGCGCGTCCTGCGAGTACCGCGGCAGCGGCTTCTTGCCGGTTTTGTAGTCGACCACGCGCACCTCCCCGGTGGGTGCGATATCTACGCGGTCGATGAATCCGCGCACCGGCACCCCGTTCGGCAGCGTGAAGTCCACCGGCATCTCTTGTGCGTGCGCGTCGAAGCCCAGCGGGTTTTCCATGGTGAAGTAGCCGCGCAGCAACGTGCGGGCGTCCACAAGCAACTGGTACTCGTCCTCGACCGGCTCGGCGCAAGAGGGATCATCTTCGCGCATCTTCTCCCAGTTCGGCTTCAGCCTTTTTACCGCCGCCGGGTACGTGCGCTGCTCGCGCGGCCAGGCGAACATCTCTTCCAGCACGGCGTGCACGAGCGTGCCTTTGACCTGCGCTTCCGTGGACGGCTCCGGGATTTTGTCGATGGCGCGCAGCCTATATTGCAACGGGCAGCGCTTGTAGTCGGAGGCGCGCGACGGCGAGATGGCGAGTGGGCGTGGGGGAGTGCTGGCATCAGACATGGTGCCCAACATCATAGAGTGGAGCCATGACACAGCCGTTCATCGATTTCATCGCCCACAGCCCCTCCGCGTTCCATGCGAGCGCAACCGTCGCCGAAAGGCTCGAGTCCGCGGGGTTCACACGGAGCAAGTCGCTTGACGACGGCGCACACGCCCCCGGCGGCCACCTCATCGAGCGCGACGGCGCCGTGGTCGCCTGGTGGGTGCCCGAAAACGCCCGCCCGCGCTTTCGGGTGGTCGGCTCCCACACCGATTCACCGGGCCTGATGGCCAAGCCGGACCCTGACGTGGTGCGCGAAGGCTTCCGCCAGGTTGCGGTGGAGGTGTACGGCGGGCCGATTCTGGCCAGCTGGTTCGACCGCGACCTGACGTTTGCCGGCCGTGTGGTCACCGCGGACCGCACTGAGCACCTGGTGAATACCGGTCCGGTCGCGCGCGTGCCGAATTTGGCCATCCACCTCTACCGCGGCGACATGCCGGAGATTGACCGTCAGGTGCACACCCAGCCCATCCTGGGCGTGGACCGTCCGCTGCTGGAGCTCGCGGCGGAGTCCGCGGGCATCAGCGCCGAAGACGTGGTGGCGCACGAGCTGATCACCGCTGACGCGCAGCGCGGTGAGGTCATCGGCGACCTGCTGGCAGCGGGTCGCCTGGACAACCTCACCAGCGTGTGGGCCTCCCTGGAGGCGATGCTCGCGGCGAAGGACGACGCCGAGGACATTCTGGTGCTGGCTGCCTTCAACCACGAGGAGGTCGGCTCCGCGTCCACCGCCGGCGCCGGCGGGCCGCTGCTGGAGCGCGTGTTAACCAAGGTGGCGGCCAGCTTCGGCGACCCGGCCGAGATCATCGCGGACTCCATCCAGGTTTCCGCCGACGCAGCCCACGCCGTGCACCCGAACTACCCGGGCAAACACGATCCCACCCACCACCCGCTGGTGAACAAGGGGCCAGTGCTCAAGATCAACGCGAATCAGCGCTACGCCTCCAACGCCGCCACGGAGACGGAGTGGATCCTGGCCTGCCGCGCGGCGAGCGTGCCGCACCAGACGTTCGTGGGCAACAACGCGGTGCCGTGCGGGTCCACCATCGGGCCTATTTCGTCGACGCGCCTGGGCCTTCCCACGGTGGATGTCGGCGTGCCACTGCTTTCCATGCACTCCGCGCGCGAGCTGTGCGGCGTGGACGACATGGACTACTTCGTGCGCGCGCTCACGGCTTTTTATGCGGCGGCGCAGTAAGGCATACTTACCGCCATGTATTCGGGACCGTTCCAGCCAGGCGACAAGGTGCAGCTCACAGACGCGAAGCGCCGCCACTTCACCATCGAACTCAAAGAGGGCGGGCAGTTCCACTCGCACAAGGGCATAGTCAGCCACGACGACATCATCGGCGCCGATGAGGGCACCGTGGTGAAGTCCACGCTCGGCTCCGACTACCTGTGCTTCCGCCACCTGCTGGTGGACCACGTGCTGTCCATGCCCCGAGGCGCCGCGGTGATCTACCCGAAAGACGCCGCCCAGATTCTGGTCGAGGGCGACATCTTCATGGGCGCGCGCGTGCTCGAGGCGGGCGCCGGCTCCGGCGCGCTGACCATGTCGCTGCTGCGCGCGGTCGGGCCGCAAGGTCACGTCTACTCCTACGAGATCCGCGACGACCACCTGGCGTTCGCCAAAGACAACGTCGCCGATTACTTCGGCGTCGAGCCGGAGTGGTGGACCCCGCGCCTCGGCGACTTCGGCGAGGTCACCCCGGAGGACCTGGACGGCCAGGTCGACCGCGTCATCTTGGACATGGTGGAGCCGTGGCACTTCATCGACACCGTGAAGAACGTGCTCATCCCGGGTGGTGTGTTCATGACGTACGTGGCCACCGTGCCGCAGCTGATGAACATCATGGAGGCCATCCGCGAGGCGAAGTGCTTCACCGAGCCGCGCGCGTGGGAGACTCTGCTGCGTGAGTGGAAGGTTGAAGGCCTTGCCACGCGCCCGGAGCACCGCATGAACGCGCACACGGCATTCCTCGTGTGGACACGCAGGCTTGCCGACGGGGTGACGCCGCCGCGGCCGCAGCGCAAGGCTCGTCGATAAGCAGCCCGCTCCTATGTAGGCTCGAACGCATGCCTGAAATCCACGACGATGCCTTCGGACCGGAGCTGCGCGAGCTCAAGCGCAAAAACCGCGATCTCGGGTCGCGCAACGAGAAGCTCGCTGAGCTGCTGAAAGTCAGCCGCGACAAGCTCAATGACTTGTACGCGAAGGTCGAGGAGCTCAACGAGCCGGCATCGACGTACGGGATCTACCTCGCGCCCGCCCCGCGCAGCGGAGAGGCGGAGGTGCACACCACCGGACGGCGCATGCGGCTGAAGGTCTCGCCGCTGGTGGATCCGTCCAAGCTAGTCCCCGGCACGCTCGTGCGGCTGGGCGAGGGCACGATCGTGGTGGAGACCTGCGGTTTCGACCCCACCGGCCAGCTCGCAACCATGGTCGAGCGGGTCGGCGTGGACCGCGCGATTGTGGCGGACCAGCAGGGCGCCGAATCGATTGTCATGCTCGCCGAGCCGCTGCGCGAATCCGCCCGCGCCGGCGACACGGTGCTGGTCAACGCCTCCGCCGGTTACGCGTTTGAGCGTATCGCGAAGACCGAGGTCAACCAGCTGTCCCTGGACGAGATCCCGGAGGTCACCTACGCCGACATCGGTGGTTTGAGCTCCCAGATCGAGACGATCCAGGATTCCGTGGAGCTGCCGTTTTCCCACCCGGAGCTTTACCAGGCCTACGACCTGCGCCCGCCAAAGGGCCTGCTGCTGTACGGCCCGCCCGGCTGCGGCAAGACGCTCATCGCTAAGGCAGTGGCGAATTCGCTGTCGCAGCGCATCGGCGACGGGGGACAGGCGCACTTCATCAACGTCAAGGGCCCGGAGCTTTTGAACAAGTTTGTCGGCGAGACCGAGCGCCGCATCCGCCTCATCTTCGAGCGCGCCCGCGAGCTGGCCGCCGGTGGCAACCCGGTGATCGTCTTCTTCGACGAGATGGAGTCCATCTTCCGCACCCGCGGCTCCGGTGTCTCCTCCGATATGGAGACCACCGTGGTCCCGCAGCTGCTCACGGAAATCGACGGCGTGGAGGACATCGCCAACGTCATCGTCATCGGCGCGACCAACCGCGAGGAACTCATCGACCCGGCCATCCTGCGCCCCGGCCGCCTGGACATCAAAATCCGCGTCTCGCGCCCCAACAAAGACGAAGCCAAGGACATCCTCGCGCGCTACATCACCGAGGAGGTCCCGCTTTCGGCCCCGCGCGAGGTGCTTATCGACGCCACCGCGGACGCCATGTTCGCCCCGCGTCCCTTCGTACGCCTCGAGCTTGTCGACGGCTCCGCCGAAACCCTGCACTACCACCACTTCGTCTCCGGCGCGATGATCGCCAACGTGGTGGACCGCGCCAAGAAGCTGGCCATCAAGGACCACCTTTCGGGCGTGTCCACCGCCGGCCTGACGGAGGATCACCTCCGCGAGGCCGTCCGCGCCGAGCAGGACGAGAGCGAAGACATGCCGAACACGGCGAACCCCGACGAGTGGGCGCGCATCACCGGCCGCCACGGCAAGCGCGTCGTCGCCGCGGAGGTCATCGGGTAGTTTCACCTCTGGGCGTGGCCAAGGGCAGCGAATGTCTGGGCGACAGTGCTGACGGCTTGCTCGAAATCACCAGCGCTGAGGTGTGCAAAGCTCAGCACCAAACCGTCGCCGCTGTTGGTCCACAAGGTGGATTCGTGGCCGGACGCGATACCGGCCTCAAGCAGACGCGTTTCAAACTCGTCCCGCTCTTCTCGGGTGCCGAAACGAACCGTGAGGTCCGCGCCGTCGCCGGGTGCGAGTCGGGCACCGTCGTATAGCGGAACCAGCCGCTCGTGTAGTACTTCCCGTCGCAGCGCTAATCCCCGGTGGACGGCGCGGGATGCGCGGCGGGCAACGCCGTCGTTAAGCAAGTGCGCGATCGCCCGCTGGGTGACGGAGGAAACCGGCATGCCCAAGACGCTGCGGACCTCGCGCAAAGCCTCGGCGGTCGCTGGCGAGGCCACGACGTAGCCGGCGGCGAGCTCGCGGGAGAGCAGCGTGGAAAACGTGCCGAGGGTGAGCACGTCCGCGCGGGTTGCCAGCGAGGACAGCGCCGGTTGTGGGGAGATGCGGTAGCGCAGCTCAGTGTTGAAGTCGTCCTCGATCACAACCGTGTTGGTGCGCACGGCCCACTCGAGCAGCTCCACGCGGCGGGCGGCGGGCATTGCGCCGCCGAAGGGGTAGAGATGCGACGGGGTCACCAGTAAGGCGTCGAGGGAGTCTGGGAGTTCGTCGACCACGATGCCGTCGGCGTCGGTTGCGCATTCCACGACCTCGTGGCCGGCGAGCGGGATCACGCGACGCAGTCCCGGGTGCCCGGGGTCTTCCACGCCCACGCACAGGTTTGGACCAAGCGCAAAGAGAATGCACATGAGTCCCTCACGGGAGCCGCCCGTGACCACGATCTGGTCCGGTGAGACGCGCATACTGCGAGCGAGGCGGAGATGCTCAGCCACTGCATGGCGCAGCTCCGGCTCACCGGACTTGTCCACCGCGTTCCCGGGTTCCGCTGCGGCCACGCGCCACGCCTTACGCCAAGTTGCGGGGCGGATGGTGCCCGCGCTGCCGGGCGAGGGCTTCAAGGAGATGCGTGCCTTCGGGGTTGTGCGGGCAGGCGAGCCGCCGGCGGGTTCGGGCAGGGGCGCGGCGACGGTGAGGTCCGGGTGGATCCGCGTCGGCGCGCCCTGGCTGGTCAGCAGGTAGCCCTCACCTTCGAGCTGATCGTAGGCGGTGACCACGCTGCCGCGGGATACGCCAAGCTGTTCGGCGAGGGCGCGGGTGGACGGGATGACGTCGTTAGGCGAAAGCGCCCCGCTGGCGACGGCGTCGCGGATGCCCGCGGCGATCTGCGCGGGGATCGGGGTGGGGTGGTCGCGGGAGATGTGCAGTAGCATGAACTGGTCCAAAGAAACTAAATGGAACTGGCACTTGGAATCTACCAGTTTCCAGGGCAGACTAAGCGGTATGCCTCAAGCAGAAGAGTTGAACCAGAAATTCATTGGCGGCGTGATCATGGACGTGGTCACGCCCGAACAGGCCAAGATCGCCGAGGACGCAGGCGCGTCCGCCGTCATGGCGCTGGAGCGCGTGCCTGCCGATATCCGCGCCCAGGGTGGCGTGGCCCGCATGTCTGACCCGGACCTCATCGAGGGCATCATCGAGGCGGTCGACATCCCCGTCATGGCCAAGGCGCGCATCGGCCACTACATGGAGGCGAAGATCCTCGAGCACCTCGGCGTGGACTACATCGACGAGTCCGAGGTGCTGAGCCCGGCCGACTACGTCAACCACATCGACAAAACGGATTTCTCGGTGCCGTTCGTGTGCGGCGCCACCAACCTGGGCGAGGCGCTGCGCCGCATCAACGAGGGTGCGCAGATGATCCGCTCCAAGGGTGAGGCCGGCACCGGAGACGTTTCGGAAGCCACCAAACACATCCGCACCATCAAGGGTGAAATTGCGTCACTGCAGGCGATCTGGAACAGCAACCACGACGAGCTCTTCGTCGCGGCGAAGGAGCTGCAGGCGCCGTACCAGCTGGTGGCCTACGTGGCTGTGCACGGCAAGCTCCCGGTGCCGCTGCTGGTTGCCGGCGGCGTTTCCACCCCGGCCGACGCGGCGCTGATGATGCACCTCGGCGCTGACGGCGTGTTCGTCGGCTCCGGCATCTTCAAGTCCGGCAACCCGGAGGCCCGCGCCAAGGCCGTGGTCAAGGCGACCCAGAACTGGAACGACATCGCCGCCGTGACCGAGGCGTCCCGCGGACTGGGCGAGGCGATGGTCGGCATCAACGTCGCCGACCTTCCCGCGCCGCACCGCCTGGCTGAGCGCGGCTGGTAGGGCTTCAAACGCGTAAAGCTTTGCGACGTCAGCTCCGCCTAGCGCACGTCCCTAAACTTGCGCACGACCCAGCGGCGGATCGCGATCAGGACCAACCCGAGCACGATCGTTGCCGCGGACAGGGTGAGGAAGAAGGCGCGCTCGGCGGTGGCGTCGTTCGGGTTGTACAGCGAGCCGAGGACGCCGGACAGCGCGGTGCCCATGGACACCGACATCAGCCACACCGCGAACAGGCGCGACTTGAACGCCACCGGGGCGACCTTGGTGGCCAACGAGTTGCCGACCGGCGACAACAGGAGCTCACCCATGGTGAACAGGAACAGAATCAGCACCAGCACCGCAAGTGGGGTGGAGTTTTCGCCCTTGCCCACGTACGGCAGGAAGATGAACAGCGACAGGCCGATGATGATGTTGGCCACGCCGAACTTCGTGGCGGAGGCCCACTGGCGCTCGCCCAGCTTCGTCCACATGGTGGCGAAGATCGGCGCGAAGATGATGATGAACAGCGGGTTGAAGGACTGCACCTGTGAGGGCTCGAGCTCAGTCCAGAAGAAGGTCAGGTCAGCGCGCTGATCCGTGTACAGCGCCACTACGGTGAACTGCGACTGGAAGATGGCGAAGAACGCCACGGAGCCGGCGAGCAGTGGGATGTAGCCGGTCAGGCGCGACTTCTCGTGGGCGGTGACCTTGTCGGAGGCAAACATCTCCCACAGCAGGATGACCGTCGCAGCAAGGGCGATGGCGAAGACGACCCAGCTCAACAAGTCCAGCGGTAGGATGCCCGTGGTGAGCAGACCGACCACGATCGCGGCAACTGCCAGAGCGCCAAAACCGAGGGGTGCCCACTTCGACCGCGGCAGCGGGTTGGGCACCTCGGCACCGGCGGCGCCGATGGTGGATTTACGCATGAGTATGTACTGCACCAGGCCGATTGCCATGCCGATGGCGGCCAGACCGAAGCCCCAGTGGAAGCCTGCCTGTCCCCACACTAAGCCCGTGAGCCAGGGGCCGAGCAGGCCGCCGATGTTGACGGACATGTAGAAGATGGAAAAGCCTGCGTCGCGGCGCGGGTCCTCGCGGGTGTACAGGTCGCCGAGCACCACCTGGGTCGCCGTTTTCACGCCGCCGGACCCGATGCCGACGCACACCAGGCCGATGGCGAGTCCTGCGGCGCCCGGAACGAGGGCGAGCACGACGTGGCCGACCATGACCAGGATCGCCGAGTAGAACAGGGTGCGTTCGGCGCCGAGGATGCGGTCGCCCACGAAAGAGGCGAGCAGCGCCATCATGTACACAAACCCGCCGTAGGCACCAACCAGGCTCAGCGCGGTGGTCTCGTCAATGCCGAGACCACCCTCGGTTGCCGAGTAGTACATGTAGTACCCCAGCAGCGAATTCATGCCGTAGAAACTGAAGCGCTCCCACAGCTCAATGCCGAAGAGGTTGGCCAGCCCCCAGGGCTGACCGAAAAATTTGCGCTCGGTCTGCGGCGCGGCCGCACCGGGCTGTGTTACGGAAGTCATACTCAAATAAAATACGTCTGATCGTATTATCTTCCAAACACGGACACGCCTGTAGGCTCGTCACCTATGACGCGTTACTTGGGAACCGAGACGGAGTACGGCATCACCTGCCCAGACAACCCGCAGATCAGCCCGCTGGTCACCTCCACGCACGCGGTGGTTGCCTACGCGGCGCTGCGCACCCAGGCCCGCACCCGCTGGGACTATGCGGAAGAAGCCCCGCTGAAAGACGCCCGCGGCTTCAACCTGCAGCGCTACCGCAGCGTGCCGGTTGTGGACGCAAACGCGATCGGGGTGGCCAACGTGGTCACCACCAACGGCGCGCGCTACTACGTCGACCACGGGCACCCGGAGTACTCCAGCCCGGAGTGCTCGAACGCCTTCGACGCCATGGTCTTTGACGCCGCCGGCGACATCGTCCTCAACGACGCCGCCGCCTGCATACGCGAGCTGTGGGAGCAGCAGATCTCCGTGCTAGCCAAGCACGAGCCGTGCCCGCCGCTGAAGTTCTACAAAAACAACGTCGACGGCAAGGGCCGCTCCTACGGCAGCCACGAGAATTACCTGTACTCGCGCCACACCAACTTCGAACACCTCACCCAGGCGCTGATCTCGTTCTTCGTCACCCGCCAGGTCATCATCGGCGCGGGACGTGTGGGCATCGGCCAGGAGTCGGAGACACCGGGCTTCCAAATCTCGCAGCGCGCGGACTACTTCGAGCAGGAAGTTTCGCTGGAGACCACGCTCAACCGCGGCATCGTCAACACACGCGACGAGCCGCACGCACCGGAGGAGCACTTCCGCCGCCTGCACGTCATCGTGGGGGACGCAAACATGAGCCAGTTCTCCAATTTCCTCAAACTCGGCATGACCTCGCTCGTGCTCGACGCCATCGAGGCCGGCGTGGATTTCTCGGACCTGCGCCTGAAAAACCCGGTCGAAGAGATTAAGGCGGTCAGCCACGATCCCACGCTCACACATGAGCTCGAGCTTCTCGACGGCCAAAGGTTGTCCGCGATCTCTATCCTCCGTGAATACAGGAGAAGGTGTGCAGTGCGGAGCGACGTCGATAAGCAAGTGCTCGAGATGTGGGGCGAGGTCCTCGACGACCTTGAGCGCGACCCGCTGTCCACCGCAGACCGGCTGGATTGGACGGCGAAGTGGGCGCTGGTGCGCAGGTTTGAGCAGCGCGGGGCGACCCAGGCCAAGCTGCAGGCGATTGATTTGCAGTACGCGGACATCGACCCCGAAAGCTCCCTGTACCACGCGCTGGTGCGCAAGGGGGCGATGCGCACGATGGTCAGCGCGGAGGAGATCGCGCGCGCCGCAGTGCACCCGCCGGAGGACACCCGCGCCTACTTCCGGGGGCGTGCGGGCGAGAAGTTCGCCGAAGACTTAACCGCTTCGAACTGGCAGTCCATGCTGTTCACCGTGGACGGGCAGCTCTACCGGGTGCCGCTGGACCTGCTGGGCAGCCACACCAAGGCGGACGTGGGCGAGCTGATTGAAACGTCTGCGACAACACGCGAGCTGCTTTCCGGCCTGGGGCTGGCTCCAGAACGCTAAGGTTGCATCTATGGCTACGCAACAGACACACGCTTCCGGTGGCGGCGGGGACAACCACGGCGAGGACGTCGCCGCGGAATCTGCCGGCCAGGCCCAGATCAACACCTCCGGCACCGACGACCTGCTCGACGAAATCGACGCGCTGCTGGACTCCAACTCGGAGGAGTTTGTGAAGTCGTTTGTGCAGAAGGGCGGGCAGTAAGCTGGCAACCAGCTACCCGCGCCGCGTGATGGGCGTGGAAACAGAGTTCGGCGTGGCCGCCTACGACGGCTCACGGCAAGTGCTCACGCCCGAGGAGGTGGCGCGCTACCTGTTTCGCCCAGTGGTCGCGAAGCACCGCAGCTCCAACGTGTTCACCGCCAACGCCTCGCGTTTGTACCTGGATGTGGGCTCGCACCCGGAGTACGCGACCGCGGAGTGCGACTCGCTGAGCCAGCTTCTGGCCTACGACAAGGCGGGGGAGCGCATCTTCCACCGGTTGTCGCAGCAGTGCGATGAGGCGCTGCGTAACGACGGCTTCGCGGGTTCGACCTACCTGTTCAAAAACAACGTGGATTCCCGCGGGAACTCCTACGGCGCGCACGAGAACTACCTGATCAGCCGCGAGCTCGCGCTGAAATCCTTCGGGCAACAACTGCTGCCGTTTCTGATCACGCGCCAGCTCATCTGCGGCGCCGGCAAGATCGCGGGCGAGAAGTTCGTCATCTCCCAGCGCGCGGACCAGGTGTGGGAAGGCGTCTCGTCGGCCACCACGCGCACCAGGCCGATCATCAACACCCGAGACGAGCCGCACGGGGACTCCCACCGCTTCCGCCGAATGCACGTGATCGTGGGAGATTCCAACATGTCCGAGCCCACGTTCGCACTGAAGGTCGGCTCGATGCTGCTGGTCATCGAGATGCTGGAGGTCGGCTTCGACTTGCCGGATATGGAGCTTGCGGACCCGATCGCGCACATCCGCGACATCGCGGCCGACCCCACGGGCGCCACCGAACTCACCCTTGCAGCGGGCGGCACCGTCACTGCGCTCGAGGTGCAGCAGCGCACCCTCGACGCCGCGAAGCGCTGGCTCACACAGCGCCCGGACGAGGGCACGCCGAACGAGGAGATGGCCCGAGTGGTGGACCTGTGGACCCGGGTGCTCGACGCCATTGCCACGCAGGATTTCTCGGGCGTGGACACGGAGATCGATTGGATGATTAAGCGCAAGCTGCTCACCCAGTTCAAGGACCGGCTTGGCTGCGGCTGGGACCACCCGAAGCTCGCCCAGATCGATCTGACGTACCACGACATCAACCCCGAACGCGGTTTGTTCTACCTGCTCGAGCGCAAGGGGCTGGCAGCGCGCTGGATCGAGGACGCGGCCATCGAGGAGGCGGTGGACAACCCGCCGGTGACCACTCGCGCCGCCATCCGTGGCGAGTTCCTTTCCGCCGTGCGCGAGCGGGGCCTTGCGCATAATGTCGACTGGGTGCACTTGAAGGTCAACCGCCCGGAAGCCCGCACGGTGGAGCTGCAGGACCCGTTCGCTACCACGGACGACGCCGCAGCCGACCTGATCAGCTGGGTGCGGGCGCAAGAAACCGAAGAAGGGTAGGTCGCGGTGGCCAACGACAACGACATGGTCGTGCGTCAGGTCGGGCTCACGTTTGCCCTGCTGGCCTCGCCCGCAAAACGCGACGTGGCCTGGGTGCAGAAGCACGTGGACGGCTACGGCGGCCGCACCCGCGACGCTGCCGCGCACCTGATTGAGCGCGACGTGCGTGAGCTGCGCGACCTCGGCGTGCCCGCGCGCTACCAGGACGGCGAAGTGTGGGTGGTCAAGGACCTCTACGAGTTGCCGGCAGTTGACCTCACCGCCGAGGAGGCTTCCGTGGTGGGTCTCGCCGCGGATTTGAGCAAGCCAGGCTCGCTCGGCGAGTTCGCCCGCTCAGGCTGGACCAAGCTCGCCGCCTCTGGGGCGACGCGTTCCATGGACGCGCCGGCGCTGATGAACGTGTCCAACGACATCTTCCAGCTGCGCCCCGACACACTGCGCGCCATCGTGAAGTGCGTGCAGGCCAAGCAGCGCATCTCCTTCGACTTCGTGCGCGCCCCCGGCAAGGACCCGGAGCGCCGCGTGGCCGACCCGTGGGGCGTGGTCTCCCTGAACAACCGCGCCTACTTCGTCGGCTACGACATCGACCGCGACGACGTGCGCGTGTTCCGCCTGAAAAAGGTCTCCCGGCTGAAGAAGGTGCGCCACTCGGACGCGTTCCACGAGCGCGCGGGCGACCTGCAGGCGCTGGTGGCGGAAACGCTCCGCGGCGAGCTTATCGACGCCACCGTCACCGTCACCCACGGCACCGGCGAGGAACTCGCCCAGCGCGGCACCCGCGCCTCCAAAGTCGGCTCCC
Organism: Corynebacterium sp. HMSC034A01; assembly: GCF_001838175.1. Classification (NCBI taxonomy): domain Bacteria; kingdom Bacillati; phylum Actinomycetota; class Actinomycetes; order Mycobacteriales; family Corynebacteriaceae; genus Corynebacterium; species Corynebacterium sp. HMSC034A01. The sequence continues at coordinate 98,177 of NZ_KV835979.1, read as the reverse complement.
GTACCTCCAAAGTCGGCACGGAAGAGGAAATCGACACCATCACACTGCGCGGCGTGGACCGCGACTGGGCCGTGCGCACCATCGCCAGCCTCGCCGGAAACGTGGTGGAGGTGGAGCCGTTGGAGGTCCGTGAGGACGTCGTCAAGCTGCTGCGCACCGCGCTGGAAAGGGAGAACTGATGGCTGTGGACTTCAAGCGCCAAGAGCGCGTGGTGCGACTGCTCAACCTGCTGGCTTACTCCTCGAACCACCCGGGGCTGACCCCGATGGAAATCGCCCGCGACCTGGGCGCGGACCCGATGCAGGTGCGCGACGATTTCGAGCTGCTGTTCCTCTCCGGAGTGGGCACCGGGCCGGGTGAGATGATCGACCTGGAGTACTCCTGGAAGGGCGTCAACATCAAAGACGACCAGGGGATGACCACGCCGCTGCGCCTGTCGCCCGCGGAAGCCAGCGCGCTGTTGATCCTGCTGGATTCTTTGGAAACCATGCCGGGACTTGTGGACGGCCGCGCCGTGCGCACCGCCGCCGAGAAGATCCGCGCGGTGACCAAGTCGCAGGCGGTCGGCGACGCGGAGCACACCGGTGAGGCGGGCGTTGCCGGCACCGTCGCCGACGCACTCGCCGCCAAGCGCAAGCTGCGCATCACGTACTACTCGGCGTCTTCGGACACCGTCACCGAGCGCGAGGTCGACCCCGCGCGCCTGTTCCATCAGTCCGGCGCCACCTACCTGCACGCGGCGCACAACGGCGAGATGCGCACGTTCCGCCTGGACCGGATTCAACGCGCCGAGCTTCTCGACGCCCCTTCGGACGCCACCGGCACCGACTTCGACACCGACTTCGATCCCGCTGACCCGTTCGGCATGGCCGACCGCGCCCAAGCCCGCCTGCTGATCCACCCGGACGCCACGTGGCTGGCGGACTACTGGGAGATCGAGCTGGATAAGCCTTCGGGGGAAGACCAAGTAGGTGCCGAAGCGTCAGGGGAGTGGATCCGCGCGACCATGCGCTACGGCAGCGACGACTGGCTGGTGCGCTTCTGCCTGAGCCAGGCGGACCGGGTGCGCATCGTCGAACCCGCAGCTCTCGCCGACGAGGCCATGTCCCGCGTGCAGCGCGGCTTGGAAGCGTTAGACTAATCTGCGCGTTAGACCGTTTTCGGAAAGGACAACCCATGCCAAACATTGGATGGACCGAGCTCATCATCGTCATCTTCCTCGTGCTGCTGCTGTTCGGCGCAAACAAGCTGCCGGACCTGGCGCGTTCCATGGGTCGCTCCGCACGCATCTTCAAGTCCGAGGTCAAGGAGATGCGCAACGAAGACGAGGCGGAAACCCCGACCCAGCAGCGTCAGATCGACGCCGCGCCGGCGCAGGAGACCCGCAGCGCTGCCCAGGAGGCGGACTTCTGGGAGCGTCCGGAGAATAATCCGCGCTAAGTCCGCCTAATGGCACGCACGAAAACCCCCAAGAGGCCGAAGAAACAGAAGAACCCGACCGGCGAGATGTCGCTGGTGGAGCACCTCCAGGAGCTGCGCCGCCGCGTCATCATTTCGCTGGCCGCCATTGTGGTTGGCACCATCATTGGTTTCATCTGGTACCAGGCCGCCCCGCCGCGCATGATGCCGCTGGGCGAGATCATCCGCGGCCCCTACTGCAACCTGCCGTCCGAGCTCCGGGCGGATTTCACCGGCGACGGCGAATGCCGCCTGCTGGCCACCAGCCCATTTGAAATGTTCATGCTGCGTCTGAAAGTCGGCGCGCTCGCCGGGCTTGTGCTGGCGTCACCGGTGTGGCTGGCGCAGATCTGGAACTTCATCACCCCGGGCCTGCACAAGAACGAGCGCCGCTACACGTTCAGCTTCGTCACCATCGCGGTGATGCTGTTCGTTGCTGGCGCGCTGCTTGCGTATTTCGTGCTGGACCAGGGTTTGTACGTGTTGATGACGATGGGCAGTGAGTTCCAGGTTGCAGCCCTTTCTGGTGGGGAGTACTACAACTTCCTCCTCGCGCTCATCGTCATCTTCGGCGTGAGCTTCGAAGTGCCGCTGATCATTATCATGCTCAATTTGCTGGGTGTGCTGCGCTACGAGCACGTCAAGGGCAAGCGCCGCCTGATCATCGTTGGCATCTTCATCTTCGCCGCGGTGATGACACCCGGCCAAGAGCCGTACTCCATGGTGGCGCTGGCGATCTCCATCTGCCTGCTGGTGGAATTGGCCTTCCAATTCTGCCGCTGGAACGACCGCAAGCAGAAGCGCGAGCGTCCGGACTGGATGGATCTGGACGACGAGGAAGCCTCCGGCCCGATTGGGGCGCCGACGCCAGTGGGCCGCGCCAGCAGCATCGGTGCGGAGCCGATTGAGCGCCCGGCACCGGTGCAGCGCGCGCCGGAGCGCCAGCAGAATTCCTCGCCGCGGGGCTACGCGGGCGGAGCAGATTTCAGGGACGTACTGTAGGGGGCATGCTTTCCCCCGATCCTGGTACATCGTTTCTGCGGGAATTCGCCGAGGCGAAGCCGTTTGCCCTCGACGACTTCCAGCTCCAGGCCTGCCAGGCGGTGGAGCAGGACCGTGGCGTGCTGGTGTGCGCGCCCACCGGTTCAGGCAAGACCATCGTCGGCGAGTTCGCCGTCGCGCTCGCCCTGCACCGTGGCACGAAATGCTTCTATACCACGCCGATTAAGGCGCTGAGCAACCAGAAGTACCACGACTTAGTCGCCGAGCACGGCGAGGACGCGGTGGGCCTGCTCACCGGCGACACCAGCATCAACGGTTCCGCCGAGATCGTGGTGATGACCACCGAGGTTTTGCGCAACATGCTGTACGCGGAGTCGCCCCAGCTGGACCGGCTCACGCACGTGGTGATGGACGAGATCCACTACCTTGCGGACCGCGACCGGGGCGCTGTGTGGGAGGAGATCATCCTCAACCTCGACGATTCCGTGAGCCTGATCGGCCTGTCCGCCACCGTGTCCAACTCCGAGGAATTCGGCGAATGGCTCGACGCCGTGCGCGGCGACACCGAAGTCATCGTCTCCGAGCATCGGCCGGTGCCGCTGAGCCAGTACATGATGGTCGGCCGCAAGATGTTCCCGCTATTCGAGCCGGGCACCGGCGGGCGGGTCAACCGCAGCCTCGAGCACGCCATCGAGCGCATCGAGGCGGGCTCTTCCGACGAGGGCCGGCGCGACTTCGAGGAGGGGAGAGGCTTTCGCTCGCGCTCCCGCAGCGGGCGTTCGCGCCGCCAGGACAAGGTTCGCCCCGTCGGCCGGCCCGAGGTTGTCTCCGCCCTCCAGGGCCAGGACATGCTGCCGGCGATCGTGTTCATTTTCTCCCGCGCAGGCTGCGACGGTGCGCTGTTCCAATGCCTGCGCTCGCGCAAGGAACTCACCACGCCTGAGGAGCGCGCCGAGATCGAGCAGATTATCGACGAAGGCGTGGACGGCATCCCCGAAGAGGACTTGGAGGTTCTGAACTTCCGCCAGGTGCGCACCGCCTGGATGCGCGGGTTCGCCGCGCACCACGCGGGGCTGTTGCCCGCGTTCAAGCACATCGTGGAGCAGTTGTTCGTCCGAGGCTTGGTCAAGGTCGTCTTCGCCACCGAGACCCTGGCGCTGGGCATCAACATGCCGGCTCGCACCGTGGTGCTTGAAAAGATGGTCAAGTTCAACGGTGAGGCCCACGTGGACCTCACCCCAGGCCAGTACACCCAGCTCACCGGCCGCGCCGGCCGCCGCGGGATCGACCACATCGGCAACGCCGTGGTGCAGTGGGCGCCCACGATGGATCCCCACCAGGTGGCGGGGTTGGCGTCCACACGCACCTACCCGCTGATCTCCCAGTTCCAGCCCGGCTACAACATGGCCATCAACATGCTGGCCATGAACGGCTTCGACGACTCCATCCGCCTGATCGAGCAGTCGTTTGCCCAGTTCCAGACGGACCGCTCGGTGGTCGGCGAGGTGCGCGACATCGAGCGGCTCCAGCAGAAGGTGCGCTCGCTGCGCACCAAACTCGAGCGCGACATCTCCGCGTTCGCTCCGCCTAGCGACGACGCAGCCGCCGAGCTGGTCGAGTACTCGCAACTGCGAGGGGACCTGTCCGAGGAGGAGAAACAGGCACGGCGCGACCACCTGGACAGCCGCCAGACCGAAACCATCAAGATCCTCGGCTCGCTCCAGGTGGGCCAGGTCATCGCTCTGCCGAGCAAGCGCAAGCCGGAGCTCGCCGCCGTGGTGCAGCCCGCGGGCAAGCCGCACGACCCGCGCCCCTGGGTGACCACGGAGCGCGGCTGGTCCGGACGCATCGACGCCGCGGCGTTCAAGAATCCGCCGCTGGTGGTGGGTCGCATCAAGGTACCGCGCCACATGCAAGACCAGCCGCGCCGCCACGCCCGCAAGGTGGCGAGCATGTTGCACCGCGGCCACTTCGACGCACCGAAACGACTGCGTGAGCAGTCCCGGGTGCGGCCGAACAAGAAGGTCACCGCGCTGCGCGAGGCTATCCGCAACCACCCGGTGCACGACTGGCCGGCGGCGGACCGCGAGCTGTTGGCCCGCACCGCGGAGGAGATCGTGCGCGAGGAGCGGGCACTGGCCAAGCTGGAGCGCCGCGTGGACACCTCCACCGACTCGCTGGGCCGTACCTTCGAGCGCATCATCGGGCTGCTCACGGAGATGGACTATGTCGAGCTTCACGACGGCGAACCGCAGGTCACCGACGAAGGCGAGCGCCTGTCCCGCATCCACAACGTCTCCGATCTGTTGGTGGCGCAGTGCCTCAAGCGCGGGATTTGGGACGAGTTGGATCCTGCCGAGTTGGCCGGTGTGGCCTCCATGGTGGTGTTTGAGAACCGCCGCGCCACCGGCGGCAGCCCCGAGGCCGCCACCGACGCCATGGCCGACGCGATGAACGAGACAATGCGCATCTACGGCGAGCTGGTCTCCGACGAGCAACGCCACAACCTGCCCGCCACCCGCTTGCCGGATCCCGGGTTCTGCCTGTCCATCCACCAGTGGACCGCCGGAGCGCCGCTGGGCTACGCACTGGCCGCGGCGGCGGAATCGGGCGCAGAGCTCACCCCCGGCGACTTCGTGCGCTGGTGCCGCCAGGTGATCGACCTGCTGGAGCAGGTCAAAAAGACCGGCTATTCGGACCAGATCCGGGACAACGCGAACCGGGCTGTGGACGCGATCCGCCGCGGCGTGGTGGCGATCGGCAACTAGAGCCCCCGCAGCGACCGTGCCAGCCCTCGCGGCCACAGGGACACGGTGGCGATGCGCAAGTTCGTGCCGCCCGGATCCAGGATGAGGGACTGCACGCCAACGACCTTTCCCCCGACCAACACAGGGCCGCCGGAATCGCCCTTCACCGCCGGCGGGTTGGCGTACACCAGGCCAGCCGGACGCACCCGCGTCACACGTTTCCTGGACCAGGACACCGGAAGCGTGCCCAGGTAGACACCCGGCCGCGCCTGGACGCTGCGAGCCTGACCGCCGTATCCGAGAGTGAGCGTACGGGCGAACAAGCGCGGCGACGGCCCGAGCTCGAATGGAGCAGCCTCAGCTCGATCCGGCAGCCGGACGAGTGCGACATCCGTGCCGGCCAGAATGTGGAGGCTGTCGACGGGGAACACGGAGCCGTCGACACGCACCCGCACCCCTGCATGCGGGCGCTCACGGAAGAAATGCGCGCAGGTGAGCAGGATGTCGGGGGCGATGAGCGCGCCCGAGCAGTAGCCGCCGCCCGGAGCGCTAAGGCGGGCGACGGAGCGGTTCAGGGCAGGCAACACTCCCACGATGCTAGCGATCTACCATGGCGCACATGACTGCATTCGACTCTGATACGTACACCGCACGCCGCCAGGAAGCCGTCGAGTTGGTTAAACAGCGCGGTCTGGGTGGGCTGGTCATCGGCACCGGCGCCGAGTTCGCCTACCTCACCGGTTCCTGGACTTCCTCGCACGAGCGGCTCACCGCGCTGGTGATCGCGCCTGGCGGCACCACCGTGGTGGCACCAGTGACCGACATTCAGTCGCTGGGGCTGGAAGGCGCGGCAGACGTTGAAGTCATCGGCTGGCGCGACGGGGAATGCCCGTACAAGCTCGTGGCGGAGACGCTTGAAGATGGCACCGTGGGCCTCGGATCGTCGCTGACCGCGGACCACGTCTTCGCGCTGCAGGCGTTACTGCCTGCAACCGAGCTTGCCTCCGACGCGGTGGCGGAACTGTTCATGGTCAAAGACGCCGATGAGGCCACCGAGCTTGCGAAAGCCGGCGCCGCCATCGACCGCGTGCACGAGCGCGCCGCCGAACTGCTCCAGCCTGGACGCACGGAGCGCGAGATCGCGGACGAGCTGCACGCGCTGATTCTTCAAGAGCACGCGAACGTGCAGTTCGTCATCGTCGGCTCCGGGCCCAATGGTTCCAACCCCCACCACGACTTCTCCGACCGTGTCCTCGAGGAAGGGGACCCTGTGGTGGTGGACCTGGGCGGCGCGCTGCCGTCCGGCTACCAGTCCGACTGCACCCGCACCCACGTAGTGGGAGAGCCTGCCAAGGCGCCGAAAGAATTCCTGGAGGCCTACGGGGTGCTTGAGCGCGCGTTCGACGCCGCGTGCGCTGCCGCCAAGCCCGGCATCACTGCCGGCGAGCTCGACGCCGCTGCGCGCGAGGTCATCGCAGACGCCGGCTACGGCGAATACTTCACGCACCGCCTGGGCCACGGCATCGGCCTGTCCGGCCACGAGCAGCCGTTCATCATCGCCGGCTCCGACGTCGTGCTGCGCGAGGGCATGGCATTTTCCATCGAGCCCGGCATCTACGTGCCAGGCAAGTGGGGCATGCGCATCGAGGACATCGTGCGCATGACCGCTGACGGTATTGAACCGCTCAACCACACCCGCCGCGACCTCGGCAGCGCCAATGGCTAGCGGCACAGTGCTGCTGCTCGGGGCGCGCAGCGACATCGGCGGCGAGATCGCCGCACGCGTCTGCCAGGGCCGTGAGGTCGTGTTGGCCGCCAGGGGGAGTCGGGGCCTGGCGGACGTCGAGAAGCGGATGCTCGCCGCGGGTGCCACAGCGGTGCGCACGCTCGACTTCGACGCCACTGATCTGGACTCGCACCGGCGCGTCGTGCGCGAGGCGGGCGAGGTGACCACCGCCATCGTCGCATTCGGCATCCTCGGCGACCAGGAGCTCGCAGAGCGCGACGAGCACGAGGCCGCGCGCATCGCCACTGTGGACTACCTCGCACAGGTGAGCTTGTTGACGGTACTTGCCGACGAGATGGCACGCGGGGAGATCTTCGCCTTCTCTTCCATCGCCGGGTGGCGGGCACGCCGCGCCAACTACGTCTACGGCTCCACCAAGGCGGGCCTGGACGCGTTTTGTCAGGGCCTGATGGACCGGCTGCACGGCACAGGCCTCAGCCTCATCCTGGCGCGACCGGGCTTTGTCATCGGCTCGATGACGCAAGGCATGACACCGGCGGTGATGTCGGTGACCCCGGATGTGGTCGCGGACGCGGTGGTGGACGCCGCCGCGCGCGGCACAAGCGCCACGGTGTGGATCCCGCGGCGCCTGGCTGTCCTCGCCGCAATTATGCGCGCTGTGCCGCGGCCAGTGTGGAGGCACATGCCGAGGTAGCGGTGAGCCCAGGTACCCTCGTGGCCATGCCGATTCCTCTTCTCGCATACTTCCTCGTCGAAGCGCTCGCGTTTTTCCTGGTGGCCAAGGCCATCGGTGTGGGCTGGGCGCTTTTGGCCATCTTCGTGCTCATGATCGCCGGCGGCGCCGCTGCCAGCATGGCGCTGCGCAACTCGCTGCTGCAGGCCGCGCGTGGCCGCTCCAGCGTCGGCAAGCTCGCGGGCGACTCCGCGCTGCTCATCGGCGGCTGGACGCTTTCCGTCATCCCCGGCTTTGTCACATCGTTGATTGGCTTGCCGCTGGTGTTCGGGCCGACGCGCGCGTTGATCCGCAAAACCATGACTAAGCGGGCCCGCGCCGCGGTGGAGAACCTCGGCGTGCGCGTCTACGACGCCACCCCGATGGGGCAGTTCCAAACCAGCTACGGCTCTTTCAACCAGCCGGGCGGCGCGCAGCAGCAGAAGCCGATCATCGACGCCGACGAGCTGGAGCAGTGGTACCGCATGGACAGCCCAGAGCGCCCGCAGGATCCAGACAACGGCAACAACGGCAGCACCGGCGGAGTGCGCTAAGTGCCGGCGTTTCTCCGTTTCGGGCTCGCGGCCGTTTCCGGCTGGCTGGTTTACCTCTCGTATGAACCGATCGGCCGCTGGTGGGCCGCGGTGCTCGGCATCGCGCTGCTGTGGCTCACGCTCGTGCCGTGGCCCAGGCACGCCACCGCGGCGCTCGGCATGGCTGGGGAAGCGCAAGAGCGCCCGTCCGCGCGCTTCGGCGCGCTGATCGGGTTCACGCATGGCCTGTTTTGCTACCTGTTCCTGCTGCCGTGGGTGGGCGAGTTCGTCGGCGCCATGCCATACATCGCCCTAGCAATCACCATGGCGCTCTACGCGCTGGCCACCGGTGCGTTCGGTGTGCTGGTGGCGCGGTGGCGCTTCGGCGCGTTCGCGTTTCCGCTGGTCTACCTGGCAGTCGAGTTTGTGCGCTCCTCGTGGCCCTTCGGCGGCTTCGCGTGGGTGCGCCTGGCGTGGGGGCAGATCAACGGCCCGCTGGCCGCACTGTCGGCCTGGGGTGGGCCCGCGCTGGTCACCGTAGCCACGGTGCTCGTGGCGGTCGGGTGCATCTCGCTTCTCGACGGTTCGTCGCGCCGCCCCGCCGTAGCCGCCATCATCCTGCCGCTGGCTGCCGGCCTGATCGCCAACCTCGGTGTCGGAAAGGACAGCTCCACGGTCGAGGAGGCCCGCGTTGGGGCCGTGCAGGGTAACGTGCCGCGCATGGGGCTGGACTTCAACGAGCAGCGCCGGGCCGTGCTGAGCAACCATGTCAACGAGACGCTGCGCCTGGCTGAGGAGGCCGAGGAGTCCGGCGAAAAGCTGGACATGGTGTTCTGGCCGGAAAACGCCTCCGACGTCAACCCGTTCGTCGACGCGGAGGCCGAGGCGCTGGTGGGTGCGGCGGTGCGCGGCGTCGATACGCCCTTGCTGGTGGGCACGCTCACCCGCGACGACGTCGGCGCCCGCAACACCATGGTCGTCTTCGACCCGGAAACAGGCCCGGGGGAGCGCCACGACAAGCGCTTCCTGCAGCCGTTCGGCGAGTACATGCCGATGCGCGATTTCTTCCGGAACTTCTCCGACCTGGTGGACTTGGCGGGCGACTTCAAACCCGGCAACGACAACGGCGTGGTGCACATGGGCGACATCCCCGTGGGTGTGGCCACGTGCTACGAGGTTGCGGAGGACGAGGCGTACCGCATGGCGGTGCGTGGCGGCGCGCAGATCTTGTCCACGCCGACGAACAACGCAACCTTCGGTTTCACGGACATGACGTATCAGCAGCTAGCGATGAGCCGGATGCGCGCGATCGAAACCGACAGGGCAGTTGTGGTCGTCGCCACCTCAGGTGTCTCGGCGATCGTGCACCCGGACGGCCGCGTGTCCCAGCAGACAGAGATCTTCGAGCCCGCGCACTTGATGGAGACACTCCCGCTGCGCACCGGCACCACACCAGCGGTGCGTTTCGGGCAGATTCTCGAGTGGCTCCTTGTCGCCGCCGGTGCAGCGCTCATGGTTGCCGCAGCCGTGTCCGCGCGCCGAAGTGGGCGGGGGTATGCTCCTACCGGAGAACAACAGCGTAAATACGAGGAGAATTAGCGCCGTGGCCAACCAGACTCTGGTGATCATTCCGACCTACAACGAGGTGGAGAACCTCCCGCTTATCGTCGAGCGCGTGCTGGCTACAAAGGATGCCGTGGACATCCTCGTTGTGGACGACAACTCGCCGGACGGCACCGGCGCGAAGGCCGACGAGCTCGCCGCCGCCCACGACGAGGTCAACGTGCTGCACCGCACCGGCAAGGACGGCCTGCTGGCTGCCTACCGCGCCGGCTTCAACTGGGGCCTGGAGCGCGACTACAAGGTGCTGGTGCAGATGGATGCCGACGGCTCCCATGCGCCGGAGGAGCTGCACCGGCTTCTCGACGCGCTAGATGACGGCGCAGATCTGGCCATCGGCTCCCGCTACATCGAGGGCGGGGAAGTGGTCAACTGGCCGAAGAACCGATTCCTGCTGTCCAAGCTGGGCAACCAGTACGTCTCCATCGCCCTCGGCACCGACGTGGCGGACATGACCGCAGGCTACCGCGCCTTCAAGCGCGAAGTGCTGGAGGAGCTGGACCTGGATTCCCTGTCCACCAAGGGCTACATCTTCCAGGTGGAGATCGCGCACAAGGTGGACAAGCTGGGCTACGACATCCGCGAGGTGCCGATCACCTTTGAGGACCGCAAGCTCGGCGAGTCCAAGCTGGACGCCAGCTTCGCCACCGCCTCGCTGGCCGAGGTGACCAAGTGGGGCGCCGCGGACAAGGCCACCTTCGTCAAGGACCTGACCTCTGAGACTGTCCGCCAGTTCGTCTACGCCGTGGAGCACTCGAAGCTTTCCGACGTCCGCCGCAAGGCCGCCGACGCTCCCGAGCAGATCATCAACGCCATTGGTGAGTTCGGCTCGGTGGCCAAGCACGAGATCGACCACGCCAACCTGGGCAAGATCCAGGCTAACGCCGCCCGCCGCGTGAACGACGCGATCTACTTGGGCGAGGAGACCGTCCGCCAGGCGGTCCACGCGCTCGGTGTCGACGGCAAGCGCAAGAAGTAGCAGCCGACAATAGGGAAGTGCCCGCCTCCGCGAATTGGTTTCGCGGGGGCGGGCACTTGCGTGAGCCGTCGTAAAGCGAGCTAGCTCTCGTTGGCCTGCTGCTGCTCCTTGGCAATGCGGGCGGCGGTGCGGCGGCGCTTACGAAGCTGCTCCAGGCGCTCCTCGAGCAGGACGTCGAGCTCCTCGATGCTGCGGCGCTCACGCAGCATGTCCCAGTGGGTGCGCGGCGGCTTGGCAGGCTTGGACTCCACGCCTTCGCCCTCCATGAGGGTGCCGACCTGGCCGTTCTTGCACATCCACTCCTCGGGGATTTCGGCGTCGTCAGCGAACGGCACCTCGAACACCTCACCGTTGGGGGTGCGGTACTTCGCCATCTGGCGCGGCGCGAGATCGTGGTCGCGGTCCGTTTCGTAGCTGACTGCGCCCATGCGGCTTCCCCGAAGAACTCGATCAGCCATGGCACTCACCATCCTTTTCAACCCGTTTGTTTTCAGTCGCTCCAGTATAACGGTGCAGTTCTGCGAATTGTTCCCGGGCACTTTTGCGTAATCGACAGTTGTAATAGACTACATAACCGTGACGGATAAATTACGTGCCCTTACCAAGAAAACTGCCACATGTGCCTGGTGCGGGAAGGAAATTCCCGTAAACCGCGGCCGCGGCCGGAAACGCAAGTACTGCGGACCATCCTGCAAGCAGCGCGCCTACGAACAGCGCACCATGCTGGCCGGTACGTCGGTTGACGAGGACGCGGTGATCCTCAACCGCAACAAGGTCGCAGAGTACCGCGACCGCCTGTACGCGCTGCGGTGCGCAGCGGAGGATATCCGCACGGCAGCCGCCGAAGGTGCGAAGCCTGACGATTTGGCCCCGCTTTGTGACGAATTAGTAGAATTAGCCCAGCAACTTGAAAGGCTGAGGTGAAATCCAGGTGGAAAAAAGCGCGGCAACCAGCGCAAAGATGCGCACAACCCTCATCGTTGTCGTATCTATCTTCATCGTCGCGGCGGTGCTGGTGGCGATGATTCCGCTGCTCATGACCCTGTTTAAGGGCGGCGGCGTGAAGACAGAAGGCATCGATGCCGACAAAGTATCCGCAGCCTCCACGGAGCTTGACGGCGAATGGACGGTAACCAACCGCCCGGGCGACAACGTCACGTCCGCCGGGTTCACATTTGAAGAGGTGCTGCCGGGCGAACGCCGTAGCACCTCGGCGTCCACGCGTGCGGTCACAGGCTTTGCGACGATTGCCGAGGGCACGCTGACCGCGGGCGAGATCACCGTCGACATGCAGCACCTGTCGTCCGATAGCGACAAGCGCGACTCGTCAGTGCGTCGCCGTATCTTCCACACGGACAAGTATCCGGAGGCGACGTTCACAGTGACCCAGCCGGCTGACGTGTCCGCCATACCGGATGACGGCACTGTAGGCACTGTGGAGCTCACCGGCGAGCTGACCATCCACGGCGAGACTAACGACATCACGCAGGCGTTCGATGTTGCGCGCTCGGGCGACCGTTTGATCGTCGCCGGCGACATTCCGATCAACCGTCTGAACTACGGCGTGGAGACCCCGGAGCTCGTCGCGGCGAAAATCGCCGAAGAAGGCGAAGTGAACGTCCGTATCAACATGACCAAGTAGATAGGCTCGTTTACGTAACGTTCCAATATTAGGGGTATATGGAAGGGCGTCGGACGCGAAGAGCGCTCGGCGCCTTTTACGGTTCCACCATATATAACTGTCCGATAATGTACATTATGTCAAGTAACGTTCTGGCGGCCAAGCCTCCCGCTAGCGGCGTCCTCTCCTGTTTCTCCGCGCGAACGTGATCTGCGCCAGATCGATCATCCCCAGCCGCGCCATCGCCTCACGCAACGCGAACTGCCACACCCACAGACGGCGGAACACGGCGTCGTAGCCGTCGGCGGCCGCATCGCGCAGCTTGCCGTCGAACGTGACGCGCTGCAGGCGCAACGACGCCGCGAGGTGCTCCGGCGCCGACGTCTGCGCCACGACGCGCAGATCGGTCTCGCGGTCGACTGTCTTGCCAATCTCCGTGACCTTTGAGAAATACAGTCCCGGCCAGATATATGCTCGCAGCGACTCCAGCGCGAGATCCGCCGTGCGGTTGTACGCCTGCGTACGTACCACCGTCTGCATGGCTGCTCGCCCGCCCTGACTAAGCAGCGCGTCCACGGCCAGCAGATACTTTCTCTGCTGGCGTTGCGGCATGGTTTCAAACACCTCCATGCTCGCGACCGCGTCGTAGACACCGCTTCGTTGCTTGGCCACAGCAACCGGGCCCTCCGCAATACGGTCCACGGTGACGGATCCGTCTGTGCCCGTGAGAATCAGCCGCTCGCGCATCGCGGCGTACATACGCGAATCGCGAGTCACGGCGTCGACAGTCGCCCCGCGCGCAGCGGCCTCGAACGCTAATGCGCCGCCTCCGGACGGATACTCCAACAGATGCGTGCCGGAGACCACGTTCAGACTCTCCAAAAGGGATTCTACGCTGCGGTTTTGCGCGTCCTGCAGATCCGCCCTGTCAGACTCCATAGGAGCCCCGATTTCCGTCACGTCTACGAAATGATCGCGGGGCTCGCGACCTCTGCCGGCGCCTTTGGTATGAGACTTCATCCGCACCCGTTGCGTGGTGGCCACTCCGGTGGCGAAATGCCCCTGGAACGCGCTGAGTCCGTCGCCCGAAAAGTGAGCAACCAGATCCGGCGGCAACTCCCCTGGCGTTGCGGGCCGCACCGCGTCCACGCGGCGGGTGCGTGGGCAGTAGCCGGTGCGTATGAGGGCCGTGAGGACGTCGACAAGCTGCTGCGAACCCCCTGCCGACCACTCTCCCGCCATGTAGCCCTCTGCGAGGCCAACCCACCCGCTCGCGGCGACGCGCTGAAACACTTCAGCGCGCTCAACCGCGATGTCTGCGCCGTCTCCTTCGAACGACAGGCCCGCTTTCGCACAGGCACGAGCGAAGCCGGCCTCTGCGAGCCTCGTTCGCAACCTGCTCGGCTTCGGAATATTGGCCACCCCCGGCCACGCGTCTGCATCAACTGGTTGAAGGTGCGCGGGGATGTTCGCGGGAGTGCTCTCGGCCATTTCTCGAATGCTAGTGCGCGCAGCACTGAGATATGAGGTGCCACGGCGGAGCCTGCCCGCGCAGTTTATTGGTGGGCGCGTACTATGTATGCCGTTCCAATTAATATCGTCATTAACCCGAGGAGATATCACTCATGGCCTCTCAGGTGTACCGCCCCGAAGGTAGTCGCCACCACGTTGTCATCGTGGGCGCAGGTTTTGGCGGCGTGAATGCGGCGAAAGAGCTCGCAGACGCAGATGTCGACATCACGCTGATCAACAACACCAACCACCACCTCTTCCCGCCGCTGCTTTACCAGGTGGCAACCGGCCTGATGTCCTCCGGCGAGATCACCGGCGATGTACGCCAGATGTTCAGCGACCAACAGAACGTCCGCGTCGTTCGCGGCACCGTGGAGACCGTCGACGCTCAGGCGAAGACCGTCACCTCCGTCGAGGGCGGCAAGGAGACCACCTTCTCCTACGACTCCCTCATCGTCGCCGCAGGCGCCGGCCAGTCCTACTTCGGCAACGACCACTTTGCGCAGTACGCTCCGGGTCTGAAGACGTTGGACCACGCGTTTGAGATCCGCGCCCGCCTCATCGCAGCCTTCGAGCGCGCTGAGCTGGCGCAGACGCCGGAAGAGCGCGAGCGTGAGCTGACCTTCGTCATCGTCGGCGCAGGCCCGACCGGTGTGGAGCTGGCTGGCCAGGTGGCCGAGATGGCGCACCGCGCATTCACCTCCGGCCGCTACTCCTTTAGCACCGAGCAAGCCAAGATCTACCTGCTGGACGGCGCGCCGCAGGTCCTGCCGCCGTTTGGCAAGCGCCTGGGCAAGAAGGCACAGCGCGAGCTAGAGAAGGCGGGCGTGACCGTCATCCTCAACGCGATGGTGACTAACGTGGACGCGGACTCCGTGACCTACAAGGACATGAAGACCGAGCAGGAGACCACTATCAGCACCCCGACCAAGATCTGGTCCGCCGGTGTTGCCGCTTCCCCGCTGGGCAAGCAGATCGCCGATCAGCTCGGTGTCGAGGCCGACCGTGCCGGCAAGGTTGCGGTCAACGCCGACCTGTCCGTGGGCGATGAGCCGAACCTGTTCATCATCGGCGACATGATGAACCGCGACCGCCTCCCGGGCGTTGCGCAGGTGGCCATCCAGTCCGGCGCCTACGTGGGCAAGATCATCAAGGAGCAGGTCGAGCACGACGTCGCTCCGGAAAACCGCGACCCGTTCGAGTACTTCGACAAGGGCTCGATGGCCATCATCAACCGCTTCAACGCGGTTGTGAAGATGGGCAAGGTGGAAATCACCGGCTTCATCGGCTGGCTGATGTGGCTGGGCGTGCACCTGTCCTTCCTCACCGGCACCCGCAACCGTCTTGTGGCCGCCAGCGAGTGGACCATCAACGCGTTCTCGCGCACCCGCCACAACCTGGCGGTGACCGAGGGGCAGCTCGAGGGACCTGAGCTGGAGAACGAAAAGTAACCCTTCGCCCTCCCCTGGCGTTTCGCCGACGCCGATCCGAGCCGGCCCAGAGCCTATCTACAAAGGCTTCGGGCCGGTTCTTTCGTGCCTTTTACCCCATGACACCTGTGCGCAACGTCACACCAATCGTATTACTATTAGCCCCGAATCATCCCTTACAATGGTTTCTGAGCGGCCCGCGCTTTGAAAGTACATGGGTAAGTAAATGGGCAAGCGCAGCCGCGAGAGATCCTCAAATGCTTTAACGAAGGACTGTGCAACTGTGACTGTTTCGACAGAGCCGCAAATTGAAAACCGCGCATGGGACGGCTTCAAGCCGGGCCCGTGGATGGAACGCATCGACGTCCGCGATTTCGTCCAGCGCAACTACACCCCGTACGACGGGGATGCATCGTTCCTTGAAGGCGCCACCGAAAAAACCCTGCGCCTCTGGGATCACCTCGACAAGAACTACCTCGCCGTCGAGCGTGAGCGCCGTGTCTACGACGTGGACACAGAAACGCCCGCTGACATCGACGCCTTCAAGCCGGGATACATCTCGGAGGACGACGACGTCGTTGTTGGTCTGCAGACGGACACGCCGACCAAGCGCGCAATGATGCCGAACGGTGGCTGGCGCATGGTTGAGCAGGCGATCAAGGAGGCCGGCAAAGAGGTCAACCCGGACGTGAAGAAGATCTTCACGCAGTACCGCAAGACCCACAACGATGCCGTCTTTGACATCTACACCCCGCGCATCCGTGCGGCGCGCTCCTCTCACATCGTGACGGGCCTGCCGGATGCCTACGGCCGTGGCCGCATCATCGGCGACTACCGCCGCGTGGCTCTCTACGGTGTGGATTTCCTCATCGAGGAGAAGCAGCAGGCGAAGGACGCTTCCCTGGAGAAGGACTTCTCCGAGCACTGGGCCCGCTACCGTGAGGAGCACGCCGAGCAGATCAAGGCGCTGAAGAAGCTGAAGAAGATGGCCGAGGACTACGGCTTCGACATCTCCGGCCCGGCCACCAACGCCAAGGAAGCCGTGCAGTGGACCTACTTCGGCTACCTCGCCTCCGTGAAGAGCCAGGACGGCGCCGCCATGTCCATCGGCCGCCTCTCCCCCTTCCTGGACGCGTACTTCGAGCGCGACTTGGCCAACGGCACCCTGACCGAGGTCGAGGCTCAGGAGATCATCGACGCACTGGTGATCAAGCTTCGTATCGTTCGCTTCCTGCGCACCGAGGACTACGACCAGATCTTCTCCGGCGACCCGTACTGGGCAACCTGGACCGACGCCGGCTTCTCCGAGGACGGCCGCCACCAGGTGACCAAGACCTCGTTCCGTCTGCTGCAGACGCTGCGCAACCTGGGACCGGCGCCGGAGCCAAACATCACCATCTTCTGGGATCCGGCACTTCCGGCGGGCTACAAGGAATTCTGCGCCGCGATCTCCATCGAGACGTCGTCGCTGCAGTACGAGTCCGACAAGCAGATCCGCGACAAGTGGGGCGACGATGCCGCCATCGCTTGCTGCGTGTCCCCGATGCAGGTGGGCAAGCAGATGCAGTTCTTCGGCGCCCGCGTCAACGCCGCCAAGGCCCTGCTCTACGCCATGAACGGCGGCCGCGACGAGGTCACCGGCAAGCAGGTCACCGACGGCGACCACACCCCGATTGAGGGCGACGGTCCGCTGGACTTCGACGAGGTCTGGCAGAAGTACGAGGAGATGCTCGACTGGGTTGTCGGCACCTACGTCGAGGCTTTGAACATCATCCACTACTGCCACGACCGGTACGCCTACGAGTCCATCGAGATGGCGCTGCACGACTCCGACATTGTCCGCACCATGGGCTGCGGCATTGCCGGCCTGTCCATCGTGGCCGACTCCCTGTCGGCGATTAAGTACGCGAAGGTCACCCCGGTCCGCGACGAGACTGGCCTGATCGTCGACTACGTCACCGAGGGCGAGTTCCCGTTCTACGGCAACGACGATGACCGCGCGGACGACATCGCCGCCACGGTGGTGCACACGGTGATGCAGAAGATCAAGGCGATCCCGCTCTACCGCGACGCCATCCCGACCCAGTCGGTGCTGACCATCACCTCCAACGTGGTCTACGGCAAGGCAACCGGTTCGTTCCCCTCCGGCCACAAGGCTGGTACCCCGTTCGCACCGGGCGCTAACCCGGAGAACGGCGCGGACAACCACGGCATGGTCGCGTCCATGCTCTCCGTGGGCAAGCTCGACTACAACGACGCGCTGGACGGCATCTCGCTGACCAACACGATCACTCCGACGGGCTTGGGCCGCAACAAGGACGAGCAGGTGACCAACCTGGTCGGTGTCCTGGATGCTGGCTTCATCATGGACAACGCCGACACGGTCATCAACCCCGCCTAACTCAGACTTCCCATCCACCTTTCCACTCTGAAGGAGAAAACATCATGACCACCCCTACTTTCGACGAGCGCCTCGCTTCCATGAAGGCTTCCCGCTCCGCTAACAACATGGACTCCGGCCTGTACCACGCCAACATCAACGTGCTGGACGAGTCCACGCTGGAGGACGCCATGGAGCACCCGGAGAACTACCCGAACCTCACCGTTCGCGTCTCCGGCTACGCCGTCAACTTCGTCAAGCTGACGAAGGAGCAGCAGCGCGACGTCATCTCCCGTACCTTCCACAAGGGCGCTTAATATATGGCGCAGGACGGAACTAGCGGCGTCGTCACGCTTGCGCCCGAACAGGGCGAGCGCGTGCGCGGCGTCGCTGCCGGTTTAGGCGGACTGTCCACCGACGACCTTGAGATCACCCGCCCCGAGCTGTTTGAGGCCCGCCGCACAGGCGAAATCGGACTCATCCACTCGTGGGAGCTGGTCACAGCTGTCGACGGCCCCGGCACCCGGATGACCATCTTCTTGTCCGGTTGCCCGCTGCGGTGCAAGTACTGCCACAACCCGGACACGATGGAAATGAAGGACGGCACGCTCGAGCAGATCGACGATGTCGTGCGCCGCGTGCTTCGCTACAAGCCGGTGTTCAACGCCTCCGGTGGCGGACTGACCCTCTCCGGCGGTGAGCCGCTGTTCCAGATCGCGTTCACTCGTCGCCTGCTTAAGGCAGTCCACGACGCTGGTGTGCACACCACGATCGACACCTCCGGATTCCTCGGCTCCCGCCTGACGGACGAGGACCTGGACAACATCGACCTGTTCTTGCTGGACGTGAAGTCGGGTCTGCCCGACACGTACGAAAACGTCACCGCGCGCCAGCTGCAGCCGACGATCGACTTCGGCGACCGGCTGCACGAAAAGGGCAAACCGGTGTGGATCCGATTCGTGGTCGTGCCCGGCCTGACGGACAGCGAGGACAATGTGCAGGCCGTGGCCGACATCGTCGCACGCTGGAAAGGCACCGTGGAGCGCGTTGAGGTCCTCCCCTTCCACAACATGGGCGAGGACAAATGGAACCGCATTGGCATGGACTACGAGCTCAAAGGGGTTACTCCCCCGTCGCCGGAGTCCGTGGAACACGTCCGCGAGATCTTCCGCAGTCGCGGTCTGAACGTGTTCTAGCCAGGTCCTTAGCAGGCGCTAACTCGCATTGAGGGCGGTTGTCGGAAACGGGGTTGTGCAGTTTTGCACCCCCGTTAGACAACCGCCCGTTAGCGCGTAATATCACCTAAGTTGTCTGGCGCGCCCGCAGCGCGCTCTCCCGCCGCACAGGGGCGAATGCTTCAAGCCTCGAGCCCCTCGTACCAGTGAAAGGGGGCTTGAAGCTATGCCGCCTCGTATCCCGATGCCGGGGCAACGTCCAAAGAAGGTACAGCCCCCCACGCGCAGCATTCCGGTCCCCCTTGAACGCCAGATCGACTTCTGCCGCGTGTTCGTGGACGGCAAACGCCAGCCAGGCAATGTGCGTATGGCGCATGCGCTGGAGGTTGTGGAGCGCTACGAAAATGCCTTCGTGTGGCTCAGCCTGAAAGAGCCGTCTACGGAGCAGATGGAAAAGATCGCAGAGATCTTCGACATCGAAGACCTCGTGGTCGATGACGTTGTGGACGCTCACCAGCGCCCGAAGATCGAGCGCCACGACGAGCAGCTGTTCATGGTCGTGCGTTCGGTGTCCTACCGCGACGATGAAGAGGTCGCGGACGCCCGCGAGATCATTTCCACCGGCGAGGTGCAGATGATTGTCAGCGAGAAATTCGCCATCACCATTCGCCACGGCGCGCACCTGCCGGATCTGACCCCGAAGATCGAGGACGAGGAGGATCTGGCCGTGCTCGGCCCCACCGCCGTCGCTTGGGCGGTGTCGGACTACTTGGTGGACAACTACCTCAAGGTCACCGACCTGTTGGAAAACGACGTGGACGAGCTGGAAAATGAGGTGTTCACGCCGCGCCGGGACATCAACATCGACAAGATCTACACCTACAAGCGTGAGATTTTGGAGATGCGCCACGCGATCGATCCGCTCGCACCAGCCCTGCGCAACGGCCTCACCAACAACAAGGACTTCATGCGGAAGGTTCTGCGCACCTACTTCCGAGATGTGCAGGACAACTCCACTATCGTCAGCGACCGCCTGTCTGGCTTCGACGAGCGTCTGACGTCGCTGCTCGATGCGTCGGTTGCCAAGATCACCATGCAACAGAACTCGGACATGCGCACGATCTCCGCCGTGGTGGGCATGGCTGCGGTGCCGACGCTGGTCGCCGGTATTTACGGCATGAACTTCGAGGTCATGCCGGAACTGGGCTGGCGCTACGGCTACCCCGGCGCCCTTCTGGTGATGGCCTTGGCTATCTCGGCGATGTGGTGGTGGTTCCGTAAGAACAACTGGCTGTAGCTAGCTGTTCAGCACCATCAGCTTCAGGTTGGTGACGGCCGCGAGCTTGCCGTCGGCGGTCATCTCGACGCGCCACAGGTGCGTGCGCTTGCCGACGTGCACGGGTTCGGCCACCGCACGAATCGTCTGGCCTTCCCGCACGCTGCCGAGCAGGTCCGTGTAGTTGCTCATCCCCACCGCGGGCTTTGCACTCGCTGCCACGGCGGCGATGGAGGCCAGCGTCTCCCCGATCACGCAATACAGCCCGCCGTTGACGATGCCGGTGGGCTGCAGGTGCCGTTGTTCCACCTGGAGTTCTCCTTCTAGACGGTCCTTGGAGCAGTACGTCAGCTTCAGCCCGAGGGTTTGGGCGAAGTCGAACTCGACGGAGTTGATGAACGCGAGTTCTTCGTCGGTGAGCGGGACCTCGATGACCTCTTGGTACAGGCGCAGATTCTTCTCCTTTTCCATGCCGGCCAATCATACGGGCGCGAGCGGATGCGCCCCGCGTAGAATTCGGCGTATGACTGCTAAACGCGACGGTGAACAGCTTGCTCAAATCGGTGTTGTCGGCATGGCGGTGATGGGCTCCAACCTTGCCCGGAACTTCGCCTCGAAGGGCCACACGGTGGCCATTTTCAACCGCTCCCCGGAGAAGACCCGCGCGGTTGTGGACGAGTTTGGCCACGAGGGCAACTTCATCCCCTCTGAGACGATCGAGGACTTCGTCGCATCGCTCGAGCGCCCCCGCAAGGCCGTGATCATGGTCCAGGCCGGCGCGGCGACGGATGCGGTGATCGCCCAGCTCATCGAGGCGATGGATGAGGGCGACATCATTATCGACGGCGGCAATGCCCTGTTCACGGACACCATCCGCCGCGAACGCGAGGTCGCCGCGGCCGGCCGCCACTTCGTCGGCGCCGGCATCTCCGGCGGTGAGGAGGGCGCGTTGCGCGGGCCGTCCATCATGCCGGGCGGACCGGTGGAGTCCTGGGAGACCCTCGGGCCGCTTTTGGAGGACATTTCCGCGAAGGTGGACGGCACCCCGTGCGTGACCCACATCGGCCCGGACGGTGCCGGCCACTTTGTCAAGATGGTGCACAACGGCATCGAGTACGCCGACATGCAGGTCATCGGCGAGGCCTATCACCTGCTGCGCTACGCGGCGGGCCTTGAACCGGCGGAAATCGCGGACATCTTCACGGAGTGGAACAAGGGCGACCTGGATTCCTACCTCATCGAGATCACCGCCGAGGTGCTGCGCCAGGTGGATGCTCGCACCGGCAAGCCGTTCATCGACGTCATCGTGGACGCAGCCGGCCAGAAGGGCACCGGCCGCTGGACGGTCAAGGAGGCCCTGGACCTCGGCGTGCCCACCACCGCCATCGGCGAAGCCGTCTTTGCACGTGCGCTGTCTTCTGCCCTGGCGCAGCGCGAGGCGGCTCAGGAGGTCGGGTTGCCGGCGGGTGAGACGACGACGTTGGAGACCGTAGGCGTCGATAAGCAATCGTTCATTGAGGACGTGCGGCGCGCGCTCTACGCCTCCAAGCTGGTGGCGTACGCGCAGGGCTTCGACGAAATCAACGCCGGCTCCCAGGAGCACAACTGGGACATCAAGCCGGGCGATCTGGCGCGCATCTGGCGCGGCGGCTGCATCATCCGCGCGAAATTCTTGGACCGCATCACCGAGGCGTACGAGAAGGACCCGGAGCTGCCGTCGCTGCTGTTGGACCCGTACTTCAAGGGCGAGCTGGACAAGGGCCTGGTGGATTCCTGGCGCCGCGTGGTCATCACCGCGACCCAGCTGGGTCTGCCTGTGCCGGTGTTCGCATCCTCGCTGTCCTACTACGACTCGCTGCGCACCAAGCGCCTGCCGGCTGCCCTGATTCAGGGCCAGCGCGACTTCTTCGGCGCCCACACGTACAAGCGCGTGGACGCGGAGGGCACGTTCCACACCACCTGGTCCGGCGAGCGAGAGGAACTGAGCTACTAGCTCGGCTTTTCCCGGTACCCCTGACCGCGTAGACTGCACCGAATGACTACTTTCGCCGACCTCGGTTTGCCCCGGGCCATTGTCAACGTCTTGAGCAAACAGGGCATCACCGAGCCCTTCCCCATCCAGAAGGCGGCGATTCCCGACGCGCTCGCCGGTCAGGACGTGCTCGGCCGCGGGCCGACGGGCTCCGGCAAGACCTTCACATTCGGCCTGCCCATGCTGGCGCGCCTCGCCGGCAAGCCGAGCACCCCGGGCCACCCTCGCGGGCTGGTGCTGGCTCCGACGCGTGAACTTGCCGCCCAGATCCGCGAGCGCCTGGACGACCCGGCGGCCGCACTGGGTCTGCGCGTGCTCGACGTCGTGGGCGGGGTGAACATCAACCACCACATCCGCTCCCTGGCCTCTCCGGTGGACCTGCTTGTGGCTACCCCCGGCCGGGCCGAGGACCTGATCAACCAGAAGAAGCTCTTCTTCGACGCAGTGGAGATCACCGCGCTCGACGAGGCGGACCAAATGGCGGACATGGGCTTTTTGCCGCAGGTGCGCAAGCTTTTGGACCGCACCCCGAAAGACGGCCAGCGCCTGCTGTTTTCCGCCACCCTCGACGGGGACGTGGAAAAGCTCATCCCCCGCTACATGCACGATCCCGTGACCCACTCCACCGCCCCGGTGCAGGCCGCGGTGAACACGATGGACCACTACCGCCTCCTCGTGGGCGGCCGCGAGGAGCGCAACGAGATCGCCCTGCAGATCGCTGCGCGCGAGGGCAAGACGATCATGTTTATGCGCACGAAGCACGGTGTGGACCGCCAGGTGAAGAAACTGCGCCGCGCTGGCATCCACGCCCAGGGCCTGCACGGCGACAAGGGCCAGGGTGCACGCACCCGCGCACTGGAGGGCTTCGCCGACGGCTCCACCCCGGTATTAGTTGCAACAGACATCGCCGCGCGCGGCATCGACGTCGACGACGTCTCCCTGGTCGTGCACGTTGACCCGCCCGCGGAGCACAAGGCGTACCTGCACCGAGCCGGCCGCACGGCGCGCGCGGGCACGTCCGGCACCGTGGTCACACTCGTGATGGACGACCAAACCAAGGAGGTTGCGCAGCTTTTGCGCAAGGCTGGCGTTAACGCGCCCGAGGTTCGGGTGGCTCCGCTGTCGGAATCCTTGGTTACAATCACCGGTGCACGCAAACCGGAGGGCGCGCCACTGCCTCCGCCGGGCCAGCCCCGGCGGACCAAGAAGCCCGCCGCCTCCGGCAACCGGAGCCGCAATGCTAACCGCGGCCGCGGAAACAACCGCAGCCGCGCTCGCCGCTCAGACCGAAGTCGAAGGAGCAACGGCCGCTAAGGCACAGACCACCATCCATGGACATATTCTTATCCATTCTCGCCCTGCTGGCGTTCGTGGTGCTCACGGCGTCGACCGGGCTTTTCGTCGCAATCGAATTTGCCATGACCGGCCTGGAGCGGTCCACGATTGAAACTCACGTCAAAGAGCGCGGCGACGGCACGGCGCGTGCGATTGCGCGCGACCATGCGAACCTCTCGTTCGTCCTTTCCGGCGCGCAGTTGGGCATCACGGTGACCACACTCGCCGCCGGTTTCCTGGCGGAGCCGGTGCTGGGCAAGTTCTTTACTCCGGCGCTGGAACTCGTTGGCCTTTCGGCGAACGCGTCCACCACTGTCGCGCTCATCCTCGCGCTAATTGTGGCGACGTTTTTGTCCATGGTCTTCGGCGAGTTGGTGCCGAAAAACGTCGCCATCACGGACCCGTTGAACACCGCCCGCGCCGTGGTGCCTCCGGTGCACTACTTCAACACGGCGACCAAGCCGTTTATCCTCTTCCTCAACACCGCCGCGAACTGGGTGGTGCGCAAGATGGGCATCGAGCCTGCCGACGAGCTCGCCTCGGCCCGTTCCTCCCAGGAACTCGGCGCGATGGTGCGCAACTCCGCTGAGGCTGGCGGGCTGGATGCGGCAACTGCGGCCGTGATCGACCGCTCCTTGCGCTTCGGCGAGACTACCGCTGAGGAAGTGATGACGCCGCGCTCGACCATCGACTCGCTGGACGCCGAGGACACGGTCGCGGACCTGATCACGTTGGCGCGCGAGACTGGCCACTCCCGCTTCCCCGTGCGCCGCGGCGACTTGGACGACACGCTGGGCGTGGTCCACATCAAGGACGCTTTTTCTGTCCCGCACGAGTTCCGTTCCACGACGAAGCTGGCTTCATTGGCGCGACGTGTGCCGTTCGTGCCGGGCACGCTTGACGGCGATTCTGTGCTCAACCGCGTGCGCTCGGCCGGATCTCAGGTGGTGTTAGTGGCCGACGAGTACGGCGGCACCCAGGGCCTGGTCACCATCGAGGACCTCGTGGAGGAGATCTTGGGCGAGGTCTACGACGAATACGACGACGAGGAAAGCGAAAAGGACTTCATACGCTTCGGCACATCCTGGGAGGTCGCAGGCCTCGTGCGTCTGGACGAGTTGGAGGAACGCACCGGATTTGCCGCGGTAGACGGTCCCTACGAAACCCTCGGTGGTCTGATCATGGCCACGCTGGGGCGCATCCCCGAGCTTGGCGACGAGGTAGTGCTGCGCACCGCCAGCGCAGCGAATTTCCAGGAGGAGTTCCAATCCGGCGGCGCCGGCAACTGGCTGGCGCAGGTCTCCGAGATGGACGGCCGCCGCATCGACCGCGCCCTGCTGCGACCAATTCCTCCTGAACACGAGACCGGAGAGGAGGTGGAGGCCAAGTGAGTATCTGGCTCGCAGTACTGCTCATCGTCGCGCTGCTCGGCGCCAACGCGTTTTTCGTGGCGGTCGAGTTCGCCCTCGTCTCCTCCCGCAAGGACCGCCTGGAATCGCTGCTCGCACAAGGCAAGACCAAGGCCGAGGGCGTGCTCTACGCCACCGAGCACCTCTCTATCTACCTCGCTGGTGCGCAGTTCGGCATCACTGTGGCGTCGCTGATTCTGGGCAAGGTGGCCGAGCCCGCAATCGCCTCGTACATCGAGGCGCCGTTTATGGCCCTGGGCATGCCCGCGGACCTGCTGCACCCGGTCGCGTTCATCATCGCCCTGCTGATCATCTCGTTTCTGCACATCCTCTTCGGCGAAATGGTGCCGAAGAACCTGGCCATTGCGGGACCGGAGAGCATGGCCATGTGGCTGACGCCGGCGATGACACTGTGGATGAAGCTCACTCGCCCTCTGCTGGAGTTCCTCAACTGGGTCGCGCGTAAGACGCTGCTGCTGTTCGGCATCGAGCAGCGCGACGAGCTGGAATCCACCGTGGACCAGGAACAGCTGGCCAGCATGATCCAGGAGTCGCGCGAGGAAGGCCTGCTCGACGCCGAGGAGACGGTGCGCCTGGCCAAGGCGCTGCGCCAGGATTCCCGCCAGCTCAAGGAAGCGATGATCCCGCTGGCGCAGGTCACCACCATCCCGTACGACCCGCGCGGCATCCGCCTCTCCGTCATCGAGCAGGCGGTGCAAGACACCGGATATTCCCGCTTCCCCGTACGCATCGACGCCAGCTCGCTCGCCGGCTATGTCCACGTCAAAGACATCCTGGACCTGATGGAGTTCCCGCAGGGCGACCCGCGCGTCTCGCTCAAGCGCATCCGCCCGTTAAGCACCGTCGAAGCTAATCAGTCCATGGACGACGCGCTCGCCCAGCTGCACCGCCGCTCCGCACACATGGCGGAGGTGCACGACAACGGCAAGCTCGTCGGCGTGGTCGCCCTGGAAGACCTCATCGAGGAGTACGTGGGAACGGTCTCCGACTGGACGCACGAGGGCGAATAATGCAGGTGCTCACGCCCGAGGAGTACCTGCCGCGCATGGACGCGCACGCCGCCCGCGCCGAGCGCTGGACCGCGCCGAGAGTGGCCCGCAGGGCGCGCGGCCAGTACCACCCCGTGTGGGACTTCCTCTTCGATTACTACCCGCAGCGCCCCGCACACCTGAAGCGGTGGCACCCGGGTGCCGGCGTCGCGCTCGAAGACGCCGCCTCACTCCCCCACGCCGGCTGGCGCGACTATGTCTGTGACAAGGGCACTGTGCTTCTCGACGTCCACAGGTTCCTCTCCCACCGCCACGCCGACGTGGAGGAGGCGGAGGCGATCCTTCGGTCCGTCGATAGGCGTGAAGCCCACTTCGACTGCTTCGGCATGCACGAGTGGGCGATGGTGTACCGCACCGACAACCCGCGCCACAGCCTGCCGCTGCGCCTAGGTCCTGAGGGCACGAACGCCGTGGTGGAGGCGCACAACGTCAAGTGCACGCACTTCGACGCCTTCCGGTTTTTCACCCCGGCGGCGCGGCCGCTGAATCTCACCGTGCTCACGCGCGAGGGGCAAGCGGACAACGACCAGGCGGGCTGCGTGCACGTGAGCATGGACCTGTACAAGTGGGCGATGAAGCTCGGCCCGCTCGTGCCCGGCGAGCTGCTCATGGACTGCTTCGAGCTGGCCGCCGATGCCCGCCGCCTGGACATGGAGGCATCGCCCTACGACTGCCGGGGGCTAGGCTTCGGCGTGGTGGCCGTGGAAACGCCTGAGGGCAAGGCGGAGTACGTCGCCCGCCAGCGCGAGCTGAGCCGCCGCGCACAACCCCTGCGCCAGCGGCTTGTCGCGGTCATCGACGCCGCCTATGACGGCTAGACTCGAAGACGGTTTTCACTCGTTCGATCGATAAAGGCGGCGATTCCGGTGGCGAAGCACGCAAGCGGTAAAAACAACTACAGGCTGTCCGGAGAGCTCATCGCCTTACTGGTGGTACTGGCCCTGATCGCAGCGGCCGTGATCTGGTGGTTGTCCAGCCGCGGAGACGGTGCGGACGACGCCGACGGCGCGCAGGCGAAGGCGGAGGACTGCGTCGCGGGTGAGCTCGTCCTGCCTGTTGCTGCCTCCGACAAGGGTGCGGGCCAGTCGCTTGTGGACGCCTACGGTGACTCCGCCCCCGTCGTCCGCGACTACTGCGTGAAGCCCCAGCTTGTGGATGCTGTCGCCGACGCCGCAGTCTTTGTCGCCCCGAATACGACGGTTACCCACCAGTCGCTGGAAAGCTCCGGCCGCACCCCAGCGGTTTCTGACCCCCAGCCTGCCTACAGCGAAGCCGTCGGCGTGGCCGGCAAGGACGATGTCAAGCTCGAAGACCTGACCGTGGACAAGGTCCGCTTCCCGGTCTCCGACGAGTCCGCTGCCTCCGCGCTGGTTGCATCCAAGGTGGCGGGCAACGACACCGACGCCGTGCAGGCGCTGACCGATCAGCGCCTCGGCAGTGCGGACGAGCTTAACGCGGACGCCGGAGAGTTCCTGGCCACCGCCGAGGATGCCGTCCCCGAGGGACTGAAGTTCACCCCGGTCGGCGCCGACGCCGTCTACACCGCGTTCCCGCTGAATCAGAACGAAAAGGTGGACGAGAACCAGGCCCGCGCCGGCCAAGACTTCGCCCGTTTCGCCTCCGAGCACTTCGACGGCTCCGAAAAGGACCAGCCGGCCGTCTCCGATCTGGTGTGGGCGGCTGCCCTGCCTGCTGGAGGCGAGGCCATTACTGCGGATGCGAAGCAGGAAGGCGACGCCCAGGACGGTGCCGACGCTGACAAGGCAGCTGGCGGCGACGGCGCAGATACCGACGGTGCCAATGCCGCAGCACTGCAGCCCGAAAACACCCTGTTCCTCCTGGACACCTCCGACGCGATGAACCCATACATCCAGCCCGCGAAGGACGCAATCGCAAACACCGCGCTCGAGCTCGGCGGCCAGGGCAAGCAGGTCGGCCTGTGGAATTACTCCTCCCCGCTGAACCCGGGTGTTGTGGTGGGCTACCGCCAGAACATCACGGTCTCCCCCGATGCCGACTCCGTTGCCGTGGCGGTGCGCCGCTTCCTCACCGGCGGTGTGCCCCAGACCCGCCAGGCCGTCGAGGCGGCCGCAAGCGCCTACGGCTCAGGCGAGGCGAAGACCCGCATCGTCCTTGTCACCACTGGCACAGCTGATGCCGGGGACGACAAGGTTTTCGAAGACGCAGTGCGCGGCGCCGCCGGCGACAAGGTGGAAATCACCGTTGTCCGCGTCGGCGAGGGCGAGGCAGACCAGGCGGTCGAGGCACTGTCCGCGAAGACCGTGGACGCGAAGCAGGCCGATGGCATCGAGAGCGCTGTAAAGCAGGTGTCGGGCCTGTAGCTCTCCGGCTGCCCCGCGACAGACCCTGGGAGGCGGGAACATAGAAGAAGGCCCGGGCTGGTGGGAGTGATCCCAGCCCGGGCCTAAACGCTTTGCTTAGGAGGTCTTGCGACGGCGCCGGTCCGCCAGCTCGTCGAAGCCGATGACGTTGTCCGCGCTGTCGTCGATCACGCGCTCAGACGGGAATGCGGAGATGGTGCCGGTCAGTTCCTTCATGATCTGCGGCACGGCGATGCCGAACACGCCCTGGCCGCCGCCGAGGAGGTCGATGATTTCCTCGTTGGAGCGGCACTCGTAGACAGTCACGCCGTCGGAGACGAGGGTGATCTCGGCGATGTCGGAAACACCGCGGTCGCGCAGTTTGTCCACTGCGAGACGGATGTTCTGCAGCGAAATACCAGTGTCGAGCAGCCCTTTGACAATCTTCAGGACCAGGATGTCCTTGAAGGAGTACAGACGTTGGGAGCCGGAGCCCTTGGCGCCACGGATGGACGGGCGCACCAGGCCGGTGCGGGCCCAGTAGTCGAGCTGGCGGTAAGTGATGCCGGCGACCTGGCAGGCGATCGGCACGCGGTAGCCGACTTCGTCGGACGGGCCGACGTCGAAAAGCGATTCCTGCACAGCGTCGAACAGGCCGTCCTGATTGTCCTCGATGATGCTCACGTAATTACTCCCATGAAAGTTAGCTCGAAGCCTAATGACTATTAAAGAGTAAGCATACGGAGCTGGTCAATAGTCACATGCGTAACACGCCGAAACTCTCAAGGAATACTTGAGGGTTTTACCCCTCCTTGGGGTTACCCTCCCCCAAATCCGAGTCCTCCACTCCGAGGCTGCGCATCAGCGCCTCGAAGTCTGCGTCGGCCTGGGCGTCGCCGCTGGCGGAGACAGCCCCATCCGTGAAGTCCTCGATTTCGATCTGCGCCTGCAGGTAACGCTCCGCGTCCTCTTGCGACAAAAACACCGAGGCCTGGGCGGCGACGGTGTCGTCGACAGTCAGCTCCATGTCCAGCTCACTGGCCAACAGGAGCGCATCTGAAGCACGCAGGTCAATCTCGGTGCCGCCCAGCAGCGTCAGCGAGGCCATAAATGTGCCGTCTACGTAGCTGGACAGCTCAAGGCTTTCGGCGCCGCTGGTTGACGTGCGGATGAGCTCCGCGATCGCGTCGACGGGACGCGGGCGGTTCGGGGCCCACCCGTCCAGGCGCATGGCCAGCTCAGCGCCCTCCATCGGCGGCAGCCACACTGGAATGCACCGGCCGTTCGTGGGCCGTTGGAGCAGGGCGCACAGGAAGTCCTCCGGGCCAACCGGAAACACACCGATGAGGTTGACGGCCTCCATTAGCTCCCCAGCTGCTTGCGCAGCTCGTTCTTCACCAGCGACGCGTGCAGGGACACGACCAGCGCGGACATCTGCTGACCGATCTCTTCGGCCTTCTGCTTCGCGGTGACCTTGCCGGACTTCGACACCGGCTCCGCAACCTGGTTGATCATGTCGGCCTGGCGGGCCGCCGCGGTGCGCAGCGTCTTCAGGTGGCGGGCGTCGAAGCCGAATTCGGACAGCGACAGCGCGGTGGTGACTGTACGGACATCGTCGGCGGTGAACAGCCCAGCAGCATCCGGGGTGATCAGGCCGACCTTGATGTACTCCTCCACCGTAGACGGATCCGCCTGCGCCTGCTCCGCAACGTCCGTGTCGGTCAGCTGCGTCGCCGCCGGCGCGCGGAAGTTCTCCGGGGAGATCATCGGCTCGGACTCGCCAGCGGACAGGATCGCGGTGACGTGACCGGAATCCATTGCTTCGAGCTGTTCGCGAATGACCTTCAGCGGTAGGTAGTTGTCGCGCTGGGTGACCAGGATGTAGCGCAGGCGCTCCACGTCCTCCTCGGTGAAGCGGCGGTAACCGGAAGCGGTGCGCTGCGGGGTGATCAGCCCTTCGGACTCGAGGAAGCGGATCTTGGAGACGGTCACGTCCGGGAACTCGGTGCGCAGACGTTCAAGCACCACGCCGATGGACATCGTCTTCGCGGTCTTGGTTGCCTTGGCGCCCTTAGCCGGCTTCGCGGAGGTAGCGGCTGGTGCCGTCTGACGGATTGCGCTCACGTGATCGAACTCTTCTCTAACTAGTTGCCGGCGGTGATGAAGACCAGACGGAATTTACCAATCTGGATTTCGTCGCCGTTCGTCAGCTCCTGGGAGTTGCGCGGCTCGCGGTTGACGTAGGTGCCGTTGAGCGAGCCCACATCCACGACTTCGTACCCGCCGTCGTTGCGGCGGAACTCAGCGTGACGACGGGACACGGTCACGTCGTCGAGGAAGATGTCGGCCTCCGGGTGGCGGCCTGCGGTGGTGGAATCCTGGTCCAACAGGAAGCGGGCACCCGCGTTCGGGCCACGCTTGACTACGAGGAGGGCCTCCCCATCCGACAGCTGGTCCGCACCGGCGGCGGAGTCCGCAGATGTCGCAGCTCCGGACTCCATCTCCTTGAGCAGGTCTGCGCGGAATACCGAGGTGGTTTCGACCTGGTTCTGCGGCGTGTTGTCGCTCATGGGTAACTCCTGACTTTCGAGTCGTGGTTGAGATCTCTCGCCATAATAGCGTCCGGTTCGCCCGAAGGGGCGGCTACCGGATAATGCCTAGCGGAAAATGTTGCCGATTCCGGAAATGACTGAGTTCCCGGATCCCGCCAGTGGGTTGTCGGAGACCATGTATGTCCACGTCGCGCTTGGGCGCTTCCAGCCCGCGTCGGCCAAGTGCGCTCCGCTGGAGTCGATGTCCACAGAGTTGAATGTTTCTACCGCGGCCGCGACCGCCCGGTTGGCCAAGTCCTTGAACTCGCGCACGGCGATGCGGTGGTATTCGTCGATCGGCGTTTCGCGGGCGATGGCGCGCAGGTGGATGGATTCACGGACGTCGTCCATGAGCGCCAGGTGCTCGGACCACTCGGCATCGAGGTGGAAGAGCATGATCTCCCTCGCCGCCTGCTCGAGCACGTCCTGTGGCAGGTGCGAGAGCTCTGCGGCGCGCTGCGGGGAACGCTCGGACAGCTCGCGCCACGCGGTGTCCGTGTCCAGCAGAGCGGCGCGGCGCTCGTCGAGGATGTCTCGGTGGTCCGCCAGCAGCTTGTTGTACTTCCAGGTCTGTGAGTGGATCTCCAGCAGCTGGCCTTCGGTGACGCGCTGGCAGTGCTCGATGAAGCTCTGGGCGCGGTTGCCGGTGATGCGTCCGTCCGGCTCAGGCTGAGCGGAGAACTGCTCGCCGTCTCCGCCGGAGGTGACAATGTCGTCGTCGAGGGAGACGAAGAACACGCTTAATCCCGGGTCGCCCTGGCGGCCGGCGCGGCCGCGCAGTTGGTTGTCCAGGCGGGCGGTGCGGTGCCTGGCCGTGCCGATTACCGCTAGGCCGCCGAGCGAGGCGACCTTGTCGTGGTCGCTTTCGTCCGCGCCGCCGAGACGGATATCCGTGCCACGGCCCGCCATCTGCGTGGAGACGGTCACCCGCCCCACGTCGCCGGCCTCGGCGATGATACGGGCTTCTTCCGCGTCGTTTTTCGCGTTGAGCACGTTGACAGCGATACCGCGCGCCTCAAGCGCTTCCGCCAGCGCCTCGGATTCCGCCACGTCGTGGGTGCCCACCAGCACCGGCTGGCCGGTGGAGTTGATGTGCGCGATCTCGTCGACGATCGCGGAGTTCTTCTCCTCCATAGTGGCGTAAATTCGGTCGGCTTCGTCGAAACGCTGCAGCTCGTTGGCGCGGTCGATCACAGACACGTGCAGGCCGTAGAAGCTGCGCAGCTGGTCGGTCGCCTCCACGGCGGTGCCGGTCATGCCGCACACCAGCGGGTAGCGGCGCATGAGCGCCTGCAGGGTGATGGAGTCCAGGATGCGCCCGCCTTCGGACACGTCCAGCCCCTCCTTGGCTTCCACCGCGGCCTGCAGGCCGTCGGGCCAGCGCTGCAGCTCAGCCACGCGTCCGCGGGAGGCGTCCACAAGCGCGACCTTGCCGTCGTCCACGATGTAGTGCACGTCCCGGATCAGCAGTGCCTTCGCGTGCAGCGCAAGGTTCACGCGCACCAGCGTCGTGCCGATGTGCTCGTCCGAGTACAGCGAGTCGATACCCAAAATCCGTTCGATCTTCGCCGCGCCGTCGTCGGTGAGGAAGGCATTGCGCCCGTCCGCGTCGATGGTGTAGTCGGTGTCCTCGTCCAGCTTCGACACGGCCTCGGTGATCTGGCCGGTGGCCTGCTTGGACCCCTCGGAGCCGGCGAGCACGAGCGGCACGAGCGCCTCGTCCACGAGCACGCTGTCCGCTTCGTCGACCAGCGCGACGTCGGCGGGCAGCTGCACCGTCTGCTCACGGGACGTGATCTGGTTGTCGCGCAGGTGATCGAAGCCGATCTCGGTCACCGGCGCGTAAATGACGTCGCTGCGGTAGGAGCTCACACGCTCGTCGCGTGTCGACGACTCCGTGACCGCCGCCACCGTCAACCCGAAAAACTCGACGAGCGGGCGCATCCATTCCGCATCGCGCGCGGCCAGGTAGTTGTTCACCGTGATCAGGTGGACGCGCTTGCCCTGCAGGGCGAACCCGGTGGCGGCCATCGCGCCGACGAGCGTTTTGCCCTCGCCGGTGGCCATCTGGATCACGTCGCCCTCCAGCAGGCGCAGCACAGCCTGATTCTGCACCTCAAACGGCGTCATGCCCAGGGTGCGCTGGGAGGCGACGGACAGCCCGGCCAAAAAGCGCGGCTTGTCGGCAATAGCCCCGTCGCGCACGGTGGAGGCGACTGCAGAGGCGAGCGAAGCATCGTCGAGAAGCGAAAGCTCCTCGATTAAGCCGTGCGCGTCCGCGACGACGGCTTTCGACTTCTTGTTGTTGCGCTCCGTAGTGGAGCCCATGGCCTTCCAGAACCAGTCAAACTTGCCCATAAGGGCTAAGAATAACGCCAACGTGCCAAACCGTTGGTGCGACGATTAGTCTTGCAGCGAAAGTAACCGTTGCGTTGAACCGCCGAGCCGCAGGAGGAAACGGCTACCCATGCTGTCTATGAACGTGAAAGTTCCGTCGTCCAAGGGCCACATGATGGCTGCGACCATCGACCGCCCCGATGGACCCGCGCAGGCCTACGCCATTTTCGCCCACTGCTTCGCCGGCTCGCGCCACACCCCGGGTGCCTCGCGCATCTCCAAGCGGCTGACGGAACACGGCATTGCCACCCTGCGCTTCGACTTCCCCGGGCTGGGCCAGTCCGAGGGCGAGTTCAAGGACACCTCGTTTTCCGAGAACGTGGACGACATCGTCGCCGCCGCGCTGTGGCTGGAGGAGAACTACAAGGCCCCGCAGCTGCTCATGGGCCACTCCCTCGGCGGCGCCGCCACGCTGAAAGCCGCCACCCGCCCGGAGCTGAAGAAGATGATCAAGGCTGTGGCCACCGTCGGCGCGCCGTTCGACCCGGCGCACTCGGTGCTCCACTACGCCCACGCCATCGGCGAGGCCGATGCGAACGGCTCGGTCGGCGTGGTGCTCGGCGGCCGCGAGCTGACCATCTCGCGCGAGTTCCTCGAAGACCTCGCCGAGACCAACCCGGAGGAGTACCTACCCAAGCTTCGCAAGCCGCTGCTTGTCGTTCACTCTCCTATCGACGTCACCGTCGGCATCGATAACGCCCAGAACATTTTCTCACTGGCGCGCTACCCCAAGTCCCTGATGGCGCTGGACAAGGCGGACCACCTGCTCACCCGCCAGGGCACCGCGCAGCGCGCCGCGGACATCATCGGCTCCTGGGCGCAGCAGTACATCCAGCCGCTGTTCGTCCCTGCGAAGACCACGGACACCAACGCCGTGTCCTACTCCGCGCGTGGCACGAAGTACGGCGACGTGGTGCGCACCTCCGACCGCGCGATCACCACCGACCGCTCCAAGAACACCGGCGGCAAGGGCCAGGGTGTCACCTCCACCGGCCTGTACATGTCCGCGCTCGCGGTCAGCTGCTCGCAGGCGGTGCGCGAGGCGGCCAAGGGCATGCAGCTTGACGACGTCCGCGTGGAAGTCAACCACAACGGCGACGGCACCTTCACCCGCCTGATCACCCTCTACGGCGACCTGACCGACGATGAGGTGGAGACCCTGCGCGCCGCCGGCGCCTCCTCCACCGTGGACGGCTACGTGGCAAAGGGCGAGATTGAAACGACCGCCGAGACGGCCTCACTCGAGCGCCGACGCCGCCAGAACAAGCTCCACCGCGCGGAGCGCCTGGGTAAGTAATGGCTAAATCCGGGCTGTGGGCGGACGTGCGGGCCTTGTGCCCCTGCGGGCAGGGCCTGCCGTACGAGGCGTGCTGCGGGCGCTACATCGACGGCGCTGCCGCGGCGCCCACCGCTGAGACGCTGATGCGCTCGCGCTACACCGCCTACGTGCGCGGCGCGGGCTCCTATGTGGCGGAAACCTGGGCCGATGAGACGCGGCCGGCGGATCTGACCGTGGACCCGTCCGGCGAACCGTTTACCCGCCTGGAAGTGCTGGACACCACCGGCGGCGGGCCTTTCGACGCCGAGGGCGTCGTCGAATTCGCCGCCCACCACCCCGGCGGCGTCATGCGGGAGCGCTCCCGCTTCGAGCGCCGCGCCGGGCGGTGGGTCTACGTCGACGGCGTAGTCCGCTAACCCTGGGGTGTCACCGGTGACTGTCTGGTGACCTGCCGGTTTTGGGTCCGTATGACAGTGCTGTAATATTTGCGCAGTTACCGTTTCGGTAGCGGATCGGGCTGTGGCGCAGTTTGGTAGCGCACCACACTGGGGGTGTGGGGGTCGCAGGTTCAAATCCTGTCAGTCCGACAAAGTTTTTTCTGGGGGTTCGGGGGTTCTCTTTCGGCGACGTTGCTAGTCGATAGGTGCCACTCGGATCTGGTTCCCGTCGGGATCGGCAATCACGAACGTCGTTCCGAAGACGTCCTGGTGGGGTTCTTTGATGACGTCGACCCCCTTGCCAGTCCAGGCCTGGAACACGTCCATGACTTCTTCCCCGTTGACGTTGAGACACACTTCGGTGGTGCGTGCGGGAGCGTCTGCGAGCACTTCGGAGTTCCCAGTCCACAGTGCGAGAGCCACACCGTCCGCCAAAGCGAACGTCACGTAGCGCGGTGAAACAAAGTCAGTCTCCAGGTCCAGGAGGTCTGAGTAGAACTCGACTGATCTATCGATGTCAGTCACGTAGACGATGAAGACGATTTCGCGGTTCACTTGGGCACCCTTCTCTTTCTCGATATTTGGGTACCTCCCAGGCTACGTAAGCTGCTTCCATTGTCGGCGACGATTCAGTAGACACACTCATGGGTGCCGCGGGCTGGTTTGGTCTCAATGACGCTCAAGCCATCGAGCGACTCAGCCGCGCAGTCGACGCAGTGAAGCAATGGAAAGAGCTCGCACGCAGAAACCAAATCGCCGTCGCCAAGGACAAACAGGTTGCGCCTGGTTTTGACGGAGAGCATCTGCAGCGAGCTCAACAGCTTATCCGCGAGCGCCGCGCTTAGGACACGATCTTGCCGTTCGCGTCGTAGGTGTAGAAGCCCTGCCCAGCTTCCAGGCCGGTCCTACCTTCTGCGACCATCGGCTTCAGCGTCGTCTCAACGAAGTCCTTCTGCCACTGCGGGGCGTTGTCGTTGGACTCGATCACGGCGACCAAGGTGCGCACGCCGACGAGGTCCATGATCTCAATCGGCCCGCGCGGGGACCCGGTGGAGTTGCACCAGTCGCGGTCGATGTCGACGGGGTCAGCGATGTCGTGGTGCAGCAGGTACATGCCGGCACTGAGCAGCGGCACCAGCAGGGTGTTCAGCACGTAGCCGGGCTGCTCGCGCTTGAGCGGGACCGGCACCATGTTGATCTGCTCCGCAAACTCCACAAGCTGGTCCACATACTTCGGGTCAGTGCCCTCGTGCGGCATGATCTCGGCGGTGTTCTGGATCCAGATGTGGTTGGCAAAGTGCAGCGCCAAGAAGCGCTCCGGCGTGCCCGTCGCGTCTGCGAACTTGCTCGGCATGAGCGTGGAGGTGTTGGTGGCGAACACCGCGGTATCCGGGGCGTACTCCCCCACCTCAGCCCAGACCTTGCGCTTCAGCTCGAGGTTCTCCGGGATCGCCTCGATAACTAGGTCCGCGTTCGCTACCGCTTCTTTCAGGTCCGAAGTCTGCGTTAGGTTCGCGTGCGCTGCCGCGACGGTCTCGTCGTTGGCGGATTCGAGCTCCGTCTTCATCTGTTCGCCGATAGCGTCGAAACGCTTCTTGCCGGCCGCGAGGGCCTCCTCGTTGATGTCGTAGGACACAACCTTCTTACCCGCGAACGCGGAGCAAAAAGCGATCTGCGCGCCCAGGACACCTGCACCAAGTACTGTTACGTTATTGAATGTCATACTCGTCACATTACGCCTCATTGCGTGACTTTGACGACGATTTCACTGTGAACTTTTACGTGAGCGAGTCTCGCTCCACCGGCACCAAACCGGTCGCCGCCCGCCGGCCCAGCTCCACGTAGTACGCCGCGTGGCGCAACCTGGCCTCGAAGGTGTCCGGCTCGAGCGTGCGCTTCACTTTGGCGGGCACGCCGGCCGCCAGAGAGAACTCCGGCAGCTCTTGGCCTTCGAGCACCACTGCCCCGCCGCCGACGATGCTGCCTTTGCCCACGCGCGAGCGCGACAGCACGGTCGCGCTCATGCCGATCAGGCAGCCGGGCTCGATGTGGCAGCCGTGCACCATGGCCAGGTGGCCGATGGTGACGTCGTCTTCCAGCACGGTCTCCCCGTCCGTGTCCACGTGCAGCACGGAGCCGTCCTGGACGTTGACGCGGTTGCCGATTCGGATCGCGCCCACGTCGCCGCGGATGACCACGCCGGGCCAGATGTTCGCGTCTTCGCCGATGGTCACGTTGCCGATAATGGTGGCCTCGTCGGAGATAAACGCCGAGGGGTGGATCTGCGGGGTTGCGCCTTCAAAGCTGTAGATCATGGCCACCATTGTGCCTTCGCTGCTACTCGACGGCACGCGGCGCTCAGCACACCATCCGCAGGGTGCCCGGCATCACGTCGAAGGTCACGGCACTGACCGCGCCGGCGGCGTCGCCGTCGAGCTCAAGCTGCTCGGGCTCGGCGAACTCCAGGGTGATACGGCGTCCCTCGAGGTACTCCATGCTCGGCGGCAGGGACGCCGGCGGGCGCGGCTGCACCTCGCTCGGCAGCAGCGCGTTAATGCCGCCGCGCACGGTGTCCAGCGCGAGCTTGCCGCCGATGCCTGCCCAGTCGGTGACGTCCTCGGCGCGCAGCACCACGGCGTCGAGTACCCCGTCGTCAGGCAGCGCGTCCGGCAACAGCGGGATCCCGCCCACCAGGTCGCTGCAGTTGCCGACGATGCAAGTGTGCAACGAGGTGGTAACCGTGGGATCGCCGTCAAGTGTGATGTCCACGTCTACGCTATTGCCGCCGCCGAGCGATTGGAACACGGCCGGCACGTACGCGAGCGGTCCGACGGCGGCCTTGAGGCTGTCGCGGGTGCGGTGGATCATGCCCGCATCCACGCCGACGCCGGCCATGACCGCGAAGCCGGAGTGCTCGGTACGGCCGTCGGGGTAGACCATCTCGGCGCGGCAGAGGTCGATGAGCCGGTCGGTGCCCGCAAACGCACGGTGCACCGCCGATTCCAGTAACAGCGGCAAGCCGAGGTTGCGCGCGAGCATGTTGCCGGTGCCCGCCGGCACAATCGCCATAGGTGTCTTCGAACCGGACACGGCCAGCGCGACCATGCGCACCGTGCCGTCGCCGCCGGCGGCGATGATCAAATCCGCGCCCTGCTCGAGCGCTCGGACAGCCTGGGAAAACCCGGGCCCCTCGGTGGTCGTTGCCGCCCACTCGATGTCCGCGCCCTCCCAGGCGTAGCGCTCCACGGCGCGGCGCAGGCGTTCCAGGTGGACTTTCACGGGGTTGTACACCACCGTCACCCGGGGACTAGACGCGACATTCACGCGCCTCATGGTAGCCGTGCCAGACCCGTACCGCGTCGCACCGCGCGGCTAGGACATGCCGACGCCAAGGAACTCCAGCAGCGTGCGGGTGGCAAACCCTTTGGACACTAGGCCTGTGTTGTCGGAGGTGCCGCCGGGCCACACGTGCGGC
Organism: Corynebacterium sp. HMSC034A01; assembly: GCF_001838175.1. Classification (NCBI taxonomy): domain Bacteria; kingdom Bacillati; phylum Actinomycetota; class Actinomycetes; order Mycobacteriales; family Corynebacteriaceae; genus Corynebacterium; species Corynebacterium sp. HMSC034A01. The sequence goes on along the minus strand of NZ_KV835979.1, from coordinate 59,639 downwards.
CCGCCCTCGATGCGGTAGTGCGACAGCGCGGCGTCGCAATCGTCCCAACTCAGCTTCGTCACCGTATGCGACAACTCGACGTCTTCCCTGCGTCCCGCGCAGTGGTTGCGCACCGCGGCTTCTTCGAGCATCTCGGGTGTGGAGTTGTACACCGTCTCGTGCCGCTCGCCGCCGTCGTAGGAGATGATCGGGTCAGCGGTGCCGTGGAAGTCGACGTGCTTCATGGGGATGCTGGAGCACCCTTCCGCGACGCGCTGGTAAAACGCGCCGGCCACCGTGGCCACACCGCTGAACTCCTGCGGGCGCTGGCAGCCCACAAACGCAGCGAACCCGCCACCGTTGGAAAACCCTGCTGCGAAGATCCGGGTGCGGTCGATGGAGAATTCCCCCTCCAGCTGATCGAGCACATCGTCCACAAACGCGAGGTCCTGCTCCCCGCTCGTCTCCGCGTACGGGGCAGGCGCCCAGGCTTCGCCGACGCCGTCCATAAACGCCACCACAGCGTCCGCTTTATCCAGCTGCGAGTGCTGCCTGAGCCGCTCTGCGTCCTCCTTGTAGCCGTGAAACACGAGGATCAGCGGCAGCCGGTCGCGCTGCTTCGCGCCCCTCGGCACCGACAGGATGTAGTCGCGTTTCAGCCCGGCGGAGGTCATCTGCCTGCGCTCAATCGCAGGATCCGACCACGGTTCCACCTCACGGACGATATCCTCGGGTGCATCCGGCTGCGTGGTAATCGCGGTGCGCAGCCGCGCCGTGTCACCCGCGCACCCTGCGACGCTCAAGCAAGTTGCGGCCAAGCTGATTGCGGCCGCGGCGCGGATCACTGGGCGGTAAAACACGCAAGGTAGATTAGACCATCGTGCACGCGAGCGGAACACAGCCAGGACCCAGCAAGAAAGCTGGACCGAGGTTCAGGGACTCCGCGCACCGCAGCGGCGCAGCAGAGGCATTTGACCGCGACGCAACCCGCTACGACGCCGCCCGCCCCACCTACCCCGCCGCGCTCAGCGAGCTGGTCGGCTCCGGCACCGTCTGCGACGTCGGTGCAGGCACCGGTAAGTTCACACAATTGCTTTGCGCCGATTCACGTTCCGTGCTCGCCTGCGACCCCAGCGGCGACATGACCCGGGTCTGCCACACAGTGCTGCCCGAGGTGCCCGTGTGGCGCGCCACCGCCGAAGCGACCGGACTCGCAGACGACTCCGTCGATGCGCTGACGTGCGCGCAGACCTGGCACTGGGTGGATGTGCCCGCCGCAAGCCGAGAAGCGGACCGCGTGATCCGTCCCGGCGGCCGCCTCGTGCTGTGCTGGAACACGCTGGCCGTGCGCCACCCCTGGGTGCTGAGGCTCAGCCGCATCATGCACTCCGGCGACGTGCAGCGCGAGGGCTTCTACCCGGAGGTCGCCGCCCCCTGGCTGCTGCAGAACGAGTTGCGCCAAGAGTGGCTGCACCCGATCGCTGTGGAGGACTGCTTCGAGCTCATGGCAACCCGCTCCTACTGGCTGAAAGCGAACGAACGCACCCGCGCCAAGATGGAGGCGAATCTGAGCTGGTACCTCTACAAGCGTCTCGGCTTCGACCCCGGCGACACGATCCCGCTGCCGTACCGCACCGACGCGTTCGTCTACGAGCGCGCCTAGCCGGCGCGGTTGTGCTCAACCCCGAAGAACTCGAGGATCGCTTCAGTGGCGTCCACGCCGCGCCGGGCAGCCCACGGTCCGGTGGGCCATTCGTGGCCCATCCCCTCCACCGCGGTCAGCGTGGCACGGGCGCGGTCGCCGTTGCGACGCTCAAACGCCGCCACCACCTCCGGTGCGCCAAAGGTGGTGTCGTCTTCTGCCCTGCTGTACGGGGATCGTTGTTCGCCGGCGAACGGCACCACGTCGTCGAAGGTGCCGTGGATGTTCAGGTAATCCAGGGGCTGTTTCGCTGCCGCGAGCTCGTCCGGGGCGGCGCGCACCGCTGCCGCGACCGTGGCCACGCCTGCGAGCCCAAGGTCGGTCAGGCTCAGGTGCACTGCCAGTCCCCCGCCATTGGAGAAACCTGCCAGGTAGGTGTTGGTGGTGGCGAAGGTCGACCGGAGGTCGTCGAGAAGCGCGCGCACAAACGCCGCATCCTCCTCGAACGTGGTCCGCGCGTACGGCGCGGGCGACCAGGCAAGACCCGCACCCGTAGGCGCGGCGACGATGGCGCACGCCCGGTGCAAGCCGGTGCCGGCAAGGAAGTCGCGGCCGTTGCCGCCCTTGCCGTGCAGCGCGACGATCACCGGCAGCGCGCCAGTGTGACCTGCGGGAGCGCAGACGTGGTAGGCGCGCTGAACGCCACCGATTTCCACTGTGCGCTGCCGCATAGGCCTAGCCCTTCTTGCCGCGGCGCTCGCGCACGCGCACCGCGATGCGCACCGGGGTGCCGTGGTAGCCGAACTGCTCGCGGAACTTGCGCTCCAGGTAGCGGCGGTAGCCGGCGTCGAGGAAGCCGGTGGTGAACAGCACGATTGTCGGCGGACGAGTGCTGGCCATGGTGGCGAACAGCAGCTTCGGCAGGCGGTTGTTCTTCATCGGCGGCGGGTTCGCCGCGATCGCCTCGCGCAGCCAGTTGTTCAGCTGGCCGGTGGAGATGCGCTTATCCCAGTTCTCCAACGCCTCCTTCATCGCTGGCTCAAGGCGGTGCAGCCCGCGGCCGGTGTCGGCGGAGATGTTCAGCTTGGTCACCCACTTGAGCTGGCCCATCGTCTCGTCGAATTCGCGGTCGAAGTCGTAGCGGCGGTCCTCGTCCATCAGGTCCCACTTGTTAAAGCAGATGACCATCGCCTTACCTGCTTCCAGCACCATGGAGATCACGCGCTGGTCCTGCTCGGAGATCTCCTCCGAGGCGTCGATGAGCACGACGCACACCTCGGCGGCCTCGATGGTGCCGCGGGTGCGCAGCGACGCGTAATACTCGTGGCCCTGGGCGTTTTTCACCTTCTTGCGCAGGCCAGCGGTGTCGATGAAGGTCCACAGGTCCTCATCCAGCTGCACGAGCTCATCCACCGGGTCCACGGTGGTGCCAGCAACGTTGTCCACCACCGAGCGGTCGGACCTGGTCAGCTTGTTCAGCAGGCTGGACTTGCCCACGTTCGGCCGGCCCACCAGCGCCACGCGGCGTGGGCCGCCGGTGATGGATTCCTTCACGCGCGGCTCGTCTGGGAACAGTCGCAAGATCTCGTCGAGCACATCCGCGCCGCCGCGGCCGTGCAGTGCAGAAACCGGCCACGGGTCGCCCAGGCCGAGCGCGTAGAACTCGGCCACGTCGCCCCACTGGCTGTCGGACTCGAACTTGTTCGCCACCAGGATCACGGGAACCTCGGAGCGCTGCAGGTTGCGGGCCATCACCGCGTCCGTCTCTGTCACCGCAGTCTTGGCGTCCACGACCATGACGATCACGTCGGAGGTGGCCATCGCGGCTTCCGCCTGGCGGGCAATCGCTGCGTGGATGCCCTTCGCGTCCGGGTCCCAGCCGCCGGTGTCCTGCACCCAGAATCGGCGCCCGCCCCAGTCCGTGATGTAACTCACGCGGTCGCGCGTGACACCCGGGTGGTCCTCCACCACTGCCTCGCGGCGTCCGATGAAGCGGTTCACCAGGGAGGACTTGCCCACGTTTGGGCGACCCACGATGGACACCGTCGGTAACGCCTCGGTGACCACGTCGGGCTGGGCAATGCCGTACTCGGCCTCGACCTCAGCCCACTCCTCTTCGGTCAGCTCGTCATCGGAGTCGTAGCCCTCGCCGAAGTCGGCCTCACCGAACTCGGACTCGTCGATGCCGGCCTCTTCAAAGCCCTGCAGGTCTTCTTCGGCGCTAAAGTCCTTGTTCTCGTAGTACTCGGCGCTATCAGCGCCGACCACGTAGGCATCCATGTCGGTGTAGCCGGACCGGTCGATGCCGGGTTGGATGAACTGCGTTTCCGGCTCGAGGTGCTCACCGTTGTTGTTGCGCTCGCTCATCGCGCGCTCCTTTCCACGACCTCAGTCAGTGCCGCCAGGACCTCGTCCGGCGTCATCTGGGAGGTGTCCACCAGCACCGCGTCGTCGGCGGGCTTGAGCGGGCTGGTCGCGCGGGAGGAATCTGCTTCGTCGCGGCGCTGCACGTCCGCAAGCACCACGTCAAAGTCCGCCTCGCGCCCCGCCGCGACGTCCTGGTCGTAACGGCGCTTCGCTCGCACCTCGGCGCTTGCGGTCATGAACACCTTCGCGGGTGCGTCCGGCAGCACGACCGTGCCGATGTCGCGGCCTTCCACGATCGCGCGCCCGGCCTCGCGGGCGAGCTTGCGCTGCAGCTCCACCAAGTTCACGCGCACCTCGGGGATGGCGGAAACGGCAGAGACGTGCTTGGTCACCTCGGCACCGCGGATTTCACCCTTGACGTCCTCGCCGGCGAAAAGCACCTCGGTGGAATCCGGGTCGTCGGAGACCTCAAGCGGCAGGTCCGCGGTCGCCTCGATCACCTTCGCCGTGTCCGCCGGGTCCACGCCCGCGCGCAGCACAGCCAGGGTGGCCACGCGGTACATCGCACCGGTGTCCACATATTCTGCGTCCAGACGCTTCGCCAACGCGCGGCACATGGTGGATTTACCGGTGCCCGAAGGCCCGTCCACAGCCACGATGAGCCCGCCGTTTTCCATGTTGGACAGTGTGTCAGCCATTTACATCCCCACCGCCTTGTACAGCGACGCCAGCTCGGAGGAGTTCAGCGCGCGCATAGAACCCGGCTTCATGTCGCCGAGCTGGACCGTGTGGAACTTCGTGCGCACCAGGCGTTGCACCGGGTATCCAGCCTGCTTCAGCATGCGGCGCACGATGTGCTTGCGTCCCTCATGCAGCTCCACGCGAATGATGGACTGGCCGTTGTGCACGTCCACTACCTGCGCGTAATCGACCTTCGCGGGGCCGTCATCAAGCTCGATGCCCTCCTTGAGCTGCTTGACCACAGCATTGTTGGCCTCACCGAGCACCGTGGCCAAGTAGGTCTTGGACACTTCGTACTTCGGGTGGGTCAGGCGGTTGGCCATCTCGCCGTCGTTGGTGAGCAGCAGCAGGCCCTCGGTGTCCGCATCCAGGCGGCCGACGTGGAACAGGCGCTGGCCGGACGCGGTGCGCTCCGCCAGGTAGGACCCCACGGAAATGCGGTCCATCTCGTCCTTCATGGTCGAGTGCACGCCGCGCGGCTTGTTGAAGACGAAGTACTCGTGCTCCTCGTTGACGTTGATGCGTGCGCCGTCGACGCGGATGATGTCCACGTTCGGGTTCACACGCATGCCCTGGCGCATCACGATCTCACCGTTGACCTCGACGCGGCCTTGCTCGATCATCGCCTCCGCGTGACGACGGGAAGCTACGCCCGCTTGCGCGAGCACCTTCTGCAGGCGAACGCCCTCAGACGCCGCCTTCGCTGCGGCCGGGTCGTCGTCCCACCAGTTATCGTCCAGCGGGTTCGGTTGATTCTTCGCGGCGTTTTGGCGCCTCTTGTTCAGGCGGACATTCTGTTTCTTAGCCGGCTTGGCGTAGGAGATGTAGAACGTATCGTCCTTCCCACGCTTATCCGGTGTGCCATCTCGGCGAGCGGGTGGTGTCATGCCCCGGGATTCTACCAGGCATCCTCGATGGAATCGACGTCCGGAAGCAGCGGCGCAAGCTCCGGCAGCCGCTCGAGAGAGTCGATGCCTAACAGCTCCAAAAACAGCTCGGTGGTGACGTAGCGGTGCGCGCCATGATCAGGCACGTCTTCCCCGGCCTCGCCCGGGTCCACCTCCGCAATGAGACCGCGAAGCGCGAGCGTGCGCATCACGCCGTCGACGTTGACTCCGCGCACGCCCGCGACCTGCGCGCGGGTGACCGGCTGGCGGTAGGCCACCACTGCGAGTGTTTCCATCGCCGCGCGTGAGAGCTTCTTCTGCGTGCCGTCCAGAAGGAACGCCTCCACCGCGTCGGCGTTTTCGGTGCGGGTGTACAGGCGCCAGCCCTCCGCCGTTTCGCGCAGGTCGATGCCGGAGCCGCGTTCGTCCAGCTCCCGGGCAAACTCGCGTAGCTGGTCGGACACCTCTTCGCTGGTCGCGCCGAGCGCACTTGCCAGTTCTTCCACGGCGACGGGCGCGTCGATAACCAGCAGCACCGACTCGATACGCGAGCGCAACTGGGAGACCATGGGCAAGCTATCCATGCTTCGGCAGTGTATCGGGTGCCGCGTGCCGGTCCGGCGCTTACGTCCAGTTCGAGGCGGCAACCACCGCCGGGTCCACCTCGAGCCCGGTCCATGACACGTCCAGCCGTCCGAGTGCTTCTGGCTGTTCGGCTTCCACGGCCTTGGCCTTGTACAGTTCCAACAGCGCCAGGAAGCGGCCCACCACTTCCATGGAGCGGGTGCAGTCGCGCGTGAGCGCAGCGAACGTCAGCCACGACCCGGTGCCGGCGAGCTTCAGCGTGTCCAGGATCTTGCCGGCTTGCTCCGGCACGGACACCGCCTGCGCGTGCAGGTGATCGGTGCGCACCTCCTCCGGCGGTCGGGGGCGGAACACGCTAGCCGCCAGCTCGGCAAAGCTAGCCGGGGTATGTCCCAGATCCACCGGTGGTAGCAGGTCCACAAACCGCGGCTCCATGGACACCGCGCGCGGATAACGCCGCAGCGCATGCTTCTGCCACTCCGCAAACTGGTCCGCCACACGCTGGTAGGCGCGGTACTGCAGCAGGCGGGCAAACAACAGGTCCCGCGCCTCCAGTAACTCGAGGTCCTCGATGCTATCGCCGTCGTTGCCCGGCAGCAGGCGCGCAGTTTTCAGGTCCAGCAGGGTGGCCGCCACCACGAGAAACTCGGTGACCTCATCCAAAGCCTCGGTCTCCCCCAATGCACGCGTGTAGGCGATGAACTCGTCGGTTACCTCCGCCAACGCCACCTCTGTCACGTCCAGCTTCTTCGACTGGATCAGCGTGAGCAGTAGGTCGAACGGCCCCTCGAAGTTCTGCAGAGCCAGGGTGAAACCGATGATCTCCGGCTGGGGATACTGCTCGGGCGCGGCCGACACCACTAGCTGGTGCGCTCCAGCACCTCAAGCGCCAGATTGCGGTACTGGTCCGCGCCCTGCGAGTTCGGCGCCCAGGTGATAATCGGCTCGCCGGCCACGGACGTCTCCGGGAAACGGACCGTGCGGGTGATCACCGTGTCGAATACGCGCTCGCCGAAGACCTCCACCACTCGGTCCATCACTTCGCGGGCGTGGGTGGTGCGGCGGTCGAACATCGTCACCAGGATGCCCACGATGTCCAGGTCGAAGTTGATGCGGTCGCGCACCTTCTCCACAGTGTCTGTGAGCAGCGCCAGGCCGCGCAGAGAGAAGTACTCGCACTCCATCGGGATGATCACGCCGTGCGAGCAGGCCAGCGCGTTGACAGTGAGCAGTCCGAGGGAAGGCCCGCAGTCCAGGATGATGAAGTCGTACTCGTTGCGCACCGGACGCAGCGCGCGGGCAAGGGTGTGTTCGCGACCGACCTCGTTGACAAGCTGGATCTCCGCCGCCGATAGGTCGATGTTGGCGGGAACCACGTCCAGCCCCGAGACGTTTGTCGTGTTGATCGCGGCGTGGATGCTGGCCGTGTTGTCGAACAGCAGGTCGTAGACGGTGACCTGGTCCTCCTCGTAGGACACACCCAGGCCTGCGGAAAGCGCGCCCTGCGGGTCCAGATCCACCAGCAGCACCTTGCGCCCCTGTTCTGCCAGGCAGGCGCCAAGGTTGATGGTGGAGGTGGTCTTGCCCACGCCACCTTTCTGGTTGACCATGGAGATCACCGTGGCGGGCCCGTGCTTGTCCAGCTCCTTCGGCTGGGCGAACTCGCGCCACGGCCGCCCGGTCAGAAACGTCTTCTGGTCCGCAGCGTCAAACAGCGCCTCGTCCGCCATGGCCGGTCCTTCCCTCAATCACGTCCAAACCCTTGACTTCCGCCATCTTACAACGTTGTCATTACGCCTGCGCGCGCCTCCGGCGCAGGAACACGATCAGCAGCGCGATCGCAGCCAGCAATGCAGCTCCTGCGATTGCAAGCGGCAGCACATCGCTTATCGACGAACTCCCGTCAACCCCACGACCTTGACCATCCTGGTTCGCGTAGTTGCCGTACTGGTTGTCTGCGTTGCTGTCGCCGGCCTGCTCCACCGGCGCGTTGGTTGAGGTGATCACCGCGACGAAATCCGCCTTGCCGTCACGGACCATTTCCATGATGAACGGGTTATCCGGAGTCTCACCCTCCGGGTAGGTCAGAGTGATCGTGCGGCTGGCTTTATCGATCTGGCGCTCCACGCCCTCGATGACCTGACCATTGACATCCAGGTAGCGCAGCGTGGCACCTTCGGTGTCGTAGCTGGCGTATTTCATCAGGTCCTTGACGCGGCTCAGCGGCACCTTCACCACGATTGTGTTGTCCTGGATCTCACCGTCGAAGTAGAGCTTCGTCGCAGCTGCATCGTCAGCCGGCTCTGCCTTTGAGCGCGACGGGTGCGACGCGGCCGGGGCGCTGCCAGCCTCGCCGCTCTGGTTGTTGGAGCCTTCCCCGCCGGCGCCACCAGAGCTGCCGGCTGCACCTGCACCTCCGGGGGCGTCCGAGCCACCGTCCGTTGCACCATTCGCATCCCCGCCGCCGACAGCGGCACCACCTGCTCCCCTGCCAGAGTTGCCGGATTGCGCGGACTCGCCGGAGTCCCCGCCGACATCCGCGGAGCCATCACCGACGGCGACGAGGTTCACCGTCGCCGAGTAACCGCCGGCGCTGGCCGACACTGCTGCGGTGGCCCCCGGCTGATCCGGTGCGCTGACGGTCACCGATGTACCCGACGAGGTCACCGTCCATCCGCCCGAGGAATAATTCACGTCCACCGGAACACCCACGTCCACTGTCGTGCTCTCACCGGCGGGCACGGAGATCTCGCCGGGGATCATGGACTGCACCTCCTCCGGGCTCATACCTTCCGGAAGCTGTGCGTCAGCCACCGGAACGGTCGGAATTGCGAGAAGCAGCGCGGCGGGCACGGCGAGCAGCGCAGCGCGGCGCGTGCTGTGGGGTGTAGAGGATGCGGGTCGCATGGATAGTTCTCCCGTTAATTGCGTACGTCAATCAAGCAGCCGAGTTTACGCACGCGGGTGCGTACTGCGCCAAACTTCGCGCAGGTTATCGGCTGTGATGTGGGTGTAAATCTGCGTTGTGGTCACTGAGGCGTGCCCGAGGAGTTCCTGGACGCTTCGCACGTCCGCCCCGCCTTCCAGCAGGTGCGTGGCAAACGAGTGCCGCAGGGTGTGCGGCGAGATGTCCTTGTCAATCCCCGCCCGGGCCGCTGCAGCCTTGATCGCGTTCCACGCGCTTTGGCGGGACAGCGCCCCGCCGCGCTTGTTCAGCAGCAGCGCGTGAGACGTCCCGTTGGCGAACGCCGGGCGGCCGCGCACCAAGTACGCCTCCAGCGCCTCTTGTGCCTTGGACCCCAGCGGCACCAGACGTTGTTTGTTGCCCTTGCCAGTTACCGCCAGCACTCCGCCGTACTCGCCGTCCAGGGCGGCGTTCGCGTCGTCGACACTCAAACCCAGCACCTCGGAGACGCGGGCGCCGGTGGCGTAGAGCGTTTCCAGCAGCGCTTTGTCGCGCAGGCCGGAGGGGGTCTCGGTCGGGCAGGCGTCGAGAAGCTTGGCCACCTCCTCGATGCTCAAGGTGTCCGGCAGCCGCTCGCCGGTCTGCGGCGGCGAGACCTCCGCGGCCGCATCCGCAGGCAGCTCGCCTTCTTCCACCCCGAACTTGTGCAGGCCGCGCGCGACGGTGAGCGCGCGCCCAGCTGAGGACGCGGCCAGGGGCTTCGCCCCGTCCACACCGCGGCGCAAGTCCGCCACGTACGCCTCGATGTCGGTGGCGGTGACCTGCTTCAAATCCGTCTTGCCCGCCGCTGCCAGCCACGCGGTGTAGCGGTTCACGTCCCGGGTGTAGTTGCTCAGCGTGTGGGGTGAGACTCCCCTCTCGACGGCAAGATGGGTCAGCCAACGCTGCGCCAGCGCCTCCGCCTCCACCTGCTAGATCCGCTTCATGTCGGGCACGACGCCCTGCTCCGCACGGCGGTTGGCCAAGGATGTCGGGCGCAGGCGGAACGGCTCGTCGCTAGGCCGGGGCGCATCACCCCGCGCCACCAGGCGCGCGGCCGCGAGGATGCCGGACACCGCAATCGAGTTGACCACTTTCCCACGCAGGGCCATATCCGCAGCCTCCTCCAGGTCCACCCACAAAAAGCCCATGTCGGCCTCTTCGTTCTCCGCCTCAGGACGTTCCACTTCGTGCAGGTCGCGGGCGATAAACACCCGCACCGCCTCCTCCGCGAACCCCGGGGAGGTGACCAGATCCACCAACACGCCCCACTCGTCGGCAGCCAGGCCTGCCTCTTCCTGCAGCTCACGCTTTGCGCAGGTCAGCTCGTCCTCGGCGTGCATGTCCAACAGCCCGGCGGGAAGCTCGAGCAGGCGCTCGCCCACGCTGTGACGGTACTGCTCCACCAGCGCCACACGTCCCTGACCGTCCAACGCAACCACGGCGACGGCACCGAAGTGCTCGACGATCTCGCGGGCGGCCTCGGTGCCTCCCGGCATGACCACCTGGTCGCGTCGCACCGCGATGATCGGCGCGTCAAGGACGACTTCGGATCCAGTGACAGTGAATTCGTGGCTCATGGGCCCAAGCCTACGAGCCTTAGGCCTCGCCGCCACCACTGGACACCGCGAGCACGGACTTGATACGCCCGGCCTCGTAGTCCACGCCGCCGACAGTCTTCACCCCGCTAATTGCGTCGGGCTCAGCGCCCTGGGACGCCAACGCTGTTTTGCCTTCGGCCCCGAGCGCCTTGGCAAAATCGCCGACGACTTTCGCACCGAAGTCGCTGCCGCGCGACGGCCCGTCCACGATGACCACCGCGCCGGCCGGCACGATGGAACCGCTGAACTCGATAAACCCGGCCTGCTGCAGCGTTTCCAGCACCAGGGTTCGGTCTTCCGGGAGAGTTTTGGATTCGCCGGACGTGCCGTCGTCGAAAAGCACCGCCGCAAGCGATTGACCTGCGTGAAGGCCCGGGGAGCGGTCCTCCACCGACAACTGCGCCCCCGATGGCAGCGTGTTAGCGACGATGCTGGACAGCTCGTCCGCACCCGCCTGATCGGTGAAACGCTCCGTCAACGTCAACTCGCCGGAATCGGATGCTCCGGCGGCGTTGAGCAACCACCGCACGGACTCCACATCCTCTGAATTCGCCGCAGCCGTGCGCACGATGGTCACCGGAACGTCTTTCAGCGCGCCCGAGACGATTGAGCCGGACTCCTGCGCCAACAGGTCGTTCGCTTCCTCCGCGCGGGCCTCTGCGGCTTCAAAGTCCGCGTCGTCCACAGACGGCTTCGCGGGAGCGTCCGCCTTGTACTGGGAGAAGCCGAGGTCCACCTTGCCGGGCATCGCCGGCGCCAACACGAGAGCGCCCAGAGCGATGCCGAGGGCTGCGCCCCAACCCAGGCCAGCCGTAATGAGGCCTACCCTGCCTTTAGTCTTCGCCATCTGCCACTGCCCTCCTAGTTGGTCAGGCCTTCGAACCAGCCGCGCACGGTCAGCGCGATGGTGTTCCAGGTGTCTACGAGGTTGTCGGCGAAGCTTCCGTCGCCGCCCAAACCGGCGATGAGGATCACCACTGCGGCGGCAACGAGCACGCCAAGGATCGCCCACGCCCATGCCACACCCGCGCCGGACTCGACGGCGTACAGGTTGGTAATCACAGTGGAATCCACAATTTTGCGCCCCGCCTTCAGCCGCGCCAGCAACGCCGCCGGCTCAGTGCCGGGAGTGCCCGCAGTGGTCGCCGAATCCGCGAAGATACGGTCCAGCTCCACGGGCTGGCCGACGGTGACGATCATCTCGGCGTCGTGGAACGTAGCAAGCAAAATTGCCAGGTCCGTCGGCGAATCCGTCGCGGCTGGGAACGTCATCGCCCCCACGCCAAGATCCTGGATGCGCTCTAAACCGGGCGCGTAGCCGTCCGGCTCCGCGGGCAAAATGACCTTCGCGTCCGAGCGCAGATTCTCCGACGCCACATCCTTCGGGTCGCCCACGATGACGTCCGGCGCGTAGCCCATGGACGCGAGCGTGTCCGCAGCAGAGCCGACACCGATGACCACCGGCGTGTACTCCTGCATGAAGTTCTTCAGCTCTTCCATGCGCTGGCGGGTGTCGGGAGCCGGCGAAACCACCAGCACCTTGCGGTCGGCCATGATGTCGCCGAGCTCCGGGGCGCCCACGCCGTCGATAAGCAGCGCCGCCTCCGAGTGGATGAACTCGATGGTGTTGCCGAAGTAGGCCTCCATGTTTTCCACCAGGCCGCGCTGGGCCTGGGCGAACGTGGCGTCCACCTCTGTGCGGGTCACCGGCTGCGCCTGGCCCGCGGCCTTGCGCCCCACGGTGATCTGGCCGGTCGGCGAGACCACGGCCTTCTTGCCGTCGCGAATCTTGCTGCGCAGGTCTGAGCCTGCTGCCTCGAACAACGGAACGCCAGCGTCGAGAAGCAGATGCGGGCCGAACGTGGGCAGCGTGCCTGTGGAGTACGGCGCGAGGTTGACCACCGCCGCAGGGCGGCGCGCGATGATCTGCTCCGCTAAACGGCGCTGCATGTCGGGGGCGTCCACGAACACGATGTCGCCCTCGTTGAGCTTGCCCAGTCCCTTGCCCTGCGGGGTGCAGTCGCGCAAGGTGCCGCGCAGCTCGGCTGCGGGCGGTTCCTTGGTGGGGTCTTGGGTGGAGGGTGCAACAGTCATGCGCACCATTGTGCAACGGTGACCTGCCTGAACCGGGGAGGCGCGCGGGGAACTAACCGCGCAACTGCGCCACCTCTCCTTGTGCGCGCTCGAACAGCTCCGCCGCGTGGGCGCGGCCGGTGTCCGAATCGTCCATGCCCGCCATCATGCGGGCCAGCTCCTCGATGCGCTCCTCCGGTTGCAGCGCCGCAACACCGGAGGTCACGGCCACGTCACCGATGTCCTTGGACACGTGCAGATGCGTATCGGCATAGGCCGCGACCTGCGGGAGGTGCGTGACCACAATGACCTGGTTGCCGCGCGCCAGTCGTGCGAGGCGCCGGCCGATCTCCACCGCCGCGCGCCCGCCCACGCCCGCGTCTACCTCATCGAACACCAGCGTCGCGCCGCTGGAGGATTCGGACAGGATCACCTCGAGCGCGAGCATCACACGTGACAGCTCGCCACCGGACGCACTCGTGGCCAGCGGCTTCGGCTCGAGCGCGCTATTCGGCGCGAGCAGGATCTCCACCGCATCAGCCCCGTCGCGGCCAAACTGCGCTTGCGTCACGTTAACGGTGAGCTGCGCCTTCGGCATCGCCAGTCCGTGCAGCTCCTCGGTCACCGCCTCGCCCAGCTTGCCCGCCGCCTTAGTGCGCGCCTTCGTCAGCGCGGCAGCGCGTTTTATCATCGCCTGCTCGAGCTCGGCCACCTTCGCCTTGAGCTTCTCAACGGCGCCCTCCGACGTATCAATCTTGGCCAGCCGTGCCCCAGCCTTGTCCCGCCACGCCACCACACCGGCCGCGTCCGGGGCGTACTTGCGGGTCAGTCCTTTGATCTCTTGCTGGCGCTGCAGGAGCCGCTCCAGCTCCTCCGGGTCGGACGGCAGGCTGCCGGTGTAGCTGCCCAGCTCCGCGGAGACATCTGAAAGCACGCCGGCGACCTCGGCCAACCGGGCTCCCATGTCGCGCAGCTCCTGGTCGCTGGCGCCGTCGAGCGCCGCCTGCGCGCGCCCGATCAGGTCGGAGGCGGGCTCTTCTTCCCCGCCGACACCGCCGACGGCGTCCGCGCCGTCGATAGCCACAAGCGCGGTCTCGGCGGCCTCGCGCAACGCGTCCACATCCTGGAGACGGTTGATGGTGGCCACCAGCTCCTCGTCCTCACCTGCCTGCGGGGCCACCGCGTCGATCTCGTCGATGGCGAACTGCAGGCGGTCCACCTCTTGCGCCAGCTCCAGGCGCTTTTCGGTGCGCTCCTTCAAATCCTTCGCAGCCGTACGCCAAGCGGTGTACGCCTCACGGTACGCCTCCAGCTTGGCCTGGATAGCCGGGTCGAAGCGGTCGAGCGCGGCCAACTGCTGTTCCGGCGCCATCAGCCGCAGCTGGTCGTTCTGGCCGTGGATGGTCAGCAGGTGGCCCGCCAGCTCACTCAGCGTCGCCGCAGGCACCTTACGGCCACCGAGGTGCGCACTGGAGCGGCCGGAGGCCTTCACCGAGCGCGACACCAGGTACTCGCCGTTTTCGTCCGGTTCGGCTCCGGCACCGGACGCGATGGCGTCGACAGCCTGACGCACCTCCTCTGGCAGCCCTTGCGTGCCAAAGGCGCCCTCCACCACCGCACCATCAGCGCCGGTGCGCACGCGGGAGGCGTCCGCACGCCCGCCGGTGAGCAGGCGCAGGCCCGTGACCACCATCGTCTTACCCGCGCCCGTCTCGCCCGTGAGCACGTTCAACCCCGGCGACAGCTCAGACGAGGCGTAGCTAATCACACCAAGGTTGGAGATAGCGATCTCAGCGAGCAAAAACGTGCCTCCCTATCGGTGCCTTTAAGGCCTGTTAGATTTACGCCCCGCGCGGGCCGCGCCACCCGGAAACCGGGAGCTGGAACTTATCCACGAGCCTGTCCGTGAACGGTCTGCCGTCCAAGCGTACCCAGCGCACCCCGCGCTCGCCTCGCGCCACTTCCACGCGCGAGCCAGCCGGCACCGTGAGACGGCGCTGGCCGTCCATCACCGCAGTGGCCTGCGTAGTCTGCCGCTCCGATTCCACAGCCACAGTCGACGTCGGTGCCACCACCAGCGGCTTGGCAAACAGCGCGTGCGCGTTGTTCGGCACCACCAGGATTGCCTCCAGCTGCGGCCACATCACTGGCCCGCCGGCCGAAAACGCGTACGCGGTCGAGCCCGTCGGGGTGGAGATGAGCACGCCGTCGCAGCCGAAAGAGGACACAGGGCGGAAGTCCACCTCCAGCGTCGCGTCCAGCACGCGGGTGCGGTCGGAGTTTTCAATGCTGCACTCGTTGAGCGCCCAGCTGCGGCCAAGCACTTCCCCGCCCTCGCCGATGACGGACACGTCCAGCGTCATGCGCTCAACCACGCGGTAGGAACGGTCAATCACCTGGCCGATGACTTTTTCCAGGCTCGATGCTTCCCCTTCCGCGAGGAAGCCCACGTGGCCCAAATTGATGCCCAGCACCGGGATGTCCTGCGCACGCGCGTAGCTCGCCGCCCGCAGAAACGTCCCGTCGCCGCCGAGCACTAGCACCAGCTCGCACCCCGCGGCCGCGGTGTCGTCCGCTTTCGCGCGGGTCAGTCCACACAGCACCGGGTTGGTCTCGATAACGTCCATCTGCTCCTGCTCGAGCAAGCGGACCTCAATGCCCGCCTGCTGCAGAAGCTGCGCCGCCCGGGCTGCCGAATCAATGTTGGAGGCCCTGAACAAGTGCGGCACCAGCAGGATCTCGCGGCGTGTTGCATCACCCATCTACTTCGGTCCTTCCTTGATCGCGCGGTTGACCAGCGCGACCAGTGCGTCGTCGTCAAGCTGTTGCTCGCCCCCGTCTTTGACCAGCCACAGGAAGTATTCCACGTTGCCGCTCGGCCCCGGCAGCGGGGACGCCGTCGCCCCGCGCACGGACAGGCCCAGCGACTGCGCAAAACGCGCGACGTCCAGCGTGACCTCCGCGCGCAGCTCTGAGGAGCGCACCACGCCGCCGCTGCCGAGGCGGTCCTTGCCCACCTCGAATTGCGGCTTGACCATGGGTAGCATGTCCGCGCCGTCGACCATGCACTCCACCAGCGCTGGCAGCACCAGTTTCAGCGAGATAAACGACAGGTCTCCGACCATCAGATCCGCCGGCCCGCCCATCATCTCTGGGGTGAGGTTGCGGATGTTGGTGCGGTCCAGCACGCGCACGCGCTCGTCGTTCTGCAGCCGCCACACCAACTGCCCGTAACCCACGTCCACTGCGACGACCTCGCTCGCGCCGCGCGCGAGCAGCACATCGGTAAACCCGCCGGTGGAGGCACCAGCGTCCAACGCCTTTCGCTTCTCGACGACAAGCCCGCCCCCGCCAAACACCTCAAGCGCGCCAAGCAGCTTGTGCGCACCGCGCGACGCCCAATCGTCCACGTCCTCGGTGTTGACTTTGATCGACGCCTCCGGCTCCACCACCGTCGCCGGCTTTGTGGCGGTGAAGCCGCCGACCTGGACGCGGCCTTCCTTGATCCAGGTCTGCGCTTGCTCGCGCGAGCGCGCAATCTTGCGGCGGACCAGCTCCGCGTCGAGCCGGGTGCGTTTCGGTGCCACGGTAGCGGCCCCCTTTCGTTGCTTACCTGTCGGGCTTAATTGTCGGACAGCGCCTCGTGCAGCACCGCGTGCGCTCGAGTCAGCGCGTCCACCTCATCCGCGAGTCCGTCCGTCGGCTCCGCGAGAATCGTCTCAACGCGCTCGGTGACCTCGTCGGCGCTGACCTTCGGTGCCCGTGGGTCGCGGGGAATCGGAGCGGGGCTCATCTTCGTCACCACCACTCGGCGAGCGCCGCCTCAGCAGCGTCGGACTCAGCGCGCACCTCGGCCGGCGGCTCTGGCTGTTGCCACGCCACATCCAGCGCGGTGCGAAGGGCGGCCAGGCTCGAGGCGCCAGTGTTGCCGCCGGAAAGGACCATGGCGGAGCCGTCGATACGCGCCGCAAAGCCCTCCTGAGCCCCCGGGGCGAGTGCTTCCGGCCGCTCGCTGAGCCCGCGCATGTCCGCGGCGATATACGTCGGGCGGTGCTCCGGCGGTGCCTGCAGCAGCGCGCGCGGGCCGGAAACGCCAGTGAGCACATGCAGCGCGGGCATGCCAGCGGCGACACCGCCAGCGATGTCCGTGTCCAGCCTGTCGCCCACGGCGAGCGGCTTGTGCATGCCACGCGAATCCGCCGCCTGGGTGAACATCGCCGGCTCCGGCTTGCCCGCCGCCTCCGGCACAACCCCGGTCGCCGAGATGACAGCCGCGACCATGGAGCCGTTGCCCACCATGAAGCCGCGCTCCATCGGCAACGACGTGTCCAAGTTTGTGGCCAGGTACTTCGCCCCGCGTTGCAAGCTCAGCGCAGCCTCCGACAGCTCGTGCCACCCGGTGTCTGGGTTGTGGCCGTGCAGCACCACCTTGGGCGCATCGTCGGCACTGTCCACGACCCAGTAGCCGGCCTCCTGGACGAGCTGTCGCAACGACGGAGCCCCCACGACGTAGACCGCATCCCCCTTCTCCAAGTAACGCTCCGCCATAGTCACCGCCGCCATCGCGGACGTGAGCACGTCCTCCTCCGCCGCATCAAGGTCAATGGCGCGAAGCATCTCCGCGACATCCGTGGCGCTACGCGAGGCGTTGTTGGTCACGTACATCGCCGGCAGCCCGGAGGCGCGAATTGCCTCGACAGCGTGCTCAATCGCCACACCGCCAGACCAGACAGTGCCGTCGAGGTCCAGCAGCAAGCCGTCATGGTTCGCCGCAAGCGTCATCGCTCTAGCTCAGCTCCGACACACGCTCGGACGCGTCGGTCATGCCGTCCACGTCAATCTTGGCCACGTGCTCGAACCACCGCTTCGCCTCAGCTTTCTCACCGGTAGCCAAAAGGGCGTCCGCGTAGGCGTAGCTCAGGCGGGCCTGCTCAAGACCCTGGGAATCCAGCGACGGGTTCAACCGCTGCAACTGGGCGACCGCAGAGTCGTGCTGGCCAAGATCATGACGAGCACCAGCCAGCACGATCGCCAGCTCAATCTGGCCGTCCTCGTCAAGCTCACGCGCCTCTGGACTACGGCCAAGCTCCAGTGCCTTCTCCGGGCGCCCAAGGCCGCGCTCGGCATCGGCCATCACAGCCAGCAGGCCCGGCCCGCCGGAGATACGGCGGGCGGCGCGCAGTTCAGACAGCGCTTCCTTCCATTCCCCGGCGTGGTACGCAACCACACCATTGGTCTCGCGCACGACACCCACACGGCCAGCGCGGTTCTTCGCCGCACGCGCGTGCTGCAGTGCCAGCTGCGGGTCGTCGTACAGCAGGTCGGTCGCCATGAGCATATGCTTTGCGACGCGCTCCGCATTATCCTTCGACAGCACCTTCAAATCCTGCAGAACTGAAGGATCCAGGTCAGAGATTTCGAGGCCCTGGGGCAGATCTGGCTCCAGCTCCTTTTGCGCCATGCGGTCCTCGCGGAAGCCCTCACGACGCGGGTTAGACCGGTCGTGGCGGACGCCCCCACGGCCCCGGCGACGATCACCGTCTCCTCCGGCCCGTCCCTCGCCACGACGACCGTCTCCTCGGCGCTCGCCCCGGCCCTCACCTCGTCCGCGGCCTTCGCCCCGACGACGGCCCCCATCCCAACCGCGACCTTCACCACGACCCCCGCCATTTCTGCGAGACCCGCCCTGACCATCACGGTTGCGGGCATCACGGCCACCGCGCTCCCCGCGCGGGTTGTCCTTGCGACCGTTATTGCCGGAAGAGCGCTCCTGCGCTTTTCCTTCGTCCACATCTGCCATTGGGGACCTCCGTTTCTAATCTCGACCATTATAGGAAAGCCAAGCACTCGGGCACATCTGGCTCCCGCCACCTGCAGCTTCCTCCGATCTGCCCGAGCTCACTGCGTGAAGAACTGCGATCAACCACCCTGTTTCGGTGCCGATTGTGCACGAATCGACGGCGTGTTCGCGTTTCCCCAGGTGGGTCTTGCATCGGTGGGAATGTTGTGTTGATTCGTACAATTCGTGGGTGCGGACCCATTGTTGGTGCAGGCCTGGTTGTCCGCAATGCGG
>NZ_KV835979.1:0-40647 GCF_001838175.1 Corynebacterium sp. HMSC034A01 | reverse complement strand
CACGGTGTTACTAGATACGACCGCGCAACACTTCTCACCACCCAAAACGTACAGCGGTATAAGGAGGTGCGCTGGATGATCAACCGCCTCCTCCGCAAACTCGAGGACCTCGACGCCAAGATTGTTTTCTACAGGCAAGAGAAGCCGCGCGGTTCAAATGAGATGACCGGCGAAAACGAATCCTCGAGATACGACCACGCGATGAAACAACTCATCCAGCGCGTCAACTGGTCACTTCCCAAACACGAACGGCACCTTCTAATCCTGGACAAGCAAGGCCCCAAGGAGCGGATGGAAATCTTCGCGGCTTGCGCAGCATTCATGTTTTCCCATCAGGATGCCGACAAGCTCCTCGAACCTCCGCTGGAGGTGGAAAGCCACCTGTACCAAACAGTGCAGTGCGCTGACTGGATCTGCGCGATTCTCGGACGCATTGCCAGCTTTAAATACGATCCCGATTTCGAAGAGTTCCAATGGGCAGTGAAGTACTTCGGCAACCGTCTCGCTCCAGTCTGCAGCCCCTACAGCAAGATCCGTGCGGCCGGTTCCGGCAAGGATGTCTACCCGAATCATCTAGGCAGCTTTCGTAAATGTTTTTCCGCTGATGAGATCCCCGCTAGCGGCCTCGAAATCGACGAACTGAAAGCCAAGTTCAATCGATAGAACCACCCACCCACCAGAGAATCTTGTCTTTTACTGGCCAGAGGGGTTTTCGGCGTGATGTGAGGGTTTATGCATACAGTCGGTGGGGCAGATTTCCCCTACCCCAAGGAGGCCCTTAACCATGGCTGCCCCGAAAAACTCCCCGGTCAACGAAGACAGCATTGAGAACCTGTCCGACCCGGACGCTGACGCCTCCGTGCAGGAGACCGGCGAGGACAACGACTTTGAAGCGGACGGCCGCGACTAGGCCCACCCGTTGACGACCGGCCCCGCGTTTGTAGCGGCGGCCGGTTTTTTGTACGAATCGTCCGCGCCAAATCCTGACCTGGGGTTTTGCAAACCGAAAATTGGCGGAATTGCCGATTCGTGCACAACCCACCCAGAGCGCCGCACCGTTTTGGAACAGTCGTCCCACAATGTGGCACATTCGTCCGCACACTGATATTTAGTTCCCACACAGTGGAACGAAAGGACGGGCGATGACCACCAGCGTCGAACACCACCCCACTCCCCAACCGTCGGCACCCGCCGCAGCGATTAGGGAGACCACCCCGCAGGAGCGCCGCCGCGTCAAGCTCGCGTCCACCATCGGCACGACGATCGAGTTTTACGACTTCTACGCCTACGCCACCGCAGCCGTGGCCGTCTTCCCGTACCTGTTCTTCCCCAAGTCAGAGTCCAGCACGGTGGCCCTTTTGTCCTCATTTGCCACGTTCGGCCTGGCGTTTATCGCCCGCCCGCTCGGCTCGGTGCTGTTCGGCCACTTCGGCGACAAAATCGGCCGCAAGGCCACCCTGGTGGGCGCCCTGCTGACCATGGGCATCGCCACCTTCGTCATCGGCCTTTTGCCCACCTACGCCCAGGCCGGCATCTGGGCGCCGGCATTGCTGGCCCTGATGCGCTTCTGCCAGGGCCTGGGACTCGGCGGCGAGTGGTCCGGTGCGGCCCTGCTGTCCACAGAAACAGCTGCTAAGGGACGCCGCGCGTGGGCCGGCATGTGGCCCCAACTCGGCGCGCCATTCGGATTCCTGCTAGCCAACGGCCTGTTCCTGATCCTGGTGACGGTGCTGGGCCACACGTCCGGCGACTTCGAGGGCGCATTCATGGCGTGGGGCTGGCGCGTGCCGTTCCTGCTGTCCATCGTGATGGTCATCATCGGCCTGTGGGTGCGCCTGCAGGTTGAGGAGACCCCGGTGTTCCAGCAGGTGGAACAGTCCGACCAGAAGGCCGCCTCCCCGCTGGCCGAGGTGTTCAAGACCGCCTGGAAGCCGCTGATCCAGGGCACGTTCATCATGGTCGGCTGCTACACGCTGTTCTACATCGTGACCACCTGGTTTTTGTCCTACGGCATCGGCTCCGCCGAAGAGGGCGTGGGCCTGGGCATCGCCTACCCGACGTTTTTGAAGCTGCAGCTGGTGTGCATCTTCGGCTTCATCCTGGGCATCCCGGTCTCGGCGCACTTGGCGGACACGTACGGTCGCCGCCCGACGCTGGGCCTGACCTCCGTGGCGATCATCGTCTACGGGCTGAGCTTCAAGTGGCTGCTCAACCCGGAGACGTTCACCATGGTTTCCCTGGGCATCTTCTTGTTCATCGGCATGATCCTGATGGGCTTCATCTTCGGCCCGATGTCCGCGATCCTGCCGGAGCTGTTCCCCTCCAACGTGCGCTACACCGGCTCGGGCATCGCCTACAACGTCTCCTCCATCCTGGGCGCTGCGATCGCCCCGTTCATCGCCACGGCACTGAACGCCCAGTACGGCCCGAAGGCGGTGGGCTACTACCTGGTGGTCGTCACCGCGATCTCGTTGGTGGCCATCCTCACCGCGCACGAGACCAAGGACCAGGAGATGCACGAAATCTAGCGCGTCAGTCAAAACCTGAATTCGGGCGGCTTCGGCCGCCCTTTTTCATGCCGCCACCCCACTAGTTGCCCATCGAGTTCGGGTTAAGCGCACCAACCTGAATTCAGGGGGCTCTTGCCTATCGACGACCAAAGGTTTCCCACGCCACCCCCAACCATTGCCGTTGCCAGTTCAGGTTTTCACTGACGCCACCAAACGCGCATATGTCCCCCCCCCGAAAACTCTTGCTTTCCGCGTCGGAAAGTGACACACTTGCAAACATGGAAAGCAACGCACCGCAGCCCAACCCACCGCAAACGCAGATCTCCCGCGAAGAGGCCCGCGCCGCCCTCGAGCAGATCGACGGCATAGAGCACGAAACCCAACGTAAACACACCCCACCGTGGGCATACGCCATCCTCGGCACCAGTTTCGGTGTCACGATCGCCGGCACGATCATCGGCTGGAAGTACTGGTGGGTGCTGTTCGTGCTCATCGTCGTCGCCTGCATCGCGCTCGCGATCTGGGACAACAACCGCAACGTGCGCCCGAGCATGAAGCAGCCGATCCAGGAAGACCCCAAGACGAACTGGGCCGCCGCTCTCGCCCCCGCGTTCATGATGCCGCTGATCTGGTTCGTCCCAGAGGGCAGCATGGTCGGCGGAATCATCGCCGGCGTGGTCGTCGCCGTCGTGTTCACGGCCGTCATGATCTACGGGGAGAAAAACCGATGAACGCCCCCGCCATCGACCCTGTCATTCACCCCCTGGCGCGGCTGAAGATTTGTGCTGCGCTGTACCACGCGGGAGCCGTCGAGAAGCAAACATCCCGGCACGAGATGCGCTTCAGCTCGCTGAGAGAGAAAACTGACCTGTCGGATTCGGCGCTGTCGAAGCAGCTGGACCGGCTGGAGGAGCACGGCTACGTCACGCGCTTCCGCGAGTACGGCTCCAGCAGAGCGAAGGACACGGTGTGGGTCACGCTCACCGCAACGGGCGCGCAGGCCTTCGAAAACCACACGGCCGCGCTGCGCGAGATCGCGGGCGGGTAGATTCGTCCCCATGAGTTTTCCCGCACCAGCACCCGGCGCGTTCGCGCTGATCACCGGCGCGAGCCAAGGCATCGGCGAGGCCATCGCGCGCCAGCTCGCCGCTGAGGGCCACAACCTCATCCTCGTCGCAAGGCGCCAAGAAGTCCTACAAAAGCTTGGCGACGAGCTCTCGCTCGCCCACGGCATCGACGTCGAAATATTCGCGGCAGACCTGTCCAAGGCCCGCGACGTGGACGCCCTAGTCACACACATTGAAAACCGCACGGTTTCTATCTGCGTGAACTCGGCGGGCATCGCCAGCTTCGGGCCGTTCATGGCCCAGGACTGGGAGTACGAGACGAACCAGTTCAACCTGAACGCCACGGCGGTGTTCCGCATCACCAAGGCGGTGCTGGACCAGATGGTGCCGCGCGGCGAGGGTGCGCTGTGCAACGTCGGCTCCGCTGCAGGCAACCTGCCGATCCCGAACAACGCCACCTACGTGTTCACCAAGGCCGGCGTGAACCAGTTCACCGAGGCGCTGCACTACGAGCTCAAGGACTCGGGCGTGCACGTGACCCTGCTCGCGCCGGGCCCGGTGCGCGAGGCGTACATCCCGGAGGACGAGCAGTCCATCGTGGACAAGGTCGTGCCGGATTTCCTGTGGACCACCTACGAGTCCTGCGCCGCCGACACCATTGCCGCGATGCGCAAGAACCGCCGCCGCATCGTGCCCGGCCCACTTTCGAAGGCCATGGACGTGGTCTCCAACTACGCCCCGCGCGGGTGGCTCCCGCCGATCATGGGCAAGTTCTACGCACAGATGGGAGAGGAATAGATGGACATCGCAGCGAAGGACAACCGCATTGTCTGGGTGGACCTGGAGATGACGGGCCTGGACCCTTCCCGCCACGTCATCGTGGAGGTCGCCGCCCTGGTCACGGATGCGGAGCTGAACATTATCGACGAGGGCGTGGACCTGGTCGTGCACGCCACCGACGCAGAGCTCACCGAGATGGACGACTTTGTCACCCAGATGCACTCCGACAACGGGCTGCTCGATGACATTAAGGCCTCTCAGATCAGTCTTGAGGAGGCGGAGGACGCGGTGCTCGGGCTCGTCGAGAAGCATTGCGATCCTGCGCACCCCGCGCCGCTCGCCGGCAACTCGATCGCCACCGACCGCACGTTCATCAAGGCGCAGATGCCGCGCCTCGACGCCGCGCTGCACTACCGCATGATCGACGTCTCCACGGTCAAGGAGCTCTCCCGCCGCTGGTTCCCCAAGGCGTACTTCAACCAGCCGGCAAAGGGCATGGCACACCGCGCGCTGGCGGACATCGTGGAGTCCATCCGCGAGCTGGATTACTACCGACGCAGCGTGTTCGTGCCCGCCCCTGGGCCCGACACGGAGGCGGCCAAGGACGCAGCCGCAGGCGCAACCGATGCCTACCAGCCGTTTTTGTGAAAACACGGTGAGGGGCTAAGGTAGATCTCGCTGCAAAAACAGCGATGGTGGCTGTAGTTCAGCTGGTAGAGCACCAGGTTGTGATCCTGGGTGTCGCGGGTTCGAGTCCCGTCAGCCACCCCAAAGTTGAAGGCCTGTCCTGCGAAAAGTCGCGGGTCAGGCCTTCGTCGTTTATCCCCCAGTTGCCCCCGGGTTTGCAGCTGCGGGTATCCCGTTTTAGCAATGTGGCAAATATTTGCCACATTGCTAAAACAGCACTCCCCTACTCGTACAGCGGTTCGCCGGAACCGCCGGAACGCTGCTCCCAATCGAGGTTCCAGTACCCCAGGCCGTCGTAAGGCGTGAGCGTGCCGCCGGCGGTGTTCTTCACCACCACCGGGTCGCCGCGCTTCACAAAATTCTGGAACCACTGCGCATTGTCGTAGGAGGCGTTGATGCAGCCGTGGGACTGGTTGTAGCTGCCCATCGCGCCGAGCGCCCACGGGGCGGAGTGCAGGTAGATACCGGAGTAGGACAGCTGCGTGGCGTAGTCCACTGGCGTGACGTAGCCGCCGGCGTCCAACGCCAGGCCGAAGGTGCGCGAATCCATGGTCAGCTTCTCGTGCTCGTCGCCGACCACATACACACCGTTCGGGGTGTCGTACTTGCCGTCGGTTCCCAGCGAGATCGGGAACTCCTTGACCAGCTCGTCGCCCGAGTAGACGCGCATCATCTTGTCGGCGTTGTCCACCACGGCTTCCACCTTGTCGCCGATGGTGAAGTTGGTCTCGTTGTCCCCGCCGCCGTAGAGGCCCTTACCCAGCTTCTCGCCGTAGATGTCCACCTTCACGCTGACGTCGGTGCCGGGCTCCCAGTAGTCCTTGGGGCGCCAGCGCACCTCGTACGGATCCAGCCAGAAAAACGCGCCGTCGGTGTCATTGGAGGTCTCCACGTCAATGTGCTCCTCCATCGCCTTGGTGTCCTGGACGGGGCTGTCGAAGCGGATGGTCACGGCTTGCCCCACGCCGACGGTCGCCCCGTCCAGCGGGCCGATGTACGAATTCACCGTCGCGTCCGGGGTCAACGTGGTGAACGAGGAGACCACCTTCTGGCCTTCCTTGTCCCGCGCTTCCACAGTGTAGGTGCGGCCGTACCCGAGCGGTTCGGCAACGGACCACTCGGACTTGTCATCGTCGAACTCACCCTCGACTTCCTTGCCGGCCTCGTTGGTCATGGTCACAGACGACAGGCCGGCAGCGGCGGTCACCGTAATCGGGTCCAGCGGGGCAACCCCGGTCTCCCCGTTTGCCACGTTGACCTTGGGCGGGCGCGGCGAGGCCTTTTCGGTGGTCTTTTCCACCAGGGAGGCGTCGGAGGTGTGCGCGGCCGGCTCCAGCTTGCCGGTGTCCCCGATGGTGCACGACGTCAGCGTCGCCGCTGCAGCTAGAAGCGCACAGGCGCGAACCACTCGACGGACCACGGCTTACCCCTCAAATCACTGTCAATTACGAATCCCCCATACTCTATCCCCTCACCAGCCAAAGTCCACTATTCTCACACGTGTGTTTACGCACATTGCCTATCGACAATTTCTCGCCCCTGACCAGCCGATTTCACGCTGAGCGGAGTGGGTGCTACAGTTTCTTTTCGTTGCCGAGAGCAACAGAGAAAAACAAAATACGCGCCATTAGCTCAATTGGCAGAGCAACTGACTCTTAATCAGTGGGTTCGGGGTTCGATTCCCTGATGGCGCACAATGTGCGGCGAGGCCAGCAGGAATTCTACCTGCTGGCCTCGTTTTGTTCTATCCGTCCGGCGGGCCCGTAGGACAGGCGGCGGTGCAGCCACTCGAACGGCCCCTGCTTGCCCACCGCGTCCAACGCCGCGGCGAGCGCGAGCGTCATCAACCACACCACGGTGCCGGCGAGCAGCTTGCCCACCAACCCCGCGTCCTGCCACAGCCCCAGCCCGGCCGGGATCACCAGCACCAGGAAGATGAAGGACTGCGCGATGTAGCCGGACATGGAGCGCCGCCCCAGCGCCACGAACGCGCTCGCCCACACCGGCACGCGGTTGTGTAGCCGTTCGGTCACCAGCGCAAGGCCCGCGATGATGCCGGGCCCGGTGAGGAAGCCGAAGCCCTGGTTGAGCATGTAGAACACCGGCTCGTACTCGGCGGGCAGCACCCCGTTGATGGACAGCCCCCAGGGCACGCCGATACACAGCACGACTGCCGCGGCGATGACTGTCCAGGTGGTGAGGGTGCGCTGGTGCGTGGAGACGTCGAAAAGCACTCGCTCCCGCGCCCACACCAGCCCGATGAGCGCGAGTGCGAACAGCTCGATGGCAATGAACCAGATCCCCGCCACGTAGCCGACTGCGGAGTGCGCGTTGGCGCTGAAGTACGCGCTGAAGGTGGTCAGCTCGGTGCTGAGCTGGCTGCGGGTGCTATGCGGGTCGTAGTAGCCGTAGTACGTGCCGAGCGCGCCCGAGGCGCAAAACGCCGAGAAGCAGCCGAGTATGACGTAGGCGATGCGCAGCAAGCTTTTCGACGCCATCCGGTACACCACCGCCAGCCCCACCCCAACCAGCCCGTAGGCGAACATGATCTCGTTGTAGAAGATGAGGAACATGTGCGCCAGGCCGAAGGCGCCGAGCCACGCGTAGCGGCGCAGCAGCACCCGGCGCGACTCGGCGGGGCTGTAGCCTTTGCGGGCCAGGCTGGCGGCGACCATGCCGAAGCCGATGCCGAGCAGGGTGGAAAACATCGCCAGCCCGCGCACGCGCACGAACATGGTAGTGAACACCGCCGCCCAGGCGTCGAGGGTGCTGTCGGGGTTAATGCCGCCGACGGACCAGCCCGGAGCGTCCGCCGCGGAGTAGGCGTTGACGATCCAGCTTTGGAGCGTGTTGGCCATCGCGATGCCCAGCAGCGCCATGCCGCGCGCGAGGTCCGGGACGATGAGACGCGTCGTGTCCTTCACACCTGTAAGTATATTTTCGCAGGCCACGCCCCGCGTCGTAACGAAGCGCGAATCTGCCCATGGCGCCCATTTCCCTTCTCCTGAGAGTAGGCTGAATCGCATGAAGACAGCATTAGTGATCGTGGACGTGCAGAACGACTTCTGCCCCGGCGGCGCGCTCGCCACCGCGCGCGGCGACGAAGTGGCGTCCAAAATCGCCGAACTGATCTCCACTGCGGACAGCCGCACCCACGAGTACGACTGCGTCGTGGCCACCCAGGACTGGCACATCGACCCGGGCGCGCACTTCTCGGAGACACCGGACTACGTCGACACGTGGCCGCCGCACTGCCTGGCCGATGCGTACGGCGCGCAGATCCGTGGGCCAGTGAAGACTGAACTGATCGACCAGTTCTTCAAGAAGGGCCACCACAGCGCCGCGTACTCCGGCTTCGAGGGCATCAACGACAACGGCGAGCTTTTGGCGGACTGGCTGCGGTCGCAGGAAGTCACGCACCTGGATATCTGCGGCATCGCCACCGACCATTGCGTGCGCGCCACGGTCCTTGACGCGCGCAAGGAAGGTTTTAAGGTCAACGTGCTGCGGGCCATGTGCTCGCCTGTCGACGACAAGCGCGGCGCCGACGCCCTCCAGGAGATGATCGACGCCGGCGCTGAACTGGTCTAGCGCTAGTTCGGCGTGTAGCCGAGCAGGTCTTCCATCTCCCCCATCTCGGCGGTCTGCACGTCGACCATTTCCTGCGCCATTTCACGCAGCGGGACGTAGGCGCCCCGGTCGATCTCGCCTTGCGTCATCTCGATGACGTGGACGTGGTGGAAGTGCATCATTTCCAAGAAGGCGGTGCGCAGCTCGTCGCCGGTTTTTGATTCGAACTCGCCGAGCTGCTCGGGATGGAACATCCCGTTGGCGATGTGGGTGGAGTGAAACTCCATGTCTTTCTGGATGCCCCACTCGTCAGCCCAGGCGCGCATCTGGTCGTTCTCACGTTCTTGGCCGTCCTTGATGCGCTGCGCAAGATCGCGGACCTCGGCGTCGTCGACATCTGAGGCCAGCAGCACGTCCGACATTTCGATCGCCTGCTGGTGGTGCGGCACCATCATGCCGAGGAAGTGGACATCCACGTCGTTGTAGCCCGCCCCTTTGTCCGCGGAGGTGGTGGTCTCAGGTGCGAACGCGGCGCGTATCGACGGCCCCGCGAACGTGAGCACCAGCGCCAGCGCCGCGATGAGCGCTACCGCGATCCACAGCGGTTTCTTGCTGGGACGCATCTCCTCGAGTTCCGGATCGCGGGTGGTGTTCGTGCCGTCATTCGCCATTGGTATGCCCTTTCAGTCAAGATGAGTATATTCAAAACCGCCCAGCTGCGGGAGACAGCTGGGCGGTAACAGCGGCGAGGCCTGTTGCCTCTAACGGTTCGCGAGCAGCTTCTGCAGCTCCTTGAGCTCGCCCTTGCGCTTGCGGCCGTTGTACACCTTGATGCCGACCAGGGCCGCAACACCGACGACGATCCCGCCGATGACCTTCTGCACAGTCTCATCCTGGAGCCAGTTAGCGGCCTCGGACTTTGCGCTCCCCGCCAGGGTCTTCGGGTTGGTACGGTCCGCGAGCTCGTCCAGGGTGCTGGCGAGCTGGTTGCGGGTGCGCTCGAGGTCGCGCTCGATGTCGTGAATGTCTCGTGCCACTTTGGGAAACTCCTACGTCTACGTTGACTTTTACAGACTCACGTCTTTTCGTCTCCACAGTAGTGTAAAACGGGGAGGCATGACTGAGCCGATTAGATTGGAAAAGGGCGACACCGCCCCCGCTTTCACCCTTAAAAACGACCGGGGCGACGACGTCTCGCTCGCCGACTTTGCTGGTCAGCGCGTCATCGTCTACTTCTACCCCAAGGCCAACACGCCTGGCTGCACCACCGAGGCCTGCGACTTCACCGACAACATGGAGCAGTTCCGCGACGCATCGGTAACCGTGCTGGGCATTAGCCCCGACGCTGAAGACAAGCTGGCCAAGTTCCGTGCCGACCACGACCTCGGTGTCGAGCTACTCTCCGACCCGTCGAAGGAAACGCTCGAGGCCTACGGCGCTTTCGGTGAGAAAAAGAACTACGGCAAGGTTGTCCAAGGCGTGATTCGCTCAACCTTCCTGGTGAGCGTGGACGATGCCGGCAAGGGCACCGTCGATCAAGCCCAGTACAACGTCAAGGCCACCGGCCACGTTGGCCGCATCCTGCGCGACTGGGATATTTAGAGCCGCCAAGCCCCACCCCCGAAAGATTGGTGCGCCCGGAGAGACTTGAACTCTCACGCCATAAGGCACTGGAACCTAAATCCAGCGCGTCTGCCAATTCCGCCACGGGCGCGTCGTCGTTGGATGTTACACGGCGCAAGGCACTGAGCGATAAACGCCGGGCTGCATCAAACTTTCGTTTGGTCTTTTCTAGTTGCCGGGTAGACTGACCAGCTGTGAGCGAAGAGAACAAGGCAGTTGAGGGCACCGAAGCGGCGCCTCAACGCGAACGCGTCCGCGTGCGCTGGTGGCACATCGTGCTGCTGATCGCAGCAGCCGTGACCTGCCTGCTGCTCGCGAACTGGCAGTGGGAGCGCTACCAGTCGGGTTCGGGCACGTTCCAAAACCTGGGCTACGCCCTGCAGTGGCCGTGCTTCGCCGCGTTTTTCGTCTACGCGTACCGCGCAGGTATGCGCATGGAAAACGAGAAGATTGAGGCCGAGAACGCAGGCCTGACCATGGATGATCTCTACGAGGCCGACCTTGCCAAGTACGGCGAGGTGAAGGAACCCACGGAGATCGACGAGGACTTCCTGCCGTCGCGCCCAGAGCTGGACGTGGAGGAATACAACGAGCTTGTGGCTCCCCGCCGTAGGACGAACTCTGAAGGTAAAGGTGAATCAGCATGACGCAGCCCACTCCGCAGACCCAGCCCGCTCAGCCGGTGAAGATCCACCCGGAGCGCCAACGCCGTGTGAAGCAGGCCCTGCAGTTTTTCACCGTCACCGCGTGGATCACCGGTGTGCTGCTGCTCCTGCTGGTCGCGCGCATGATCATGCAGTACGGCTTCGACATGAACGTCGATTACCTGTCCTGGGTGGCCCGCGTGCACGGTTTTGCGTTCGTGGCGTTTTTGATGGCATCGCTGAACCTCGGCTCGAAGGCCCGCTGGTCCGCAGGCACCTGGATCGCCACTGCCCTATCCGGCGTGGTGCCGTTCATGTCCTTCTTTGTCGAAGCGAAGCGCCGCGATGAAGTCAAGGAGAAGTTCCAGCTTTCCTAAACGCATAAAGAAACCCCGGCGGGACAGTTCGCAGTCCTGCCGGGGTTTTTCTTCTTTGTAGCGCGCTACTTTTCGCCGGTCTTGGTCAGCACCATCACGCCGACCTTCTCAGCCGGGTCGTTCTGCGGGCTCAGGGTCAAAGTGTCGCCGTTGCGCTCTGCGTCGTACTTGAGATCCTGGTGGGTCAGCGGATCCTCGAGCTTGAACTCCTTGTCGTCGCGCAGGCAGTTCGCCTCGTTGGTCTCACCGTCGGTTTCGGTCATCTGCCAGTCGCAGTCCTTGCCGTCGATGGTCACGGTGGCGCGGCCGCCACCTGCGCCGTCCTGGGTAGCGGTGATGTCTCCAGTCCACTCACCGTCAAAGTCGCCCGACTGGCCGCAACCAGTCAACAGCGCGCCGGAGGCGAGAACAGTTCCTACAAGTGCAATCGTTTTCTTCATAAGCCCACTGTAACGAATAGCGTCACTTCAGCGCCGCGATGTGCGGAGCCAGCGCGCGGAGCGCCTTGCCGCGGTGAGAGCGCGCGTTCTTCTCCTCGGCAGAAAGCTCGGCGGAGGAACGGCCGTCGGCGTCGGCAGGCTGGAACAGCGGGTCGTAACCAAAGCCGTTCTCGCCGCTGGGTTCGCGCAGCAGCTCGCCTCCCCAGCGCCCCTCTGCAGTGAACTCCTGCCCGTCCGGGGTGGCCAGGGCGCAGCAGGACACGAACGCGGCGGCCCGCTCGTTGATGTCCGCCATCTGGGCCAGCAGCAGGTCGTTGTTGGCCTGGTCGTCGCCGTGGTTGCCGGACCATCGGGCGGACAAGATGCCGGGCATGCCGTTGAGCGCCTCGACGGTCAGGCCGGAGTCGTCGGCCACACAGGGCAGACCCGTGGCCTTCGCCCCGGCGCGGGCTTTCAACAGCGCGTTGTCCACGAAGGAGAGGCCGTCTTCGACGGGGTCGGGGTACGACGGAGCGTCGTGAAGCGAAACAAGCTCCACCCCCTCGATGCTGAGCTCGCGCAGCACCTGCTCGAGCTCACGCACCTTGCCTTGATTCCTGGACGCGACGAGAACCTTTACCATCCCAGCGCCGCCTTCTGCGCCGCGATGAGCTCCTCGCAGCCCTTGGCCGCGACGTCCAGCATCTCGCCGAGCTGCTCGCGGCCGAACAGGCCGTGCTCGCCGGTGCCCTGGATCTCCACGAAGTTGCCGCCCTCCTGCATCACCACGTTGAGGTCGACCTCGGCGCGGGAGTCTTCCTCGTAGGGCAGGTCCAGGCACACGTGGCCGTCGATGATGCCGGCAGAGACGGCGGCAATCGGCTTGAGCAGCGGCTCGCCCGGGACTACGCCGCGCTCCTTGAGCACCGCAATGGCGTCCGCGAGTGCAACGTACGCGCCGGTGATGGAGGCGGTGCGGGTGCCGCCGTCGGCCTGCAGCACGTCGCAGTCCAACTGGATGGTGTTCTCCCCGAGCTGGCTCAGATCCACCGCGGCGCGCAGCGAGCGGCCCACCAGACGCGAGATCTCGTGGGTGCGGCCCTTAACCTTGCCCTTCATGGACTCACGCGGCATACGGTCATGGGTGGCGGACGGGAGCATGGCGTACTCGGCGGTGAGCCAGCCCTCGCCGGTGTCCTTTTTAAAGCGCGGCACGCCCTCCTCCACCGAGGCAGTGCACATGACGCGGGTGTTGCCGAATTCCACGAGCACACTGCCCGCCGGGTTGGAGGTGAAGCCGCGGGTGATGCGCACGGGGCGCAGTTGGTCGAAGGCGCGGCCGTCCAGGCGCGAAAAATCAGTCATGCGCCCAAGCGTAACGCAGACGCCTAGGGCTCGAAGGTGGCGCCAGCTTCGCCCAGGATGATCTCCCCGTCGAACTCGGTGCGGGCGGCCACGAGGACCTCCTCCGGATCGGTCCACGGCTGGATATGCACCAGCACAAGAGTCTTGACCCCGGCCTCGCGGGCAATGCGCCCGGCCTCCTTGCCGGATAAGTGCATACCCTCCGCCTTCCCCTCGGAGGTCGCACCCCAGGCGGCTTCGCAGAGGAAGAAGTCGGCGCCCCGGGCGGCGTCGATAAGCGTCGGCGTGAAACCGGAGTCGCCGGAGAACGTGATGACCTTGCCGGCAGCGTCCTCGATGCGCAGCGCGTGCGACTCTTGCGCCGGGTGGATGACGTCGAACGGGGTGATGGTCAGCCCGCTGAGCTGTTCCGGCTGTCCGGCCCGCCAAGTGGTGAACTCGAAGGTGTCGGTAAAGTCGTCCTGCTCCCCCGGCGCGTCCGCGCTCATGCGGCCCAGGTGCTCCGGCGCGTACGAGGGGCCAATCAGCCGGTGGCGCTGCTCCGCCGGGGCCGAGGGGTGGTAACGGCGCCACACCAGCAGCGACGGGAAGTCCGAGCAATGGTCGGCGTGAAGATGACTGAAGATGACATGCGCCGCAGACGGGTCGAACCGCTCCTGCATGGCGGCGAGCGCTCCCGGACCGAAGTCCATCACCACATCCGTTTCACCAGGCACGGAGATGACGTAGGAGGAAGCTGGGTTACCGGGCGCGGCCAGGCTCCCGGAGCACCCGAGGATGGTCAACTGCATGGACACACTCTGCCATGAATGCGACACATTTTCCTAGTGAATCCCTAAATCGCGGCCTACGGCGTGCACCGGAGGCGCCAGGAAGCGCCGGGCAAGCGCGTCGAAAGTGTCGGGGTCGCCGGTGGATTCGAAGATGTGGGTGGGGGCGGCAGTGCCGTCGTTAAGCATGTCGCTCTCAGTAAGCACCCGCAGCACATCCTTCGAGGTTTCCTCGGCAGACGAGACAAGCGCGACCTCATCGCCGATGGCCAGCTGGATCACACCCGACAAAAGCGGGTAGTGGGTGCAACCGAGCACAAGCGTATCGACGCCAGCTTCGCGCAACGGCGCCAAATAGCGCCGAGCCACCTCGAGGACTTCCCTGCCGGAGGTCTTGCCCTGCTCCACGAATGGCACGAACTCCGGGCAGGCCTGGGCGGTGATTTCAAGGCCCGGGTGGATGGAAAACAGGTCCTGGTACGCGCCCGATTTCACCGTGCCTTCGGTGCCGATCACGCCGATCTTCTTGTTGCGCGTGGTGGCGATCGCGCGGCGCACGGCGGGCTGGATCACCTCGATGACGGGGATGTCGTAGCGCTCGCGGGCGTCGTGCAAGAACGCAGCGGTGGCGGTGTTGCACGCGATGACCAGCATCTTGCAGCCGCGTTCCACCAGCTCATCGGCGATGCGCTGCGAGTGCGCGCGCACGTCCGCGATCGGCTGTGGGCCGTAGGGGCCGTGGGCGGTGTCGCCGATGTAGATCAGGGATTCGCCCGGCAGCTGGTCCATCACCGCGCGGGCGACGGTCAGGCCGCCCACTCCGGAATCGAAGAGCCCGATAGGTGCTGAATTTGGGTTGCCGGCGAAAGTGTTCACGCCGGCAATCCTATCGCTGGCCAGGATTCTGCAATGAACGCGCTTTGGCCTCGCGCTTTGCCACCAGCTCTGGCGGGTCGTCGGAGGTGATCACCATGCCGGCGACCAGGCCGCCGATCGCGCCGAACAGGTGCGCCTGCCAGCTCACGCCCTCGGTGCCCGGCAGCAGCCCGAAGATCAAGCCGGAGTAGAAGAAGCCGAGGATAAGGCCGGTGATGATCTGGCTGATGGAGCGGTTGAAAAAGCCGCGGATGATCAGATACGCCAGCCAGCCGTACACCAGCCCGGAGGCGCCGATGTGGTTCGTGCCTACACCGCCGAGCAGCCAGGTGCCTAAGCCCCCGATGATCACCACGAACGTGGTGACCTCCCAGAACACGCGCTTGCCGGAGTAGCCCACCAGGAACGCGAAGATTGCGCCGGGGATCGAGTTGGAGATGATGTGCTCCAGATTCGCGTGGAGCAGCGGCGAGGTGAAAATGAACGGCAGGGAGGACACGTCCAGCGGGTGGATGCCAAACGCCTGCAGCCACGGGAACACCAGCTCCAAGATGAACACGACCCAGATGGTGGCGAGGAAGCCGCCGGCGAACTTCATGCCGGTTTGGCGCTGCGCCTTTCGCTTCGACGCTCGCTGGGTTCTGGGGGTTTGGCTGTACTGGCCCGGTTGGCCGTATTGCCCCTGCTGTTGCGGGGTCGCGTACGGGTTGTACGGCTGCGCGGGCTCGCTGAACGCCGGCTGCTGCCGTTCCGGGTGCGAGAACGGTCGCTGGAACGGTTTGCCGTAGCCCGGCTGCCCGGTCTGGCCGTAGCCCCAGCCCTCGGGGGTGTGGTTGTGTTCGCTCATCGTGGTTGGAGTCTAGCGGGTTCGCCAGATCCGGGCCGGGCGGTGGTTGGGCAGTGGCTGGGCGGTGGCCGCTGGAACTCTGTTTCCACCAAACCCTGAGGAAGAGCTCCAGAGTATGGCCTAAAACCGGGCATACTCTGGAGCCCTTCCTCAGGGTCTGCGGGGCGGAGGCCGAAATCTAGGGGTATCTGGGAGCCGTGTGGTGAGGAGGCCGGATCCTCGGAGGCACGAGACGGTTGGCGGCGGGCCGGAGGTCGTCGACAAGCTGCGGGCGAAACCGCTAGCCCATCAGCGCCTCGAGCAGCGAGTCCTGGCAGTACGCGAGCCAGTCGATGAGACGCTGGCGGTCCTCGCGCGCGGCCTCGCTGCCCGAGTCGTCCGCGGAGGCGTAGAGGCGCATGTCGTTGAGCGCGGCGATGAACTGGTGCGCCTCGTCCTCTTCGATGGTCACCTCGACGCCGCCAGTAGGGCCGAGCGCGGTGTTGACCACCTGCAGATTGATCAGCTTGGCCTTGATGATGTCGTTTTCGTGCAGGCTGCGAAGCAGGCCGTTGTCGCCGTCGAACTCCTCGTCGCCCTCGCGCTCGAAATCGGGCAACAGGCGCGCCAGGCGCGGGTCCTCGGGCGCTTCGGTATGCCCGGTGGCGACGCCCAGCATCTCCGCGAACTCATCCTTCGGCGCGGACTGGGCACGCGCGATCAACGCCTCGGACACGGTGGCGGTGAGGTCGCCGATGACCTCGCGCTCCATCGGGTCGAAGACGGTGGTGTACTTCGGCGTCGAGCGCATCAGGCCCTTCTTCTTACGCCACGGCTGCATCGATTCTCCCCTACCCTGCCTGCTGCATCGTGGCCCAAAGCCCCGCGGTGTGCAGCTTCTTCACGTCGGTTTCCACCTTGTCCTTCTCGCCCGAGGAGACCACGGCCTTTCCCTCGGTGTGGACCTGCATCATCAGCTCTTGGGCGCGCTTGCGGTCATAGCCCAGCACGGTCTGGAACACGTAGGTGACGTAGCTCATCAGGTTGACCGGGTCGTCCCACACGATGCACAGCCACGGCAGGTTCTCGCTCGTGGCCACGTCCACGTCGATGGCCTCGTCCAACTCCGGGGTTGCCAGCGGCGAACCCATGCGCTCCGCGCGGCTGGCCGCAGGAAAATCGGCTGAGGAAAACATGTGCACCACCTTACCTTCTCGTACCAGCAGGGTACGCTGGCTCACCATGAACGACACTCCCACGCACTCCACCGGCACGCAGGGCTCCACCGCGTTTTTCACGGACATGTACGAGCTGACCATGCTCGACGCCGCCATCAAGGACGGCACTGCGCAACGCGACTGCATCTTCGAGGTCTTCGGCCGCCGCATGCCCAACGAGCGCCGCTACGGCGTAGTCGCAGGCACTGAGCGGGTGCTCGACGCGATCACCAAATTCCGTTTCACGCAGGACCAGCTGGACAACGCCGACTTCCTCTCCTCCGCAGCCCGGGAGTACCTGGAGAACTTCCAATTCTCCGGGCACATCGACGGCTACCGCGAGGGCGACCTGTACTTCCCGTACTCGCCGATTATGACGGTGCGCGGCACCTTTGCGGAGTGCGTGATCCTAGAGACGGTCATTCTGTCCATCCTCAACTCGGATTCCGCCATCGCCTCGGCGGCTTCCCGCATGGTCTCGGCCGCAGACGGCCGCCCGATCATTGAAATGGGCTCGCGGCGCACCAACGAGCAGGCCGCCGTCTCGGCAGCGCGTGCGACGTACATCGCGGGCTTCAACGCCACCTCCAACATGGAGGCCTCCCTGCGCTACGGCATCCCCGCCTCCGGCACCTCTGCCCACTCCTGGACGCTGCTGCACGTGGACGAGGACGGCAACCCGGACGAGAAGGCCGCGTTCAAGGGCCAGATCGACTCGCTCGGCGTGGACACCACGCTGCTGGTGGACACCTACGACATCACCAAGGGCGTGGAAAACGCGCTCGAGGTCGCAGGCACCGATCTCGGCGCGGTGCGCATCGACTCCGGCGACCTGGGCATCGTCTCCAGGCGTGTGCGCAAGCAGCTGGACGAAGCGGGCGCCTTTAACACCCGCATCATCGTCTCCTCCGACTTGGACGAGTTCGCCATCGCCGGGCTGCGCGGCGACCCGGTGGACGGCTTCGGCGTGGGCACCTCCGTGGTCACCGGCTCCGGTGCCCCCACCGCAGGCCTGGTGTACAAGCTGGTGGAGGTGGACGGCCACCCGGTGGCGAAGCGCTCCTCCGGCAAGGCCACCTACGGCGGCGGCAAATCCGCCCTGCGCGCTTACCGTTCCTCCGGCGTTGCCGTCGGCGAGGTGGTCCACCCGCTGGGCGTGGACGTGCCACGAAAGCCGAACCTGGAGTACCGCGAGATGACGGTGCCGCTGATCCGCGATGGCGAGATCGTGGACGGCCAACCCGGCATCGAGGAGATCCGCGAGCTGCACGCGGCCGCCCGCAAGACGCTGCCGTGGGAGGGTTTGGCGTTGTCGCGCGGCGAGGTGGCCATCCCGACGAAGTTCGTCGGCTTCCCGGAGCCCACCGAGTAGGCCGTGGCTGCAGACGAACCACTTACCCAGTCCACCACCGACCTGCTCGCCGCCGCGGTCGAGTCCCTCGGCGGCTCGCGCCGGCCCGGCCAGGTAAAGATGGCTGAGGCGGTGACCAAAGCCCTCGATGCCGAGCGCCACCTGGCCGTGCAGGCGGGCACTGGCACCGGCAAGTCGCTGGCCTACCTCGTCCCCGCGATCCGCCACGCCCAGGCGCACGGCACCACGGTGGTGGTGTCGACGGCGACAATCGCGCTGCAGCGGCAGCTTGTGGATAGGGATTTGCCCCGGCTGGCAGACGCGCTCGAGCCGCTGCTGCCCGAGCGCCCCACCTTTGCCATCCAGAAGGGCCGCAACAACTACCTGTGCAAGCACAAATTAATGCTTGATAGCGCACCTGCGGAGTCCCTCATCGAGGAAGAGGACCTGTCCTGGCTGGGCAAGCACGTCAAGCGCGTCGCCGAGTGGGCGCAGGAGACTGAGACGGGCGACCGCGACGATCTGGTCCCCGGCGTGCCGGACATGGCGTGGCGGCAGGTCTCAGTGACCTCCAACGAGTGCCTCGGCGCGACCCGCTGCCCGCACGGCGAGGAGTGCTTCGCGGAGCTCGCCCGCGAGCGCACCAAGGACGTGGACATCGTGGTGACCAACCACGCGCTTTTGGCTATCGACGCGCTTGCGGAGGTGGCTGTGCTGCCCGAGCACGACGCCGTGATCATCGACGAGGCCCACGAGCTCGACGGCCGCATCACCTCCGTGGCCACCAATGAGATTTCCGCGCGCGCCCTAGCGATGGCCGCCCGCCGCGCCGGCAAGCTCGGCGCGGAGCGCGACACACTCGAAGGCGTCATCGACGACTTCACCGCCGCGATCGACCTGGAGGCCCCGGGGCGCTGGGAAGTCATCTCGGAGCCTGCCCGCGGCGCCTTCGCGGCACTTCGCGACGCGCTGTGGAAGACCCGCACCGCCATCTCCGACGCCCCGCCCGGCGAGTCCGAAAACGACCCGGAGAAGTTCGCCGAACGCGCCAACCTGCGCAACCACCTGGAGGACCTGCACGACGCGGTGGTGCGCATCCTCGAGGTCTTCGACGAGCCTGATCCCGCCAAGCACTCGGATGTGGTGTGGCTGACCCGCTCCGAGCGCTACGGCGATTCCGTCTCGGTCGCGCCCCTGTCCGTGGCGGGCCTGCTGCATGAGCGGCTCTTCGGCGAAAAGACGGTCGTGCTCACCTCCGCCACCTTGACTGTGGGCGGCAATTTCAACGCCATGGCCGCTGCCTGGGGCCTGCCGCAGGGCACCTGGGACTCGCTGGACGCTGGCACGCCGTTCGACCCGCGCAAGTCCGGCATCCTCTACACCGCCCGCCACCTGCCCACCCCGGGCCGCGACGGTCTGTCCGCGGAGACACTGGACGAGATTGCGGAGCTGATCACCGCCGCGGGCGGGCGCACGCTCGGCCTGTTCTCCTCGCGCCGCGCCGCCGAGCAGGCCGCCGAAGCCATGCGGGCGCGCCTGCCCTTCGACATCCTGCTCCAAGGCGAGGACTCCACCGGCACTCTGGTGGACACGTTTGCCAAAAACGAGAACTCCTGCCTGTTCGGCACACTTACCCTCTGGCAGGGCGTGGACGTGCCGGGCAGCGCCTGCTCGCTGGTAATCATCGACCGCATCCCCTTCCCCCGCCCCGACGATCCCCTCCTGCAGGCACGCTCCAACGCAGCCGACGCGGCGGGCCGCTCCGGGTTTATGGAGGTCTCCGCCACGCACGCCTCCCTGCTCATGGCGCAGGGTGCGGGCAGGCTTTTGCGGTCTGTCGACGACCGCGGGGTCGTCGCCGTGCTAGACAACCGGCTGGTGACGAAGCGCTACGGGTCGTTCATCCGGCGCAGCCTGCCCGCGTTCTGGGACACCACGGACGCGGAAACGGTGCGCGGGGCGCTGCGGAGGCTCGTCGCTAAGCAATAGCGATCGCTGTGGTGGAGCC
Organism: Corynebacterium sp. HMSC034A01; assembly: GCF_001838175.1. Lineage (NCBI taxonomy): Bacteria > Bacillati > Actinomycetota > Actinomycetes > Mycobacteriales > Corynebacteriaceae > Corynebacterium > Corynebacterium sp. HMSC034A01. The sequence continues at coordinate 20,557 of NZ_KV835979.1, read as the reverse complement.
GGGAGCGACCTCAGTGAACCCGGCGTCGCGCACCGCCACCGCCTCGGGGCGCGTGGCAAGCTCGGCGAACTCCTCGCGGGGCAGCTCGCGCACGCCAAGCGGGAAGCCCGCCTCCGCCCACCGCTGCGCCCAGGCGGCATCCCGCGCGGCCGCGAGCAGCATCGACGCGTGCCCGGCCTGCGCGGCGGCCTTGCCCGCAGACATGTGCAGCGACGCGTTGAGGGCGATCAGCGGCGCTTCTGCGTCGAGCGGCAGCTCCTCCCCGGACTCAATCTCCGTGCCCTTGATCTGCAGCTTGGATATCGCGTGCGGAACCTCAGAAACCGCCGAGGGAACGAACGCCCGCACGCTGCCGACGGTGACGCCGGGCAACGCCTGCACGTCGTCCCATGCCTTGTTGCGGGCTCGGCGGGCCACCTTGCGGATGCGGTGCGAGTACCACGCGTCCAGCGCGTCGCGCCAAAACCCGTCGGTGCCCGCCCGCGGGTCCAGGCACACGGCCACGGCGGCGCGGGCGGCGTCTGCGAGCACCTGGTTGCGGCTCGGAGGGTCCTGCTTGGGCAGGTTGATGGCCAGCTGCATCGCCTGGACGGTCTTCGGGTCCTCGGGGTCCTCTGTGCGGGCCTTGTAGTCGCCCGACACGCGGTCCCGGAGGAGCTGGTGGGCGGCGGCGATCATCTGCTCAGTCATCCGGGTCAGGGTACTCCTCATTGTCGTGGGCCTGAAACGACGAAAACCCCCGCCGAAGCGGGGGTTCGTTCAGGAGGCCGGTGGCCAGCGACTACTTGGAATCGCGGTGACCGGTGTGAGCCTCGCGGCGCAGGGTCTCCACCATGTGCGGGTAGTGCAGCTCGAACGCCGGGCGCTCGGAGCGGATACGCGGCAGCGCGGTGAAGTTGTGGCGCGGCGGCGGGCAGGTGGTTGCCCACTCGAGGGAGTTGCCGTAACCCCACGGATCGTCGACGGTGACGATCTCGCCGTAGCGCCAAGACTTGAACACGTTCCAGATGAACGGCAGGAAGCCAATGCCCAGGATGAACGCGCCAACCGTGGAAACCTGGTTCAGCAGCGTGAAGCCGTCGGTGTCCAGGTAGTCGGCGTAGCGGCGCGGCATGCCCATGTTGCCCAGCCAGTGCTGGACCAAGAAGGTCATGTTGAAGCCGACAACGGTGAACCAGAAGTGGATCTTGCCCAGCTTCTCATCCAGCATGCGGCCGGTCATCTTCGGGAACCAGAAGTACACGCCTGCGGTAGAAGCGAACACCACGGTGCCGAACAGGGTGTAGTGGAAGTGCGCAACCACGAAGTAGGAGTCGTGCAGCTGGAAGTCCAGCGGCGGGGACGCCAGCATGATGCCGGTCAGACCACCGAACAGGAAGGTGAACAGGAAGCCGACGGCCCACAGCATCGGGGTCTCGAACGTGAGGTGGCCGTTCCACATCGTGCCCAGCCAGTTGAAGAACTTCACACCGGTCGGGACGGAGATGAGGAAGGTCATGAACGAGAAGAACGGCAGCAGGACTGCACCGGTGGCGAACATGTGGTGCGCCCACACAGCCATGGACAGGCCGGCGATTGCCAGGGTTGCGAAGATCAGGCCGATGTAGCCGAAGACCGGCTTACGGGAGAACACCGGGATGATCTCGGAGATCACGCCGAAGAACGGCAGCGCCAGGACGTACACCTCGGGGTGGCCGAAGAACCAGAACAGGTGCTGCCACAGGATCGTTCCGCCGTTGGCGGTGTCGTAGATGTGGCCGCCGATCAGACGGTCGTAGAGCACACCCATCGCCGCAGCGGTCAGCAGCGGGAAGATCATCAGGGCGATGATGGAGGTGACAAAGATGGTCCAGGTGAACGCCGGCAGACGGAACATGGTCATGCCCGGCGCACGCATGGTCAGCACAGTGGTGAGCATGTTCACCGCGGAGGCGATGGTGCCCACACCGGTAGCGCCCACGCCGACAACCCAGAGGTTGGCGGAGACGGACGGGGTGTGCACAGCGTCAGCCAGGGGCATGTACATGGTCCAACCGAAGTCGGCTGCGCCGCCCGGGGTGAGGAAGCCGGCGAGCATGGCGATGACGCCGATGCTGGTCACCCAGAAGCCGAACGCGTTCAGACGGGGGAAGGCCACGTCCGGAGCGCCGATCTGCAGCGGCAGCACGTAGTTGGCGAAGCCCCAGACGATCGGGGTACCGAACGCCAGCAGCATCACGGTGCCGTGCATGGTAAACAGCTGGTTGAACTGCTCGTTGGACAGGAACTGCAGGCCGGGGCTGAACAGCTCAGCGCGGATAAGCAGCGCCATCAGGCCGGCCACGAAGAACCAGACGAAGGACATGATGATGTACATGATGCCCAGTTCTTTGTGGTCAGTGGTGGTGAGTTGCTTGTAAATTTTCGAGCCCTTACGAGCGTTGCCCGTCGGCTCGGGGCGTGTCGGCGGGACGTAATTATCCAGCCGCGGTGCCACAGCGGTCATCTGATCCTCCTGACTACGGCTCCTGCACCCCGCCCAGCTCACGCCGAACAAGGCACAGATGCCACGAGTGATACCGGATCAGCATAACGTTCTGCACATTGATTTTCCAGCCTCCGGCAATGCTGCCCCCGAGCGGGGTCAGCGCCTGGCCCAACCATCCCGGGCTGTTACTGGTGAGGCGCATGAGTACTGCACAGCAGGCAAGAAAAACCCCCGGCTCGCGGGTGCGAACCGGGGCCACCGAAGGTGCGTCGTAAAGCTTCTGCCTAGAAGTCCCAGTCCTCGTCCTGAGTATCCTCCGCGCGGCCGATGACGTAGGAGGAACCGGATCCGGAGAAGAAGTCGTGGTTCTCGTCCGCGTTCGGCGACAGCGACGCGAGGATGGCCGGCGAGACCTTCGTCTCATCCACCGGGAACAGGCCCTCGTAGCCGAGGTTGTTCAGCGCCTTGTTGGCGTTGTAGCGCAAGAAGCGCTTCACATCCTCAGTCCAGCCAAGCGCGTCATAGATGTCCTCGGTGTACTGGTTCTCGTTCTCGTAGAGGTCGTAGAGCAGCTCGAAGGCGTAGTCCTTCAGCTCCTCCTTGCGCTCTTCGGATTCGTTCCGCAGCGCCACCTGGTACTTGTAGCCGATGTAGTAGCCGTGCACCGCCTCGTCGCGGATAATAAGGCGGATAATGTCGGCGGTGTTCGTCAGCTTGGAGTGCACCGACCAGTTCAGCGGCAGGTAGAAACCGGAGTAGAACAGGAAAGACTCGAGCATCACGGAGGCGATCTTGCGCTTGAGCGGATCGTCGCCCTCGTAGTAGCTCAGGATAATTTTCGCCTTGCGCTGGAGGTACTCGTTTTCCTCGGACCAGCGGAACGCGTCGTTAATCGCGGGCGTGTCCGCAAGCGTCATAAAGATGTTGGAGTACGACTTCGCGTGCACCGACTCCATAAACGCGATGTTGGTCAGCACCGCCTCCTCGTGCAGCGAGTTCGCGTCCGGCAGCAGTGAAACCGCACCGACGGTGCCCTGGATGGTGTCCAGCAGCGTCAAGCCGGTGAACACGCGCATAGTGGCTTGCTTTTCCTCATCGTTGAGGGTGTTCCAGCTCGGGATGTCGTTGGACACCGGGATTTTCTCCGGGAGCCAGAAATTGCCGGTCAGGCGATCCCACACTTCAAGGTCCTTGTCGTCCGGGACGCTATTCCAGTTAATAGCCTTCACCGGCTTCTCGTGGGACTCGAGGTAACGCGCGTAATCGTCAGTCATGCCGACCATCCTACTTCGGAGTCAATTCACCCGCGCCACGTCCCGCTCCCCGCCTGCGAACTGCGCGCACGCAATGTCCAAACGTGGCGGGGGCATGACATAAACTACTCGCATATTGCTGCAAACATCATCCCTTAAAGGAGGTCGCTCCGTGGCTACAAGCGGTCATCGGTCCTCGCAACCCCTGCTCTCATCAGTCTTGGACACGCTCGGCGAAGAGATCGTGTCGGGCAAGCAGGCCGAGGGCCACACGTTCACGCTCCACGACTTGTCGGAGCGCTTCGGCATCTCCCGCACTGTCGCCCGCGAGGCGATGCGCGCGCTGGAACAGCTGGGGCTCGTTTCCTCGTCGCGCCGCGTGGGTTTGAAAGTGCTGCCGCAAAGCGAGTGGAACGTGTTCGACCACTCGATCATTTCGTGGCGCCTGCGCAGTGAGGAGCAGCGCCCGGCGCAGCTCGCGTCGCTGCGTGAGCTTCGCGACGCCATCGAGCCCACCGCCGCCCGCCTCGCCGCCATCAACGCATCGCGCGAGCAGGCGCGCCGCTTGTGCGAGCTGGCCGACCAGATTGTGGAGCTAGCCGGCCAGGAAGGCGGCAACTCCGAGGCCTTCCAGGAGGCGGACCTGGAGTTCCACGCGCTCATGTTGGAGGCCTCCGGCAACGAGATGTTTGTGGCGCTGACCTCGCCGATCATGGATATTATGTCCGGCCGCGCCCTCTACGGCATCATGCCGGATGACCCCCACGTCGGCACCATGCAGATTCACATCGACCTGGCGCAGGCGATTGCTTCCGGCGATGCGGATGCTGCAGAAGATGCTTCTCGACGTCTACTTCGCGGCGTCAACGATTTCATGGAGATGTAGCTCTCCCCGGCGGGCCCTCCCCTTGCCCGCGCCCGCCATAGTGCTGATCTGCTAGTTCCCCAAAAACGGAACTAGCAGATTCGCGCAGTATTGGCACTGATTTCCAACATCACCTGGGCAGGCGCAAAAGAAGACCGCTGACCTGCTAGTGCGCCCTCAGACGCAACTAGCAGATCAGCGGTTTCTCGTCGCGAAGCGCGCGCTCCACTACAGCATGCAGGAGACGCAGCCCTCGATCTCGGTGCCCTCCAGCGCCATCTGACGCAGACGGATGTAGTACAGGGTCTTGACACCCTTCTTCCACGCGTAGATTTGTGCGCGGTTAATGTCGCGAGTGGTCACCGTGTCCTTGAAGAACAAGGTCAGAGACAGGCCTTGGTCGACGTACTTCGTGGCCACCGCGTAGGTGTCGATGATCTTCTCGTAGCCGATCTCGTAGGCGTCCTTGAAGTACTCAATGTTCTCGTTGTCCATGTGCGGCGCCGGGTAGTAGACGCGGCCGATCTTGCCTTCCTTGCGGATCTCAATCTTGGAGGCGATCGGGTGGATCGAGGACGTGGAGTTGTTGATGTAGGAAATCGAGCCGGTCGGCGGCACCGCCTGCAGGTAGCGGTTGTAGATGCCGTCGCGGGCGATGTCTTCCTTCAGCTGCGCCCACTCCTCGGCCGTCGGCACGGCGATGTTGGAGTTGGCGAACAGCTCCTTGACCTTGTCGGTTGTGGGCTGGAAGTCGGCCGGGTCGTAGCGGTCGAAGAACTCGCCGGTGGCGTACTCGGACTTGTTAAAGTCCGCGAACGCAGTGCCCTTCTCCACTGCGATCTTGTGGGAGGCGCGCAGGCACTGGTACATCACGGCAGCGAAGTAGGCGTTGGTGAAGTCCAGGCCTTCCTCGGAGCCGTACTCGATGTGCTCGCGGCCGAGGTAGCCGTGCAGGTTCATCTGGCCCAGGCCAATGGCGTGGGAGGCGTCGTTGCCGTCGCGCACCGGCGGAACGGAGTCGATGGAGGTCTTGTCCGCGACGGCGGTCAGCGCGCGGATCGCGGACTCCACCGTCTTGGCAAAGTCGTCGGAGTCCATTGCCATCGCGATGTTCAGCGAGCCCAGGTTGCAGGAGATGTCGTGGCCGGTCTCGGCGTAGGTCAGGTCCTCGTTCAGCACGGACGGGGAGTTGACCTGCAGGATCTCCGAGCACAGGTTGGACATGTTGATGCGGCCGGTCTTCACCGGGTTCGCGCGGTTAGCCGTGTCCTCGAACATGATGTACGGGTAGCCGGACTCGAACTGGATCTCGGCGATGGTCTGGAAGAACGAGCGCGCGGAGATCTTGGACTTGCGGATGCGCGGGTCTTCCACCATCTCCTCGTACTTCTCGGTCACGGAGATGTCCGCGAACGGCACGCCGTAGACGCGCTCGACGTCGTACGGGGAGAACAGGTACATGTCGTCGTTGCGCTTGGCCAGCTCGAAGGTGATGTCCGGGATGACCACACCGAGCGAGAGGGTCTTGATGCGGATCTTCTCGTCCGCGTTCTCGCGCTTGGTGTCCAAGAAGCGCATGATGTCCGGGTGGTGGGCGTTGAGGTACACCGCGCCGGCGCCCTGGCGTGCGCCGAGCTGGTTGGCGTAGGAGAAGGCGTCTTCCAAAAGCTTCATCACGGGGATGACGCCGGAGGACTGGTTCTCGATGTGCTTGATCGGCGCGCCGGATTCGCGGATGTTGCTCAACAGCAGCGCGACGCCGCCGCCGCGCTTGGACAGCTGCAGTGAGGAGTTGATCGCGCGCCCGATGGACTCCATGTTGTCCTCGATGCGCAGCAGGAAGCACGACACCAGCTCGCCGCGCTGCGCCTTGCCGGCGTTCAAGAACGTCGGGGTTGCTGGCTGGAAACGGCCGGTCATGATCTCGTCCACAAGCGCGAATGCGAGATCCTCGTTGCCGTCGGCGAGGAAGAGCGCAGTCATGGCGACGCGGTCCTCGAAGCGCTCGAGGTAGCGGCGCCCGTCGAAAGTCTTCAGTGTGTAGGACGTGTAGTACTTGTACGCGCCCAGGAAGGACTTGAAGCGGAACTTGTAGGAGTACGCGCGCTTGAACGTGTCCTTGATAAAGGTCCAGTCGTACTTCTCAATGGTGTCCGGCTCGTAGTACTTGTTGGTGACCAGGTAGTCGATCTTTTCTTCCAGGTCGTGGAAGTAGACGGTGTTCTGGTTGACGTGCTGGAGGAAGAACTGGTTGGCGGCCTCGCGGTCCTTGTCAAACTGGATCTGGCCGTTTTCGTCGTAGAGGTTCAAAAGCGCATTCAGCGCGTGGTAATCCAGCTGGTCGCTTTCGTTGACCGGCTCCGGGACATTCTTACCGACAGTCTGGGTACTCACTTCTCGTCCTTCATCGTGTTCTTGAGTATTTACCGGCGTATTTTGCGCGCAGCTTTGCTAGGCGCTCGGATTCGTCCGGAGCATCCTGCCTATCGACGACCTCCGGTCCCCCACGCAGCCCCAACCTTCCAGCGTTCTGGACCAGTTGGCGGCGAACGTGCGCAACGTCCTCGGCCGAGCCCATGAGCTCGAACCGGTACAAGTACGGGACCTTACACTTGTCGGCGATGACCTTCCCGGCAAGGCAGTAGTCTGCGCCGAAGTTGGAGTTGCCGGCGGCGATCACACCTCGGATCAGATTCCGGTTGTTTTCGTTGTTGAGAAAGCGGATCACCTGCCCAGGCACCGGGCGCGAGTTACCGCCGCTGACGCTCACCCCGCCACCGTATGTGGGGCAGATGAGCACGTACGGCTCGTCGACGTTCAGTTCCGGGTCGTTCCTGCGCAACGGGATGCGCCGGGACGGGAGGCCGAGCTTCTCCACAAACCGCTTCGTGTTCTCCGTCGCGGAAGAGAAGTAGACCACCAGCATGGCAGCCGCCTTTCTTCGTGTTGAGTTTTCTGTTGTGTGGCGTGCGCGGCGTGTGGCGCCCCTCCCCTCACTCCGCCCGTTCCCCGTCCCCTTTTCGCCAAATCCAGCTACTAGGGCCCAGCTATCTGCCATATTTGGGCCGTTAGCGGGGTCTTACTAGCTGGATCCGCGGAGTGAGGGGGCGCGGTGCGCGAGGGGTGCGGGGACCGCCGACGTTACGCAGCCGCGGCGAGGCCCTTGATGCGGTCCGGGCGGAAGCCGGACCAGTGCTCACCGTTCGCCTCGACGACCGGGGCCTGCACGTAGCCGAGGGCCATGACGTAGTCGCGGGCTTCCTCGTCCATGGAGATGTCAACCGTGGTGAACTCAAGGCCGGCCTTGGTCAGGGCCTTCTCGGTTGCCTTGCACTGCATGCAGGCCGGCTTGCTGTAAACGGTGATCGACATAGTTTCTCAGGCTCTTTCTGTGCGGGTCTTCGACCGGGATTCGACAGGGTTTCGACGCTTTTTCTCGCTTCCCCGGCTCCCCCGGGGCAACACCAAGAGACACTATACCTTGGGGGAAAGTTCGGCAACTGCTACTACATGTAGTAGTTACACGGGTGGTATTCCCAGGATAAAGCCGGCAAATCACCTACATGTAGTTAAAACGTGGGCAGCCATCTGCTCCCAAGCGTGTAATTCGGCGGAAAATTACAGCAAAAAGCCCCGCCACCACACGGTGACGGGGCAGAGGATTGCCGCTTAGCCCTGGCGAGCCTTGAAGCGAGGATCCTTCTTGTTGATCACAAAAACCTTGCCGTGGCGGCGCACAACCTGAGCGCCCGGCTTGTTCTTCAGCGACCGAAGCGACTTGCGGACCTTCATCGGGCGCTCCTTTCTGCTCGGATTACCTGCAATTAGCGATCACCGGCGGGATGCCGGGTCGCAACACGGGGGTAAATGTTACACATCGGACGCGCTGAATCAAAACCTCCTACCATGAGCGCCATGCAGTCAGACATCATCACCGCCCTCGGCGTGGCACCGACCATCGACCCGGACCAAGAGATCACCCGGCGCGTGCAGTTCCTGGTGGACTACCTGGACGCCACCGGCGCGAAGGGCTACGTGCTGGGCATTTCCGGCGGGCAGGACTCCACGCTCGCCGGCCGCCTGGCACAGATGGCGGTGGAGAAGCGCCGCGCGGACGGCGAGGAAGCGGCGTTTGTGGCGGTGCGGCTGCCCCACGGCGTGCAGGCCGACGAGGACGACGCGCAGCTGGCGCTGCAGTTTATCCAGCCCGACGAAACAGTCACCGTGGACATTGAACCAGCCACCACCGCCATGGCGGGTGCTGTGACGGACTCGCTGAAAACGGACAGTCTCGGCGACTTCAACAAGGGCAACGTCAAGGCACGCATGCGCATGATCGCCCAGTACGCCATCGCCGGCGAGCGCGGCCTGCTGGTGGTGGGCACGGACCACGCGGCGGAGAACGTCACCGGGTTTTTCACTAAACACGGCGACGGCGCCGCGGACCTGGTGCCGCTGGCCGGGCTGAATAAGCGCCAGGGCGCGGCGCTGCTGGACCGCCTGGGCGCGGATCCCCGCCTGTGGGAGAAGGTGCCCACCGCGGACTTGGAGGAGGAACGCCCCGCGCTTCCCGACGAGGCCGCGCTCGGCATTACCTACGCCCACATCGACGACTACCTGGAGGGCAAGCAGATCCCCGCAGAGGCCGCGGAGCGCCTCGAGCACCTGTGGCGCATCGGCCAGCACAAGCGCCACCTGCCGCCGGGCCCGAACGACTCCTGGTGGCGCTAGCCCACCGCGCGCAAGGTCTCTTCCGCCGTGCGCACGAGCGCGGAGCCGTAGGACGGCCCGTGCGTCCACGCGTGCACCGCCAGCGGGTGCAGCTGGTGGACCGCGATGCGCCGCTGCCAGTCGCGGCCTAGCTCACCGCCGGCGTCCACATACCCGTCCACGATCGCGCTGAAGTGCGGCGCGCCGAACAGCTCGAGCATCGCGATGTCGGTCAGCGGGTGCCCGCCGTGCGCCGCCGGGTCGATGAACCGCGGCCCGCCCGACCCAAACAGCAGGTTGCCCGCCCACAGGTCGCCGTGGATGCGCGCCAGCGGGGCGTCCTCGTCCTCTTCAAGTAGCGCATCGCATGCTTGCTTGACGACGTCCATGCCGCCGCCCCCGAGATTCCCCGCCCTCAGCGCCTTCTCGGCGAATGGCAGCACCCGCTGCTGCACGTAGAACGTGGCCCAGCGTCCGGTTGGCTCGCACGCCTGCTGGCGGGTGCCGATGAAGTTGGGGCCGTCCCACCCGTCCGCGGGCGCGCCGAATGCGGCCGCACCCATGGCGTGGATGGCGGCGAGCTCCCGGCCGGCCTGCCGGGCGGCATCCACGGTCGGGCGGACCGGATCCACTTTCTCGATGGTGAGCGTGTTCGCGTCCTCGTCCAGGTCGAGCACCTCCACCACCGCGACGGAGCCCTCGCGCAGCCAGCGCAGGTACGCGGCCTCCGCGGCGGCCGCTCCCGGCGCACTGCCGTGCTTCACAAACGTGTCAGACATCGATGTCCTCCATTCGCAGTAGGAAACGTTTGGCCTCTACCCCGCCACGGTAACCGCCAAGTTGGCCGTCGCTGCGCAGTACCCGGTGGCACGGGATGAACAGCGGCAGCGGGTTAGTCGCGCAGGCGCTACCCACGGCGCGCACCGCCTTGGGGTTGCCCACTGCGCGGGCGAGCTCTGCATACGTGGTGGTCTCGCCGAATGGGATCTTTTCCAGCTCTCGCAGCACCGACGCGCGAAAGTCAGTCACGCCTTTCAGGTCTAGCGGCACGGTGAACTTCCGGCGCGTACCAGCGAAGTATTCGGTGAGTTCTTGGGCGGCGAGGGGATGGTCCGAAGGTTCGTCGTCAAGCAGTGGCTCACCCGCGAAGCACACGCGGGCGAGGCCAGCGCCGCCCGCGACGAAACGCAACGGCCCAATTGGAGACGCAAACATGCAGCTCAGAGTAGCTCGCAACCACAATGATTGCGCTACGCTCCTGGCCATGCACAGGAAACTCCCAACCGCCCTCGCCTGCGGCAGCTCCTCCGACGCCATCGCCGGCACCAGCTCAGCCACAAGCTCGACACGTCGGACGACACGGACGGCAACGCCTACTTCGAAGGCATGCGCCAGTCCGCCCAGTAGTGCATGGAGCCCACCAAAAACGAAAAAACTGCCCGGCCGAATAGCCGGGCAGTTTTCAATTGGTGGAGCTAACGGGATTCGAACCCGTGACCCCCACACTGCCAGTGTGGTGCGCTACCAACTGCGCCATAGCCCCGTGCGGCAGCTGTGCCGCCGCTGGAATATGTAGTTGTGGAGTGGAGCTAACGGGATTCGAACCCGTGACCCCCACACTGCCAGTGTGGTGCGCTACCAACTGCGCCATAGCCCCTTGGATAACTCACGTAAATATACAACCGGTCGCGCGGGCCTCCAAATCCCCAGCGGGAAAGCGAAACCGCCCCACCCCGAACCCGGAGTGAGGCGGCGGAAACGCTTGTCCAGAAGGCGCTTACAGGCTGGCCAGAACCTCCGGCCAGTAGTTACGGGCGGAGTCCTTTTTCTCATCGAGGTTCGGGTTACCCGTGATCTCTCGGAGCTCATCGATATTCACGAGCTTCTCGATGTCCTTCCCGTCGACGAGGACGCGCGGGGTCCATGCGTCTTCAGTCTCGTCCTCCTGGTACTTCATGTTCTCCGCACCCATACGCTTGGCAGTCTCGATGTACTTGCCGTCGCGGATGTCCTGGATGGCGGCGTCGGAAGCCTCGTAGTCCTTGGCCAGGTCGGCGAAACCGTCGTTGTCGTACTTGTTGTACGCGGACTGCTGGTTCTGGAACAGGTAGTCGCGGATGGTGAAGGCCTGGGCCAGGTCGCCGTTGGCGATCAGCGCCAGCTCGGCGGCCAGCGCCTGGGTGGAGTGGCCTTCCTGGCCTTGATCCAGGGCGGTCATCGGGCGCAGCTCGACGTTAATCTCGCCAGCCTTGAGCTTCTCCAGCATCGCCTCGTCGGTGGCGATGTGCAGGTCCGCACAGTGGGTGCAGGAGAAGTCCTCGAACAACTCGGCGGTCTTCGCGTCAGGGTTGTCGCCGGTGAGGTGGATGGTGTTTTCTTCCCCGTCCCAGGCAACGTTGACGCCTTCGAGGTCGATCATCTCTTCCTGGATCGCGGCGCTGCGGTTTTCGCGGCCGTTGAAGACAATCAGGCCGATCACCACGAGGGCAATGGCGAGTACGGCGAGGACTGCCCAGATGAAGGCGGCGTTGCCCTTCTTGTTCGGGTTTTCCACTTTGCGTGTGGTCACAGTTATCTCCTGTTGTGCGTGCCGTGAGGCATGACGGGTACTGTCTACCCGCTCAAGTTTAGGGGTAGATAGCGAACTTCTTAAACGGGCGCCACATCATAAACCCGGTAATAGCGATGTAGCCCAAGTCTCGCGCCACGGTGACAAGCAGGTTGCTCTCGCCTTCGCCCGCCTGGGAGGGGTCAAAGCAGCCGCAGTCGATGACCAGCCCGCGCTGCCAGGCGGACAGGAGGCCGATGATGAACAGCGTCAGCACGATGATGGACACCTTGCCAGACCAGCGCAGCTTGATGCCCAGGAGCAGAAGCAGGCCGCCGGCCACTTCGAGCGGGCCGATGATGTGCGCCAGCAGGTAGGACCAGTCGGGGGTGAAGATCTCGTAGGCCTCGATGGTCTTGGTCACGTCGAGGGGGACGCCGAGTTTCGCGATGCCGGCGTCCAGCCACACGTACGCCATGAAAAAGCGCGCGAGTGCGGACAGTACGTCCAGCACCAGCGCTTTCGTGTTGCGCTCGGGCGCGGGGGTTGTCGTTATGCTCACAGGTCGTACGTTACTCCACTAGCCGCCCAAAACTTGAGTAACCAGCGCCTGCGCTTCCTCCTGCACCCGCTTCAAGTGTGCTTCGCCCTTGAAGGATTCGGCGTAGATCTTGTACTTGTCCTCGGTGCCGGACGGGCGCGCGGCGAACCACGCGTTTTCGGTGGTCACCTTCAGCCCGCCGATTGCGGCACCGTTGCCGGGGGCTTCAGTCAGCTTTGCGACGATAGCTTCGCCCGCCAACGCATCCGCCGAAACCTGGTCAGCCGACAGCGCCTTGAGCTTCGCTTTCTCCTCGCGGCCGGCCGGGGCGTCGATGCGCGCATAGGCCGGGGCGCCGTACTCGGCCTCGAGCTCCGCGTAGCGCGCAGACGGGGTCTTGCCGGTCACGGCGGTGATCTCGGCGGCGAGCAGGTCCATGATCAGCCCGTCCTTGTCGGTGGACCAGACGGTGCCGTCCTTGCGCAAGAACGACGCACCGGCGGATTCTTCGCCGCCGAAACCGATGGTGCCGTCGATGAGCCCCGGCACGAACCATTTGAAGCCGACGGGCACCTCCACCAGCTCGCGGCCCAGCGATGCGACGACGCGGTCGATCATGGAGGACGAGACCAGGGTTTTGCCCACCGCGGTGCCCGCGTCCCAGCCGTCGCGGTGGGAAAACAGGTACTCGATGGCCACGGCCAGGTAGTGGTTCGGGTTCATCAAGCCCGCGTCGGGGGTGACGATGCCGTGGCGGTCCGCGTCCGCGTCGTTGCCGGTGGCCAGGTCGAGCTTGTCGCGGTTGTGCACCAGCGAGGCCATGGAATTCGGGCTGGAGCAGTCCATGCGGATCTTGCCGTCGGTGTCCAAGGTCATGAACCGCCAGGTGGCGTCCACGTGCGGGTTGACCACCTCGAGGTTCAGCCCGTAGCGCTGACCGATCGCACCCCAGTAATCCACGCTCGCCCCGCCCATCGGGTCAGCGCCGATGTGCAGGCCGGACGCCTTGATCGCGTCCATGTCCACCACGTTGCCCAGGTCGGCAACGTAGTGGTCGAGGTAGTCGAACTTCCCGGCGCGCTGGTCCAGCACGCCGCTGACGGGGGTGCGCTTCACACCGTCGAGGCCTGCGGCGATGTACTCGTTGGCGCGCTTGGCAATCCAGTCCGTGGCTTCCGCCGGGGCGGGCCCGCCGGTGGGCGGGTTGTATTTGAAGCCGCCGTCGCGCGGCGGGTTGTGCGACGGGGTGACCACGATGCCGTCGGCCTTGCCCCCTTGGTGGGTCAGGATGGCGTGGGAGACGGCCGGAGTGGGCGTGTAGCGGCCAGAGGCGTCGACAAGCACTTGCACCTCGTTGGCGATGAGCACCTCGAGCGCGGAGACCATCGCTGGCTCGGACAGGGCGTGGGTATCGCGGCCGATGTAGACCGGCCCGTCGATGCCCTCGCTGCGGCGGTAGTCCACGATCGCCTGCGTGGTGGCCAGGATGTGCGCCTCGTTGAACGCGTTGTCCAGGGAGGATCCGCGGTGGCCGGAGGTGCCGAAGGCGACCTGCTGGTCCGGGTTGTCCGGATCAATGTCGCGGGTGTAGTAGGCGGTGACCACCTCGGCGATGTCGATGAGGTCGTCCTCGCGGGCGGGCTGTCCGGCGCGTTCGTGTGCCATGGGAATGCTCCTTGTGTCTCAGGCAGAGTCCTTCCCACCATCATCGCCCGTGAATGTATTTCCTGCCACCTATATATTATTCATCACACTGTATGTTTTACTACTCGGCATGGCTGACACCTTGAACGACATCCTCAGTGCAATCTCCACCTTCGTCTGGGGACCGTTCCTGCTCATCCCCCTGCTGCTGGGCACCGGCCTGTTCCTGACCATCCGCCTGCGCGGCATCCAGTTCCGCACCCTCGGCCGCGCCACCCGCCACGCGTTCGTGGACAAGGCCGAGGAAGGCGCGGGCGACATCTCCAACTACCAGGCGCTGACCACCGCCCTGGCCGCCACGGTGGGAACCGGCAACATCGTCGGCGTCGCCACCGCGATTTCCATCGGCGGGCCCGGCGCGCTGTTCTGGATCTGGCTCACCGGCATCGTCGGCATGGCGTCGAAGTACTCCGAGGCCTACCTGGGCGTGCGCTTCCGCACCACCGACAATAAAGGCAAGCAGCAGGGTGGACCGCACGAGTACCTGAAAACCGGTGTCGGCGGCGGCTTCGGCAAGTTCCTCGCCGCGGCGTTCACCCTGTTCACCATCTTCGCCTCCTTCGGCATCGGCAACCTCGCCCAGGGCAACTCCATCGCGGCGGGCATGCACGACGCCTTCGGCATTAGCGCGAATGTCGCCGGCGTGATCATCTTCTTCGCCGTCGGCGCGGCCGTGCTCGGCGGCATCGAGGGCATCGGCAAGATCACCGCGGCGTTCGTTCCGCTGATGATTGTCATTTACGTCGGCGGCGGCATCACCGCGCTGGTGCTCATGGCGGACCGGGTGCCGGCGGCGATTGCCACCATCTTCACCGACGCGTTCACCGGCACCGCGGCCACCGGCGGCTTCGTCGGCTCCGGCATCATGCTGGCCATCCAGTTCGGTGTGGCCCGCGGCATCTTCTCCAACGAGTCCGGCATGGGCTCCGCCGCGATCGCCGCCGCGGCCGCGAAGACGCAGCACCCGGCGCGCCAGGCGCTGGTGTCCATGACCCAGACGTTCATCGACACCATCCTCGTTGTCACCATCACCGGCTTGGTCATCGTCACCGCCGGCACCTGGGACATGGGCCGCGACCAGGCCGCCATCATGACCGCCACCGCCTTCGAGACGGCCCTGCCCGGCGAGTGGGGCAGCCTGATTGTCTCCGTCGCCCTGATCTTCTTCGCCTTTTCCACCATCCTGGGCTGGTCCTACTACGGCGAGCGCGCCATCGTGGCGCTGTTCGGCGACTGGGCGTCCATCCCCTACCGCATGTTCTTCACCGCCCTGTCCTTTGTGGGCGCGGTGGCGTCGCTGGAGCTGGCGTGGACGTTCTCCGACCTGTCCAACGGGCTGATGGCCATCCCGAACCTGATCGGCCTGCTGTTGCTGTCCGGCATCGTGGTGCGCGAGACCCGCGAGTACCTCGCCTGGGATCCGCACTTGAAGAAGACCCCGGAGGAGGTCGCGGAGTTCGTGGAACGCCAGCAGATGGACTGGCGATAGACTCCCAGCCGTGGACACTTTCCGGACAGCGCTGACGGTCGGGCTCGGGGCGGGCCTTGGGGCCGTAGTCAGGCATGGTGTGCTCCTTGCCGCCGCACCCGGGTCCACGGCGGCGCTCGCGCTGACCTTTGCCGTCAACATCGCCGGCTGCTTCGCCATGGGGCTGTTCAAGCCGGGCCCGCTGTGGGGCGCAGGCTTCCTCGGCGGCTTCACCACCTTCTCCGCGATTTCGGTGGCGGCGATGCAGTCGGATGCGATCGTCGCGCTGGGCATCGTCGCACTCAGCTTTGCGACGTCTATAGTTGCCTACCTTTTCGGCCACACCCTCCGGGAGCGCCGCCATGGCTAGCTGGCTCGGATTGGCACTCACACTCGCGGTGGTGTTCGCCGGCGGCGTCCTCGGCGGCATGTCCCGGTTCGCGCTGACGAAGCTGATCAGCAACGCCCGCGCCGCGACCTTCGCCGCCAACACGGTGGCCTGCACCGTCGCCGGCTTCGCCGCGACCCACCCGGTGGCGTGGCAGATCGCGCTCGGCGCAGGCTTCGCCGGCGCGCTGTCCACCTGGTCCACCTTCGCCCGCGAGCTCGGCGACCTAATCACCGCCGGGCAGCACCGCCAGGCCCTGCGCTACGCGCTGCGCACCGCGGTGCTGGGCATCGTCGCCGCCTGGTTCGGCATGCGCTGGGGCCTTCGCGCCTTCGCCGGATAGGGCGCTAAGGTGGACAAATGTGCAGTTCGATGACCTAACAACCGGCCTTTCCGTGGCGCTGGGCGCGGGGCTTGGAGCTGTCGCGCGCTACATCGTGCTGATCTGGGTCAACCCCACCACGCCCGAAGCGCTCGCACTGACCGTGATCTCTGCGGTGAACCTCGTCGCCTGCTTCGCCATGGGCCTGTTCCAACCCGGCCCATTCTGGGGCGTGGGCTTCCTCGGCGGGTTTTCCACCCTGTCCGCGGTGTCCCTGACCGCGGTGTCGGATTCGCCGGTGTGGGCCGGGTTCATCATCGTGCTCAGCCTCACCACCGCCACCCTGGCCTGGATGGCTGGCGACGCCACCCGGAGGCACCGGCATGCCTGACCTGCTGCCTCTGCTCATCGGAGTTGCGGTCGTGTTCGTCGGCGGAATGCTAGGCGGGTTTGCCCGCTGGCTGCTCATGCGCCAAATTCACAGCCCGCTTGCGTCCACGTTTGCGGCGAATGTCTCGGCCGCTGCAGTGATCGGGTTCGCGGCGGCGGCGCCGGGCGTGTGGCGCGTCGGCATCGGCGTCGGCTTCGCCGGGGCGTTGTCCACCCTGTCCATGCTCGCGCGCCAACTCGGCGAGATGGTCGAAAGCGGCGAATTCGTCCTCGCCGTGAAGTACGGGGTGGGCACCGCCCTCGCCGCCATCGCGGCCTCCGCGGTCGGCGTGTACGGCTTCGGGTAGAGCCCCTACTCCGCGATGGCGTCCAGCGGCGGCGTCTTGGCGGCCCTGCCCGCCGGCCACACCGCGGCCAGCAGGCCGACCAGGAACGACCCTGCGAGGACGGTGAGGATGAGCGGCCACGGAACCACGATCGTCGTCAAGCCTTTTGCCTCGAGGACGGTGAGGAACGCCCACCCCAAACCGAGCCCCAGCAGCACACCGAGGATGGCGCCGTAGACCGTCATCTGCACCGACTCCAGCGTGATCATCGTCCGAATCTGGCGGCGCTGCGTGCCCACCGCGCGCAGCATGCCGATCTCCTGGCGGCGCTCAATCACCGACAGTGTCAGCGTGTTCACGATGCCCAGCACCGCGATCACCACCGCCAGCGACAACAGCGCGTACAAGATGAACAGCATCTGGTCGATCATGGCGGAGACCTCGCCCGCCATGTCCTGCGTGGAGCGGACCTGCACCACGATGTCGTGGCGCACCAGCTCCTCGAGGTTGGCGCGCAGCTGGTCCTCGCCGACGGTGCCGTCGTTGTTGACGCCGATCATGAGGATCCGGCCCGTGCCGCGCGCACCCGTGGCCGCGGCCGCCTCGTCGGAGACCACGAAGGACTGCAAGATATTCGACGTTTCAAACAGCCCGCCCAGTGTGGCCTCGACCGACTCGCCGGTGGGGCCAGCAACCGTCAACGTGTCGCCGACGTGCCAGCCGTGCTCCTGCGCCAGCGACGCCGGTGCGATGACGGTGTTGCCGTCCAAGCTGGAGCTGCCCTCCACCATGTCCAGGACAATCAGGTCCGCCGGGTCGCCCTGCAGCACATCCGTCACACCAAAGCCGCCGAGCTGGTAGCCGAACTGCCCGTCCACCGTGATCGGCGCTTGGGTGTAAGCGGCCGTCTCACCGGTACCGTCCGCCGCACCCAGGCGCTCCGGCAGGTCCTCCGGCAGCGGGAAGACGCCGTTCTGCGGTCCGGACAGCACGAAGTCCGCGGACACCTCGCTGGTGGCGACGTCATCCACCGAGCGCTTCATCGACGCGCCCAGCATGCCAATCACCGTCACCAGCGCGATACCCAGCATCAGCGCAAAAGCCGTGGTGGCGGTGCGTCGCGGGTTGCGGCGCGTGTTCGTGGACGCGAGTGTGCCCACCGCCCCGAACGGCAGCCCGATCACCCGGCCCAGCGGTGGCACCACCGGCAAGCTCAGCGCCGGGCCGGCCAGGAACAGGCCGGTGATCGCGGCCAGCGCCGCCACGCCCACCAGGGCTGCGCGGCGGCCGGTGGCCCCGTCGTCCCAGCCCATCGCGTACACCGCTGTCGCCACGCCCGCGGCTACCAGGACCAGGCCCGCGATCGTGCGCCAACGCAGCGGCTGCGGCGTGGCGGCCTCGCTGGAGCGCATCGCCTCCACCGGCTTGACCTGCCCCGCTTTGCGCGCCGGCGCGAGCGCCGACAGCACCGTCACCAGCGTGCCCACCACCAGCGGCACCACCACCGCGCGCGTAGAAAGCCCGGTGCCCGCATCCGGCAGCGGCATGCCGTAGCGCGCCATCGCCACCCGGATCAGCGCCACCAGCCCCACGCCGCCGGCGACGCCGAGCGCGGAACCGATCACACCGACCAGCGCCGACTCGAACGCCACCGAACGCGTGATCTGCCCGCGCGACGCCCCCAACGCGCGGAGCAAGGCAAACTCGCGGGTGCGCTGCGCCACGATCATGGAGAACGTGTTCGCGATGAGGAACGTCCCCACCAAAAGCCCCACCAGACCGAACGCGACCAGGAAGTAGCTGACAAAACTCAAACCCTCGCGGATCTGCTGGGACAGCTCCTCAGCCAAATCCGCGCCCGCGCGCACCTCCAAGTCAGGAAAATCGCTCTTCAGCCTATCGACGACCCCCGGTCCCCCATCCACCGTCACCGCCGGCACCGACTCGCCGTCCCGGTAGAGGTCAAGGTAGGCCTGCTCCCCCACCCGCAGCACCAGCGACGTCTCCTGCGCCAGCGGGTCCTCGTACAACCCCGTGACGGTGAACTCGTTGCGCCCGTCCTTGTCCACCACGATGAGCTTCTCGCCCATCTCGATGCCGTACTTCTGCGCGCCGTTCGCGTTGACGGCGATGTCGCCGGCGGCGGTGGGAGCGGAGCCGTCGATAAGCGAAGGCGCCCGCCCCACTGCTTCGCCCTCGCTGTAGAAGGGCATAAGGCGCGAGGTGCCGAGCTGCGTCTGAATCGCAACTTCATCCTGCCTAGCGACGACCACAGGCACATCCACGAACACATTCACCCCATCGACGCCCTCGGTGTCCCTGATGGCGTCGAACGTCTCCATGTCGATGCTGCCCTCGGTCGGGCGCACCACCGCATCCACGTCCTCGAGCGCGGTGTCCACCGCAGAATCGAACGTGGCGGACAGCATGTTCGTGAACATGAGCGCACCCGACAGGAACGCCGTGCCCAGCACGACCGCCAGCACCGTCAGCGCGAGGCGCAGCTTGTGCGCCACGACGTTGCGCAGCGAGACCTTCGTCAGCGTGTTCGCCATCTAGTCCTCCATGCCGGCCATGACGCGGAGGATGGAATCCATGTCCGGGTCGCGCATCTCGTCGACAATGTTGCCGTCGCGAAGGAACACCACCCTGTCGGCATAGGACGCGGCGCGGGCGTCATGCGTGACGATGACCACCGTCTGCCCATCCTTATCCACGGCCGTGCGGAGAATGTCGAGCACTTCGCGGGAGGCGTTGGAGTCCAGGTTGCCGGTAGGTTCGTCGCCGAAAATCAGCTCAGGGCGGCTCACCAACGCGCGGGCGCAGGCGACGCGCTGCTGCTGGCCGCCGGACAACTCCGCCGGGCGGTGGTCCAGGCGCTTCGCCAGGCCTAGGCGCGCTGTAACCTCATCGAACCACGCCTGGTCAACCTTGCCGCCTGCGATGCTCGTGGGCAGCGTGATGTTCTCAGCGGCGGTGAGAGTAGGAACCAGGTTGAAGGACTGGAAGATGAACCCGAGGCGGTCGCGCCTTAGAGCCGTAAGCTCCTTGTCGTTGAGCTGGGATAAGTCCGTCTCCCCGATGTACGTCTCGCCGCTCGTTGCGGAGTCCAGGCCTGCCATCACGTGCATGAGCGTGGACTTCCCCGACCCGGACGGCCCCATAATTGCGGTGAACTCATTGCGCCCGAATTCCACGCTGATGCCGTCCAGGGCCCTGACCTCGGTACCGCCCCTACCGTAGGTCTTGACCAGGCCTACCGCCCGGGCGGCCGCATCGCGGGTGCCTGGCTCGCGCTTGAATGCCTCAACCATCCTGGCCATTGAGGTCCGCCTTCCTATCCGTTCACTCTTCCGGGACTATACGCACCCGAAGCTCATCCACGGGCTATCAGGAGGGACGGACAGCTCACCGGCGCCGAGCATCCGTTCTCAAGCCTTTGCTTGCAAAAGTCGTCCGGTTGGGGTGTGTTTGTGCTGGTCGGTGTGTGGGGCGGGTGGTGGTGTTGCCGAGTTTTGCACACCCTGGGTGCGGACCCATTGGTTGTGTGGGTGGTGTCTGCAATGCGGAGTTGG
>NZ_KV835978.1:15126-90194 GCF_001838175.1 Corynebacterium sp. HMSC034A01 | reverse complement strand
CCCCCCGCACACAAAGAATCGGACACCCTCTTCGCTGGCGAACCCTTGCCCGCCAAACTCCGGGTTGAGAACCCATCCGATTTCACCCTGGCGGTGCTCCTTATCGGTAAGCCACAGCGCGACGTCTCCGATAGGGGCGCCGCCATGTTCGATGACCAATGCGAGCGCGCCGGCCTCGTCGCCGAGGCCGGTCTTGGCTAGTCGCTCGCCGAGCTTCTCACGGGTGGCTTCCGCGGTCCACGGCTCGTCCAACAGGTAGCGGGCAACGTCAGGTCGTGAATAAAGGTCGTGGAGCCAACCGGCATCGCCTGGTTCATGGAGTCGGAGCTGGAGCCGTTCCGTTATCAACGGCCACTGGTTGGCAGGCGCGAGGTCGCGCTGGTAGTGGAGCAATTCCGCCTGCTGTCCCGCGGGCGTGGTTCCTACGCTTCGCCCGGTCTCGCGGAATCTTGCGCTGGTCAAACACCGCTGGGAGAGCTTGTTTTCTGGAAGCGTGCGTGCCGTCAAAGCCCGAAGTCCACAGTCGCGGGCGAAGCGCGATGCCAATTCCAGTCCCCGGCGGGCGTGTCCATTTCCTCGCCCATCGGGATGGATCCAGAACCCGACCTCGGCGGCCTCGGAGTTGACGTCGAAAAGTACTAGGGAGCCCACGAACTGGTTCGTCTCGGCATCGGCGAGCGCGAGGACTGCCAGCGTGCCGGACGAGAGGCCCGCCGCGATCTCTCCGCGGATTAACCGTCGCACGGATTCTGGAGTGTAGTCGGGTTCGGGTAAGTGGCCGAAGCGCAGCACGGCCTCATCTTTGGTTCCGCTTGCGTACGCGTTCGCATCTAGCTCGGAGAGGGGCCGTAAGCGCGTGCCCTCATGGACGATCGGGAGCTTCGTGGCATCCAACATGGTGCAAAACTAACATAGGACGGATAGTTGCTGCGGAAATGTTTGGTTAGCCTGGTGGGGTGAGCTACTGGGAACACCGAAAACCTGTGCAACGCCACCGCGCCGTGGACATCGCGGAGATTGCGAGGGCCTCGGTGAGACTGCTGGATGAAGGCGGATTGAGAGCCCTCACCCTCAGGGCTGTGGCGCAGCAGGTGGGGGTCGCTCCAGCCAGCTTGTATTCCCGCGTTGAATCAGTCGACGACCTGTTTGACCTCGCCCTCGACACAGCGCTTGCAGACGATCCGGTGATGAACGAATCGATCCGCAACGCCGACCTGTCTACCCTGATGCAAGATTTCTTCTCGCATCTCACGGCCCACCGATGGGCAGGCCAAGTCATCGGAATGCGGGCACCCAGGGGTCCTGCGTACTTGGCGCTTTCCGAGCGTATGTGCGTGCTGCTCGAGCGAGCGGGCGCTCCGGATCCGTTGGGAACTTCCTACCGGTTATCAAACCTAGTGATCGGCGCCGCCCTGACCGCTCCCATCGCGCCCGACGAAAAGCGCGTTGCCATCGACCCTGAGCAGGCCCCGACCTATGCGCGCCTCCATGCGGCGCACCACATCAGCCCACGTGAGATCCTCTCCGAGGGCATCTCGGCGCTTTTGTCTTGAGGGGTAACTACCCGCCCCAATTACCGGTTGAACGGCGGGGAAACCCACGTGAACGGCCGGTCCAGTAGGGTGGTGCCGAGCTTGGAGGGGGTCAGCTCGAAGGCGTCGGCGGTGCCTTCGGCGGGCGAAAGCTCGAGCGCATCCCCGTCTTTGCTCCAGGTGAACTCCAGCGTTTCCTCGATGGGGCCGCGCGGGGCGGCGTTGACGCCGTCGTCGGTCATGGGGGCGGTGAGCTGGATGGTCACGCGGTCGCCGTTGAGAGTGTAGAAGCCTTCGTGGAGGTCGCCGGAGGCTCGTCGTAAGGCGACGCGCCCGTGGAAATCGCCGTCGGGGGTTTCACCCTCGACCCGGTAGAAGTTGCCGGCCTCGAATCCGTCGAACGAGCCGAACGCGATCTCGGACCAGCGGCGGTCATCCGCGAGTACAGGCGCGGGCTCGATGTTTCCGCCGGCGACCGCGTACACGCCGGACAGCTCGGTGCCCTCGCGGTCGAGCGCGCGCGGGATGCCGTTGGCCATCACGAACCCGCCCGCGCCGAGCGCGACCACCGCGGCCACGGCGGGGAAGAAGCGGGTCACGCGGTGGACCTTGTCGTTGGTGATCACGCGCGGCGGCTCCACGGCCTCAGCCGCGCGTCCGGCGAGGAAGCGGAACAGGCGCGGCAGCCACGGCGCCAGCACCAGCAGGTACAAAAGCGCCTGGAACGCCGAGGGGAGCTTCACGGGCACGTCGAAGGTCATGTTCAATAGCCACACCACGGCAAGATCGATAAAGCCGATCAGCCCGCCGAGCCACGCGGTGCGCCGCCACAGCAGCAAGATGGCGGCGACGAATTCGGCCAGACCGGCGAGGAACTGCACGACGGGGGAGAAGCCCATGAAGGTCCACAAAAGCCCCATCGGAGACTTCTCGCCGAGGGTGATCAGCAGCTCTGGGAAGTCCGGCTTGCTCATCTGCATCAGCCCAAGTTTGAAAACCGCGTACGGCATGAGCAGCCCAAACGCCACCATGCGCACGACCCAGTGAAGTGCCCAACCAATCTGTTTCGCGTTCATGGGCAGCAGTCTAGCTACCATCGGCACGGTGAAACCTTTGGCAGTTGTCGTCGGCGCCGGGCCCAACGGGCTCACGGCCGCCGCGCGCCTCGCTCGAAGCGGGTGGCGGGTGCGGGTGCTCGAGCGCTCGGGCGAGGTCGGGGGTGCGGCGTCGACACAAAAGCTTGACGACGCCACGCTGGTCGACCTCGGCGCCGCCTGCCACCCCTTCGGGGCCGCCAGCCCGGCCTTCCTCGCGCTGCGGCTGGAGGACTACGGGGTGCGCTGGCTGCGCGCGCCGTACGAGATGGCGCACCCGCTGGGCAGCGGCGCCGCGGTGCTGGCGGGCACGCTGGAGGGCACAGTGGCGGGCCTCGGTGTCGATGGCGGGGCGTGGGAGCGGCTGCATAGGCCTGTGGTGGAGCACGTGGACGACCTCCTCGAGGACGTGCTGGCGCCGATGCCGCGTGTGCCCCGCCATCCATTTGCGCTGGCGCGGTTCGGCGCGCGCGGGCTGTGGCCGGCCACCGCGCTCGGGCGGGCCGCGTTTCGCACCGAGGAGGCCCGCGCCTTGTTCGCCGGCAGCGCGACGCACGCAATCACCTCGCCGGGGCGGCCGTTTACCGGAGCGTTCGGCCTGCTCTTCGGGGCGCTCGGCATGACGCGCGGGTGGCCGGTGGCGGAAGGCGGTTCGGGCGCGGTCACGGCCGCTTTAGCCAGGATCGTCGAGGAGCACGGCGGTCAGGTGCGCCGCGGCGAGGAGGTCCGCGCGCTCCCCGAGGCGGACGCCGTAATCCTCAACCTCACGGCGAAGCAGGTGCTGCCTCTCGACGGCACGTCGCTGCCTACCCGCCGCACCCGGTCCATGCGTCGGTGGCGCTACGGTCCGGGGGTGCACAAGGTGGACTTCCTGCTGGATGCCCCGGTGCCGTGGGCCGATGCCAGGGTGGGACAGGCCGCGACGGTGCACGTCGGCGGCACCGCGGACGAGATCGTGCGGGCCGAAAGGCAAGTGGCCCGCGGCGTCATGCCCGAGCGGCCGTTTGTGATGGCGGCGCAGCAGTACGCCGCCGACCCCTCCCGCGGGCTGGTGCTGTGGACCTACGCCCACGTCCCGCACGGCCACCGGGAGCGCCACCCCGGCGAGGTGGCGGAGAAGATCGCCAAGCAGATCGAGCGGTTCGCGCCCGGCTTCCGCGGGGTGGTCCGGGAAAAGATCGAAACGCCCCCGCACGAGCTGGAGGCGTGGAACCCCAACCTCGTCGGCGGCGACATCGCCGGGGGCGCCATGGACGGGGCGCAGCTCCTTCTGCGCCAGCCGCACCGGCTGCGCAAGGGGCTGTACATGGCCTCGTCCTCGACCGCCCCCGGGGCCGGGGTGCACGGCATGCCGGGGTGGTGGGCCGCCGAGGCCGCAATGCGGGACTTCGGAGGTTAACTACTTATCGCCGGTGAGCTCGCGCAGCTTCGCGCGCACCGCGGAGGCCTCCGGGTTGGTGGCGTGGGTGCCGTCGGAATACAGCACGGTGGGCACGATGCGGTTGCCGTCGTTGACGGACTCGATCCAGGCGTTGACCTCGTCCATGCCGTCGGCGTCGACGTCTACCAGGTCGTAGGGGGTTTCGGTGCGGTCGAGGCGCTCGCGCAGCTTGCGGCAGAACGGGCACCAGTCCGCGGCGAAGATGGTCACGTGCGAGGAGGTATTGGGCGTAGCAACGGTCATGTCAAACCCTTTCAAAACGTTGGAACTTGTAGCGCAGGCCGGTGGTGGAGGTCTGCCACTCGCCGTCGCGGACCAGCTCGAAGGCGTCGTCGATGCGGGGCGCGTGGACGGCTTTGTGTGCGGGGAGGTCCGGATGGACGTCGATAAGTGTGCGCTCGATGACATCCACCTCGTCGAGGGTGGCCTCGTAGACCTGGGCGCCGCCGATGATCCACGCGTCCGACTCCAGGTCCGGGATGTCGCGGCACACGGACGCGCCGTCGGACCAGTCGTCGTCCTCGCGCGAGGACAGCACGATGTTCTTGCGGCCCGGCAGCGGCTTGACCGGCAAGGATTCCCAGGTGCGGCGCCCCATGATGATGGGGCTGCCCAGGGTGGTCTCCTTGAAGTGCTTGAGGTCCTCGGGCAGGTGCCAGGGCATGCCGGCGCCGTCGCCGATGATGCCGTCGAGGCTTTGGGCCCAAATTGCGCCCAAGGTCATACGGACACCTCCGCCTTGATGGTGGGGTGCGGGTTGTAGCCCACAACCTCGATGTCGTCGAAGTCGTAGTCGAAGATCGACGCGGCCTTGCGCAGGCGCAGCTGCGGGTACTCGCGGGCGTCGCGGGAGAGCTGCTCGCGCACCTGGTCGAGGTGATTGTTGTAGATGTGGCAGTCGCCGCCCGTCCAGATCAGCTCGCCGACCTCGAGGCCCGCCTGCTGGGCGAACATGTGGGTCAAAAGCGCGTAGGAGGCGATGTTGAACGGCACGCCGAGGAACATGTCGGCGCTGCGCTGGTACACCTGCATGCTCAACTTCCCGTCGGCGACGTAGAGCTGGAACAGCAGGTGGCACGGCATCAGCGCCATCTTGTCCAGCTCGGCCACGTTCCAGGCGGACACCAGGTTGCGGCGCGAATCCGGGTTCTCGCGCAGGGTGCGCAGGACCTCCTCGATCTGGTCGATGTGCCCGCCGTCCGGGGTGGGCCAGGAGCGCCACTGCACGCCGTAGACCGGGCCCAGTTCGCCGTTCTCGTCGGCCCACTCGTTCCAGATGCGCACCCCGTTGTCCTGCAGCCAGCGCACGTTGGAGTCGCCGCGCAGAAACCACAACAGCTCGCCGACGACACCCTTGAAGTAGACCTTCTTGGTGGTCAGCAGGGGGAAGGACTCGGAAAGGTCGTAGCGGATCTGGCGGCCGAACACGCTGCGGGTGCCGGTCCCGGTGCGGTCGCCCTTCTCGGCGCCGTTTTCCAGCACGTCGCGCAACAGGTCCTCGTACGGGGTGGAAATCACTTCACTACTCCTTCAAAGGTGCCGTGCTCGTCGTGGTAGCGGGCGGCGGCGTCCAGAATGTCGTCTGCAAGCTCGGGCCGGCAGATCACAATATCGGGGATGTAGGTATCGGCGTTGTTGTAACGCAGCGGGGTGCCGTCGAGGCGCGAGGCGTGCAGTCCCGCCGCGAGCGCGACACCCACGGGCGCGGCCTGGTCCCACTCGTACTGGCCGCCGGCGTGGACGTAGGCGTCGTAGTCGCCCAGCAGCACGTGCATCGCCTTCGCGCCCGCCGACCCCACGGGCTGCCTCTCGAAGTCCAAGGCTTGGGCGACATGCTTCGCGACGGCCGGGGGCCTGTTCCGGGACATCGCCACCTTGCCCGCGAACGGCCCGGAGACGTGGCGGACATCGGACGACTTGAACACGACACCCAAATCCGGCAGCCCCACCGCGGCGTGGGTGGGCACCCCGTCCTCCACGAGGGCTACGTGCACCGCCCAGTCCTGGCGGCCGGTGGCGAACTCCTTCGTGCCGTCGAGCGGGTCGACGATCCAGACCCTGTCCTTGGACAGGCGGTCCTGGTTGTCGGCGGCTTCCTCCGACAGGAAGCCGTCGTCAGGCCTGTGCTGCGAAAGCACCCTGGAGATCCAGCTTTGGGCGAGCTCGTCGCCCGCCTCGCCGAGCTCGCGGCCCCGCAACAGGCCCACGCCGCGCACGCCTTTGAGGATCTCGCCGGTGCCCTCGGCGATGAGGTTGGTCAGCCGGGAATCCGAGTACTGAGCAGTCATGCACCCGACTCTACAGCTAAGGTTGGCGTGATGAACGCGCCGATCCTCAGCCGCTTCCACCCGCAGGTGGCCCAATGGTTCGGGGACGTCTTCGCCGCGCCGACCGCGGTGCAGGAACAGGCGTGGCGCGCGATCTCCGACGGCGAAAACGCGCTGGTGGTCGCACCCACGGGCTCTGGTAAGACGCTCGCGGCGTTTCTGTGGTCGCTGAACTCCTTGGTGGAGCGCGCCGGGCAGCAAGCCTTGCCTATCGACGGAGCTTCCGCCTCCACCCACGGCGGCGTGTGTGTCCTCTACATCTCGCCCCTGAAGGCGCTGGGCGTGGACGTGGAGAACAACCTGCGGGCGCCGCTGGCCGGCATCGCGCGGGTGGCGCAGAAGCTGGGTCGCGACATGCCGGACATCTCGGTCGGGGTGCGCTCCGGCGACACCCCGCAGTCCGAGCGCAACCGGCAGGTGCGCAAGCCCCCGGACATCCTGATCACCACGCCAGAGTCGCTGTATCTCATGCTCACCTCGAAGGCGGCGGGCATCTTGCAGACGGTGGACACGGTGATCGTGGACGAGATCCACGCCCTGGCCGGCACGAAGCGCGGCGTGCACCTGTCGCTCTCACTGGAGCGGCTGCGGCGGCTGGCGGGGGACTTCCAGCGCATCGGCCTATCCGCCACGGTGCGCCCGATCGAGGCGGTGGCCAACTTTTTGGGGCCCAAGACCACCATCATCAACCCGCCCGCGGAGAAGCGCTGGCATCTCGACGTGCGGGTGCCAGTGGACGACATGTCCGACCTGCCCGTGCCCGAGGACGCCTCCACCATCGGGGACGCGGTCTTCGACGACGCGCTGGACGAAGCTGAGCCTGCAGCGCCGCCGGGCGCCGTGAACTCCATCTGGCCCCACATCGAGCGTGCGGTGTACGACGAGGTGATGGCGCACCGCTCCACCATCGTGTTCGTGAACTCGCGCCGCACCGCCGAGCGGCTGACCAGCCAGCTCAACGAGCTCTGGGCCAAGGAGCACGACCCGGAGGCGCTCGCTGCGCTGACGCGGCGCCCGCCGGCGCAGCTGATGAAGTCGGTGGACACCGCCGGCCACGCCGCGAACGTGATCGCCCGCGCCCACCACGGCAGCGTGAGCAAGGACGAGCGCGCCCAGACCGAAACCATGCTCAAGGAGGGCACCCTGCGCGCGGTGGTGTCCACCTCCTCGCTGGAGCTGGGCATCGACATGGGCGCGGTGGACCTGGTCATCCAGGTGGAGTCGCCACCCTCGGTCGCCTCCGGGCTGCAGCGCGTGGGCCGCGCCGGGCACACCGTCGGCGCGGTCTCCGAGGGCACCTTCTACCCGAAGCACCGCTCCGACCTGGTGCAAACCGCGGTGACGGTGCCGCGGATGCGCGAGGGGCTCATCGAGGAGCTGCACACCCCGCGCAGCCCCTTGGACGTACTGGCGCAGCAGACCGTGGCGGCGGTGGCGGTGGAGGACCTGGATGTCGACGAGTGGTACGACACGGTGCGCCGCGCCTGGCCCTACAGGGACCTGGCGCGCGAGGTGTTCGACTCGGTGATCGACCTGGTCATCGGCATCTACCCGTCCACGGATTTCGCCGAGTTGCGGCCTCGCGCAATTTTGGAGGGCACCACCCTCAAGGCCCGCCCCGGCGCCCAGCGGGTCGCGGTGGCCAACGCCGGCACCATCCCGGACCGCGGGATGTTCGGCGTGTTTTTGGTTGGCGCGGATGACAAGGCGCCCCGCCGCGTCGGCGAGTTGGACGAAGAAATGGTCTACGAGTCCCGCGTCGGCGACGTGTTCACCCTCGGCGCCTCCAGCTGGCGCGTCGAAAACATCACCCGCGACCAGGTCCAGGTCAGCCCCGCGCCGGGCCACACCGGCCGCCTGCCGTTCTGGACCGGCGACGGGCTGGGCCGACCCTATGAGCTGGGCAAGGCGCTGGGCGCGTTTCGTCGAGAAGCAAAAGGCTCCTTGGATGCGAGCCTGGACGAGCGCGCCCGGGCCAACCTGCTGCAATACCTCGACGAGCAGGAGGAGGCCACCGGCATCCTGCCGGACGAGACGACGCTGGTGCTCGAGCGCTTCACCGACGAACTGGGGGACTGGCGCGTGGTGCTGCACACCCCCTTTGGCAAGGGAGTCAACGCCGCGTGGGCCCTGGCGACCGGCTGGCGGGTCGCGCAGGAAACCGGGATGGACGCCCAGGCGGTGGCGGGCGACGACGGCATCGTGCTGCGCTTGCCGCAAGGCGAAAAAGAGCCGGACGGGGCGATCTTCCAATTCGACGCCGACGAGATCGCCGACATCGTCACCGAACAGGTGGGAAACTCCGCCCTGTTCGCCTCCCGGTTCCGCGAGTGCGCCGCCCGTGCCCTGCTGCTGCCGCGCCGCAACCCCGGCAAGCGCGCGCCGCTGTGGCAGCAGCGCCAGAGGGCCGAGCAGTTGCTGGATGTGGCCCGCAACTATCCGTCGTTTCCCATCATCTTGGAGACGGTGCGCGAGTGCCTCCAGGACGTCTATGACCTCCCGGCGTTGCAGGAGGTCATGCGGGATGTGAACACGCGCCGGGTGCGCATCGCCGAGGTGACCACGGACCAGCCCAGCCCCTTCGCGTCCTCGCTGCTGTTCAACTACACCGGCGCGTTCATGTACGAGGGCGACACCCCGCTGGCGGAGAAGCGCGCGGCGGCGCTCTCGCTGGACCCGTCGCTGTTGGCCAAGCTGCTCGGCACCGTTGAGCTGCGGGAACTGTTGGACGGCGACATCATCGCGGAGGTGGACGCCTCGCTTCGCCGGCTCGGGCGCGCTTCGACGAGCGAGCAGTTCGCCGACACCCTTCGCATCGTGGGGCCCGTGCCTATCGACGAGCTCCGCCTCCACACCGAAGTTCCCCTCGAGTCCTTGGAGCAGGCCCTGGGGACGCGGATGATGCGGGTGCGCATCGGCGGCCGCGAGCACGTCGCCCAAGTGCTGGACGCGCCCCTGCTTCGCGACGGCCTCGGCGTGCCCGTCCCGCCCGGCGTCGCCGCCCAGGTGCAGACCATCCCCGACGCGCTGGCGCAGCTGGTGGGCCGCTGGGTGCGCACCCGAGGGCCCTTTACGCTGCGCGACTTGGCCGACGCCTTCGGCCTGGCGGTCGGCGCGGCGCATTCGGCGCTGCAGCCGCTGGTGGACAAGGACAAGGTCATCCCGGGGCGCTACCGGCAGGGCGTTGACGAGGAGGAGTACGTCGCGGCCGAGGTGCTGCGCATCATCCGGTCCCGCTCGCTGGCGGCGGCGCGGGCCCAGACCCGGCCGGTGTCGCAGTCTGCTTATGGACGTTTCTTGCCGGCGTGGTCGAACGTCGCCCCGGTGGGGGTGACCCCGGCGCTGCGCGGGGCGGACGGGGTCTACTCGGTGCTGGAGCAGCTCGCAGGGGTGCGACTGCCCGCCAGCGCGTGGGAGTCCCACATCCTGCCGGCCCGGGTGGGGGACTACTCGCCGGTGATGCTCGACGAGCTCACCGCCTCCGGCGAGATCACCATCGTCGGCGCGGGCAAGGCGGGGGCGCGCGACCCGTGGATCATGCTGCTGCCCGCAGACTACGCCACCCAGCTCGCCCCGCAGGTGGACGAGCCGCTGCTGTCGCTTACCCAGTCCCAGGTGATGGAGAAGGTGCGCCGCGGCGGCGGGTTCCTGTTCACGGACCTGCTCGAGCCGACCACCACGACCGAGGAGCTGCGCGAGGCCATGTGGGACCTGGTCGAGGCCGGGTTTTTGGCCCCCGACTCGTTCGCGCCGATCCGGGCGCGGCTCGCCGGCGGCAAGACGGCGCACAGGGCGAGACGGAGGCCGTCGAGAAGCAGGGTGCGCTCGGGGCGGACATCGTTCGCGGCGAGTGTGCCGCCGGACATGGTGGGGCGGTGGTCGCTGACGCCCATGCCTGACGACGACGCGACGCGCCGGTCGGTGGCTTTGGGCGAGTCGCTTTTAGACCGCTACGGGGTGGTCACCCGCGGCTCCGTGGTCGCCGAGGACATCCTCGGCGGGTTCGCGCTCGCGTACAAGACCCTGTCCGGGTTCGAGGCGTCCGGCAAGGCGATGCGCGGCTACCTGGTGGAGGGGCTCGGTGCCTCGCAGTTTTCCACCCCGGCGACGATCGACCGGCTGCGCGTCCACCAGGACTCCGACGACGTGGTCGGCTGGCCCTCCGGTGCCCGGGAGCCGCACGTGCACGTGCTGGCCGCGACCGACCCGGCGAACCCGTACGGGGCGGCGCTGCCGTGGCCGGCGCAGGGGCCGACCCGCTCGGCGGGCGCGATGGTGGTGCTTGTCGATGGGCTCTTGGCCGCCCACGTCACCCGCGGCGGCAAGACCATGACCACCTTCTTCGACACCTTCCCGGAAGGGATCGGCGACCCGATGCCGCTGGTTGTCGGCGCCCTTACCGCCGCGGTCCGGGCCGGCCGGATGCAGCCGCTGGCCGTGGAGAAGCTCAACGGCGGGCCGGCCTATTCGCTGAAGGAGTACGGGGCGACGGCGACCCACAAGGGCGCGAAGATCGGCGGGCGTGCCTCGGCACCCCCGAAGCGGCGCGGCAGAAGTGTCGCGGAGGCGCTGGGCGAGCTCGAAGGCAGCGAAGGGCCCGCCGAAGGCCTCAGCTTCGACGATTAAGTCGGCGATTAATTCACGGTGCGGCGCATGCCTTTTAGGGCCGCATCGGCATGCGGTGACCAGGTCGATTGGGCCGGTGGTTTGGCTGATTCGCATGGGCAGCATGACCCGCGCGCCCCGATGGCGGAGGCGGTGGGGAGGTGGGCCAGTGCGTTTCCGCAGGTGGCGGCGTCGACGTTGAGGCCCGTTTCGCCTTGATCCGGTTCACCGCCGAGTGCATCGCGGGGTCCGTGGTGTTGGTGTGGCGGGTGCCGTCGGCCTTCACCAGCACGGCGCCACCGGTGTCGGGGTCGTAGTCCATGTACCCCTTGTTAAACGAGCCGTCCCGGTGGTCGTTGTTGCACCTGTGGTGGGTGGGGCACAGGCCGGTGAGGTTCTCGATGTCGGTTGCCCCGTAGCGGAGCCAGGAAATGATGTGGTGGGCCTCGCACTCGCTCATGGAGGTCGTGCAGCCGGCCCAGGAGCACACCCCTTGCACCGCGAACATGGCGATGCGCTGGCCGACCGACGCAAGCCTCCGCGACCGGCCCAGGTGCAGCGGCACCCCGGAAAGCCCGTCGACGGTGAGCAGGAAATCACTCGTGCCGTCCATGCCCAGCCGAACCAGGTCGAAGGCGTCGAGCTCCACACCGACGTTGGTTTGGAACAAGGTGTTGGCGTCGGCCTCGGCGAGGTCGTCGAGCGTGATGGACACCACCACCGACGCGGCGCCGCCGTTCGCGGCCTGCTGGCCCTCCTCGTACTGGCGCAGGATGGACATGTACTGGTCGTAGCGGCGCTGGCCCTTGGTGCGCGGGTCCCGGTCGCCCTGGAGCTCCTCCGGGATGTTGGAGTTCGGCGACAACCCCTTGTCGGTGAGTGCCTTGTAGAGCGCGTAATCTGCGCGGGTCATCGACAGCGTCACGTCGAAGGTGCCGTCGGTGTTCTCCCTGCCCAGCGAGGCGTCGCGCTTTTCAAAACCCGCGTTCGGGTTTGCCTTCACGAAGGGCTTGTTCGCGTCGGCGACCAGCCGCTTCACAAACAGGCGCAGGCCCTTCTCGTCGCGGTACTTGGCCTGTTCCATCGCGCGGGCGTAGATGCGCATCCGCTCGCCCTCGGCGGCCTTGAGCAGCTTGTCCAGCTCGCGGCGGATGATGTCCTGCTTGGCGGCCGGGACCTCGTCGGCACGCTTGCGTGCCTCTTCCTGGTCCTTGCGGCGGCGCTCCGCTTCCTCCTCGGCGGCCTTGCGCGCGGCCTCCTCAGTGGCGGAGCGGTCCTCCTCCGAGCCGTCATCCTCAAAGAGGTCACCCAAATCAGGCTCAGGCGGGGGCGGAGCGTCGAACAGCGCCTTCGCCCGCGCGATGCGGTTGTACGCCTCGCCGCGCGAGATGCCGAGCTTTTCGGTCAGGTACGCGTCCGGGTGGTTCGCGCCGACCAGCTTGCCGGCGTCCGCCAGCACGCACGCCTGCGCGAAGGCGGCGTCGACGTACGCTTTCCTATCCATCGCGCGTTCGAGGCGCGCGATGTCGCGGGTGATGGTGGCGAGGGGGAGGGCCGAAGGATCGTCCAGAAGCTGGCGCAGCTGCGACAGGCCGTCGGCGACCTGGTCCACGAGCTCGGCGATTGCGTTCATGACACCTTCCTTTCCGCAACATTTCGCGGGTGTTGGGTGTCAATGTAACAGTGCGTCCGACACGCCAATCTAAAATTAGAACACGAGTTCTAAACTAGCTGCTTGACCAGGTGATTCGCTGCCACAAGGCCAAGTCGCGGATTGGCTTCGCGCACATCTTTCACGGCGCGCACAAACTGCTCCTTGGGTCCGTGCCGGTCTCTGCGAGCACCCCGCGCGCCCACTCCACTGCGGCGTCCATGTCAGGGAAGAACCCCACCAGCGACTCTTCCGGCGTCGGGCCAGTGTTGACAGCGTTGAAGATCTTGCGCAGAAATTGGAACATAGACGGCATTATGCCCGAAGGTGATTCCGTCTATCAGCTGTCAAAGCGCCTGCAGTGGATGCAAAACCGCGAAGTGACAGCCACCAGCATTCGCGTCCCGCGCTACGCCACCGTCGATTTCACGGGCATGACCTGCGAGCGCGTCTGGCCGCACGGCAAGCACCTGTTCATGCAGTTCGCCAAAGACGGCTACCAGCCGCAAATCCTGCACACCCACCTGAAAATGGAGGGCACGTGGGCCATGCACCGCGCCGGCACCAGGTGGAAAAAGCCCGCTCACGCCGCCCGCGTGGTGCTTTCGCTTCACGACGAACCAAAGGCCGACATCGAACTCGTCGGTTTTTGGCTCGGGCTGGTCCGCGTCTTCCCAGCTAGGGAATACCACCAGGAGATGGGGTACCTCGGCCCGGACCTGCTGGACCCGGACTTCGACATCGACGAGGCAGTCAGACGCATCGAAGCCGAGCCCGACCGCGAGATCGGCCGCGCCCTGCTGGACCAGCGCAAGCTCGCCGGCATCGGCAACGAGTACCGCGCGGAAATCAACTTCCTGGCTGGTACTCATCCAGCGGAATTGGTGCGAGACGTGGACGTCGAGAAGCATGTGCGCCTCGCGCGCAGACTGATGTGGGCGAATAAAGACGCCCCCGTCCGCGTGACCACGGGGATCAAGCGGGCGGGGGAGACGAGCTACGTGTTCGGCCGCAACAACAAGCCGTGCAGGCGGTGCGGCACGCTGATTACCAAGGGCTTCCTCGGCGGAGAGGGCGACCTGGAGCGGGTTATTTGGTGGTGCCCGCAGTGCCAGCCTGAGCCTTGATATATTCCGAGGTGAGACAAGGGGGAATAATTGTGGGCTTTGAGACTGAAAGTGAGTGAAGAAGATGAAGCACTTCCTCATCGTGTTTAACCGGAAAACTGGCGAGCGTGACATCACGGAATACGAGGATTCTCGTGAAGCGATTGTGCAGCGTCTCGCTGAAGAACAATCCAACGACAACCCTGACGTTGAGATTGTGGTGATCGGGTCGCCTTCGCTTGAGGATTTGAAGGTCACGCACTCCAGGTATTTCCGGGCTGAGGAGCTCCCGGACTTCGCTGAGTACTGGACGAAACGCGAGAGGGTTTCCTAAAACTAAAAAGCGGCCGCCACATCTGTGGCAGGCCGCTTTGAACCGCAAAATTCTTAGGCTGACTTCTCCGCGTTTTTGTCCCGCACCGCACGGCGGATAAAGAACACCAGAAAGCCCAGGATGATCAGCAGCAGCACAACGTAGATCACGTTGGAGTAGGTGTCGGCGTACTCGGTGGCCTTCTCCCAGTTGTCGCCGAGGACGAAGCCCAGGTAGATCAGGATGGCGTTCCAGATGCCGGAGCCGAGGGTGGTCCACAGGCCGAAGGTGACCAGGTTCATCTTGCCCAGGCCGGCGGGGATGGAGATCAACGATCGTACGCCGGGGATGAGGCGGCCGAAGAACACGCTCGGCTTGCCGTACTTGGTGAAGAAGTTCATCGCGGCGTCCACATCGGAGGCGCGCACGAGCCACATCCAGTCGGCGATCTTGCGCAGCCGCTCCAGGCCGAGCCACACGCCGACGCCGTAGAGCACGTATGCGCCGATGACGGAGCCCAGCACGGACCAGATGAACACGTTGACCATGTTCAGCGACCCTTGCGCGACGGTGAAGCCGGCGAGCGGCAGCACCACCTCGGACGGGATGGGCGGAAAGAGGTTCTCCAAGAGGATCGCGATGCCGACGCCGGGTGCGCCGAGGGTCTCCATGAGACCCACAATCCAGTCGATGATGCTCTGCATTGGGCCTATCTTGCCCTACTCAACCTCGAGCGTCCAAGTATGCACCGGCGCGTCTGCCTGGGAATTTTTCATGTACTGGCGTAACACTCGGGCGAGTCCGTCGGCACGCTCCGTGGTCAGGGCCTTCGACCCGCCGGCCACGCGCTCGAGCGCGGCGAGCTGCCACGTCGCGCCGTTTTGCCGCGCCCGCACGCGCCCCTCGATCACGCCGAGGTACTCTTCGGCGCAGGCCTCGTCCACATCCAGCGTGCGCAGGCCCTCGTGCGCGAGCTCGAGCAAATGCTTCTCGACGAGCTCCGCCACCGCCACCGTCCCCAGCGTTGGCCACTTGAGCTCAGCGTGAATGCCGTCTTTCGCCCCGGCCAGGAAGTTGTCGTTGGCATCTTCGAAGCTCAGGCGCGACCACACCGGCCGGGTCTGGTCGCCGAGCGCCTTGACCAGCCCGTAGTAGAACGCCGCGTCCGCCACGATGTCCTTCACGGTGGGCCCTGCGGGCAGCAGGCGGTTTTCCACGCGGATGTGGCTGAGCTCGCCGGCTGGGTCGTAGATGGCGCGGTTCCAACGCCAGATGGTGCCGTTGTGCAGGTTGAGGTAGTGCAGGCCGGGGTTGTCGCCGTTCATGAACGGCGCGCCGGCTGCCATGCGGCCTTCGGGCAGCAGGGGAGAGAAGTAGCGCACGTTTTCCTCGAACAGGTCGAACACGCTGGTGATCCACCGTTCGCCGAACCACACGCGCGGGCGCACGCCCTGGTTGATCAGCTCCTTGGTGCGGGTGTCGATGGCCTGCTTGAACACCGGGATGCGCGACTCGTGCCACACCTTGTGCCCCATAAACAGTGGGGAGTTGGCGGACAGCGCCACCTGCACGCCCGCGATGGCCTGGGAGGCGTTCCACGCGTCCGCGAACCGGTTCGGCGCCACCTGCAGGTGCAGCTGCATGGAGGTGCAGGTGGATTCAGGCGCGATGGTTTCGAAGTAGTGGGTGTACTTTTCGTCGCGGCGCAGGTCGATCTTCACCAGCTCGCCGCGCGATTCGAGGATGGAGTTGTTCAGCCCGGCGTAGCGGTTTTCCTGGGTCATCCATTCGTCGCTGTCCAGGAACTGCGAGGTCATCGTCGGCAAGGTGCCAATCATCGCTAGGTGGGAGCCGGACTTCTCTGCGGCGTCGCGTACGGTGGCAAGCCGCTCTTTCACGCCCTCGGCCAACCGCGCCAGCCCGTCACCTTCGATACCCAGCGGCGGGTGGTTCATCTCCACGTTGTAGGCGCCGATCTCGGACTGGTACTCGTCGCCAAGTATCTCCAGCACCGCCTGGTTATTGGGATGCGGCTGCATATCGCTGTCCACCAGGTTGAGCTCGAGCTCTAAGCCGATCGTGCCGTGGTCCACAAAATCCGCGCCCTGGAGGTGGCGGTCGAAGCGCTCCAGCTCGTCTTCGAGCCGGCGCCGGTAGGTGGTGCGCTGGCGCGGAGTGTAGGTCTCCGAGGAAACTGCGTCGCCCATTAGCGGTGCTCCCTGTACCAGGTGATCAGGCTGTCGGTGGAAGAGTCGCCGGTGTTCGGCGCCTCCTCACCAGCGACGGCGGCGGCGAGGTCGTTCGCCTGCGCCTTGCCCAGCTCCACGCCCCACTGGTCGAAGGCGTTGATGCCCCAGATCGCGGCTTCGACGAACACGATGTGCTCGTACAGCGCAATAAGTGCGCCCAGGCTGAACGGGGAGAGCTCCTCCGCCAAGATGGTGGTGGTGGGGCGGTTGCCCGGCATCACCTTGTGCGGGGCGAGCGAGTGCGGCACGCCCTCCGCCTCGATCTCTTGCTGGGTTTTGCCGAATGCCATGACCTTTGTCTGCGCGAAGAAGTTGCCCATGAGCAGGTCGTGCATGGAACCCTCGCCGGTGGCGGTGGGCAGATCCGCCCGGGGCTTGGCAAAGCCGATGAAGTCCGCCGGCACGAGCGTGGTGCCCTGGTGCATCAGCTGGAAAAATGCGTGCTGGCCGTTGGTGCCCGGCTCACCGAAGTAGATCTCGCCGGTGTCGTAGTCAACGCTTGCGCCGTCGATACGCGTGTGCTTGCCGTTGGACTCCATGGTCAGCTGCTGCAGGTACGCGGGGAAGCGGGCGAGGTCCTGCGAGTACGGCAGGACCGCGTGTGTTTGCGCCTTGTGGAAGTTGCGGTACCAAATGTTCAAAAGCCCCATCAGCACGGGCACGTTCTCCTCGAACGGAGTGAGACGGAAGTGCTGGTCCATGGCGTGGAAGCCGTCGAGCATGCGCATGAAATCCTCCGGGCCGATCACGGCCATGAGGCTGAGCCCGATCGCGGAATCCATGGAGTAGCGCCCGCCTACCCAGTCCCAGAACGGAAACATGTTCGCGGTGTCGATGCCGAACTCGGACACCTTCTCCTCGTTGGTGGACACGGCCACGAAGTGCTTCGCAATCGCAGACTCGTCGCCGTCGAACTGCTCGAGCAGCCAGCGCTTCGCGGCGTGCGCGTTCGCCAGCGTCTCCTGGGTGGTGAACGTCTTGGACGCGACGATAAACAGCGTTTCTTCGGCATTAACCTCTCCCAGCACGCGCGTCATATCCGCCGGATCCACGTTGGAGACGAACTCGGCGGTAATGCCAGCGGTGGCGTAGGTGCGCAGCGCCTGTGCGGCCATGGCGGGGCCCAGATCCGAGCCGCCGATGCCGATGTTGACCACCTTGGAAATCGTCTTACCGGTGTGGCCCACCCACTCGCCGCTGCGCAGTTTCGTTGCGAACTCGCGCATCTGCTTCAGCACCGCGTGCACGTCTGCGGTGACGTTCTGGCCGTCGACCTCCAGCCCAGCGTCCTCGGGTGCACGCAGCGCTGTGTGCAGCACCGCGCGGTCCTCGGTGGTGTTGATGCGCTTGCCGCTGAACATCGCTTCGATGCGGTCCTTCAGGCCTGCCTCGTCTGCCAAGGTGAGCAATTGCTTTGCGACGTCTCCGTCTACCAAGTTCTTGGAAAGATCCACGCGAATCCCGGCCGCGTCGAACGTGTAGCGCTGCGCGCGCTCGGCATCCGCCCGGAACAGATCCCGCAGGGTGGTGCGGGACTTTTCCGCGTGGAGTTTCTCCAGCTTGCCCCAGCTTTCGGTGGACGTGATGTCGTGCATGTCAGCCTCCCAAGTGGCAGTCCAGTTCGCGGTTGGGTTGTCCTTGATCAACGGTAGCCAAAACGCGCAGCGTGCGTCCGCGGAGCGGGGGAGTGTGGATAATGGCGCCCATGGCAATTGTGAAAATCAACGCCCTACCCCAAAACGGGGCAAACACGCAGCTCACCCCACATCAGGCACAACCTCCAACACCGGCAATCCCGCAATAATCCCGCATCCCAGCATGCACACGATCCAAAGCCCCCTCAATCACATGCGTGTAGGTGGCCAGCATCGTCTGCACCGAATGCCCCAGCACCGCAGCCGCATCCTGCACCGCCACAGGAACCGGCAAGGCCGATGATGATCAGGAGGCCGAGTGCTGCTGCTCCCCACCTCATGCAGCCACCCTTCTTTTTCTATTCGGTCTGTGCCGGGGCGACCGGCTGCTGCGCGCGCTGCTGAGGTGCAGCGTAGAGGTTCTGGGGCTGCTGGTTGTCGGAACCGGGGAACGCGTTTCTCATGCCTAGGATTAGGCCCACGGTGGTGTGGACGGGGGACAATGACAGCCAGCCTGTGGGGCTGGCGGGGGTTTATTGTCTCATGGACACTGAGATGGTGCTGCGATTACGCTGGAGTTTTGGTCTGATGCATGGCGCGCCAGGTGCGGATCATGTGGACGGTGACGCAGAGCTCGGATGTGAAGCGAGCGGGGGCGCCGTAGGTGCGCTCGGCCAGGGTGTACTCGACAGGGGAGATAAGTGCCCGAGCGGTGAAGCGGTCTGCACGCGCTTCGTAGCGCGGCTGGTGGCCGGGGGTCTCCGTGCGCGGCGTGCCCAAGCTCATGTACAAGCACGCGCAGTGTAGTGACAGCATCCATGCTAACCTGCACAGTGGTTGCGTTCTGCCCCGGTATCCACGAGACTTCCGGCTCGCCACGATGCCACCGGATTTGGTAGACCCGGCCCTCAGCAGATTGTATCGAGCTTCGATCATTAATGTCCGTACGTTGTTAAAAGTCAACTCTCGGGATATGCTGAACGTGAAATCGGCGATAAGTCCCCCAGGGGGCGGACTTCTCACCCTGATAGGTGAGATAGCCGGTTTCAGTGCGTCTACGGTCGGCCCCAAGGGGTGAATAGGCTGGCCAAGTTAGGCTTTATGCAGGGGTCGAACCAAGTACATTTCTTCCCCTCTAAGTGTCTTTGCACGGCCCAAAGACCATAATCAGCGACCTGTAGGCCCCAAGATGAAGGCGCGGTCCAAACGCAGAGAGTGATATTCCTGTCTATTTGCTCGCACACCTCGTGTACTGCTTCGTAAGCAGTTTTCCGAACCCTTTTAGTGCCGAACTCTGCCACGATTACGAACAGCTCATCATCAGGTTCGGAGCCCCGCAGGGCTATTTCTTTCAGGTGTAGGTACCAGGCCATTTTGTATAAGCGCATTGGGCCGGCGCTTTTAACGTTGGGGTACGCGTTGGCTTTGTAGAGGAATGTTGTGTCGAAGCGTGGCTGTTGCCGCCTGATTTCGGCGAACATGTCGCTTCTAGTTCTATTTGAGTCGTCGCAGGCGTGAAAACCTTTTGTGAGCTTCACTTCTTCCTGGGCGAGTTGTGCTCTTAGGTGGAGTCCTCCAAGGAGGTCCTCGCCGTGGTTTTCTGTTGTGAAGGTAGCTGTGCCGAATCCGAAGTAGGTTGAGGCTCCGCCTCCGTTGGGGTTGGGAGAGCCTGTGTAGTCGAGGTTTCCAGTTTCGTCTGCGTAGAGGTAGATGCGTTTAGTCAATGGGGTATTCACCTCGTTTCTCTCGCTCCTCTTGCTCGTTGATGGAGGAGTCGGCAGCGTGTGGCTGCGACCAGTCGAAATCTTTGACTGTGCCATCGTAGGAACCCGCGTCGACACGACCGCCCTTGTCCGAACGATTCGCGACGAGCTCGTCGTTTTCCGCAGGGAGCCCCTTCACTCGCTCGAGCTCGCGGTGCATCTCGCTTGCGATTGTGCCCATCTCGGCGCCGTGTAACTGAACAGTCTTCAACGCGTGTCGCAGCTCAGCATCGACGGTGCCCCTTCCTCTGCCGGCTTCTTCCGGGGTGATGAATTCCGCGGCCACGAGTGCCTCTAGGACGCAGCCGTTGTAGGTGCGAGCGATCTTGACTACGGAATCCGGGTCAGCGCGGGCGCCGCGCTTCCACCGTGTGAAGTTTGACGCGCTGATTTCAGCTTTTCGTGCGGCGACGGTTGGGGTGTCGTTTCCCATCAGCTTGCTGAGGTATTGCCACCAGTTTGTTTCTTCCATGCCAATAACCCTAGTTGCATACCTGCAAATCTGCAATGCATTGCAGCAAAACAAAACTAACTTGCGGATAGGAAAATTATGCGCATTGTGAGTTGCGACGCGGCAAAGTTGGATTTCAGCAGTGGAATTACGGCAGATGGGGGAGGTTAAATGGCCACCATTCACAGAACCCGCGTCCGCCACGAATAGGTAGACCAGCAACTCAGAGAGCTAGGGACCGTGCTCCGCCTAGCTGAAAAGCTTGGGGTCACACCATCCACAGCCAGCCGATGGATCGAACCGGGCAAGGAGGCGACAGGCCGCTACATCGGCGCAGTATTGAAAATTTTTCCTGTCACCTTCGATGACGTATTCGCATCCGTGCGAGAAGAAGCGATCTCGGAGCGTGTCCGATTCCGCACCCGCTCGAGCGGACGGACCCACCACTCGCCCCGAACGGGGAGGCGTGGCAGTCGCTTATCGAGTCCCCACCGAGGGCACGGAGCCCGCCGACATAGCTGCTACTAGAGACGCCAGGTTTCTAGTGTGGCCTGCGCAAACATGTTTACTTGAAACGGTTTCGAGTAAACGTACGCGCACCCTGGCAGTCGCCCCTCATGGAAGCGTCCCACTGTCGGGCACTGACCCCATCTTGGCTATGCGCCAGTGTTGGGGGCTTTTTGTGTTTGTGGGCTCCGCGATCCCGCAGATAATTCCGCATCCACCCCCGGCCTTGCCGGCTTAGCCGGTCAACCCGTCCACGCCGGACAAAAGAACATGCAGGTCAACCCTACGGACCAGGTCACGTACACTGGGCGCCCATGGCAATTGTGAAAATCAACGCGATCACTGTCCCCGAAGGCGCCGGCGAGGAGCTGGAGCGCCGGTTCGCCGCCCGCAAGCACTCCATCGACGGCCACCCCGGCTTCGAGGGCTTCCAGCTGCTGCGCCCGGTCAAGGGCGAGGACCGTTACTTCGTGGTCACCCGCTGGGCGGACGAGGAGTCCTACACGGCCTGGTGGGAGGGCGTGGGCCGCGCCGGGCACGGGCAGTCGGACCGCTCCGGCGAGGGAACCGAGGCGGACAAGCCCCGCAAGCCGGTCTCCCAGTCCGCGGACCTACTGGAGTTCGAGGTCGTGCTCGACTCGCTCGAGCAGGACTAGCGCAGCAGGACTAACCCAGCTTGCCGCGGCCGAGACGCAGCAGGATCTGCGCCAGGCCGGGGCCTTCCTCGCCCAGCTCGTCGCGGAACTGGTTGATAATGGCCACCTCGCGCGTATGAACAAGGCGGGTGCCGCCGGAGCCCATGCGGGTTTTGCCGATGGCGCTGGAGATCTCGCTGCGGCGTTTCACCGCGTCGAGGATCACGCGGTCGAGCCGGTCGATCTCTTTGCGGTACGCCTGAATCTCCGCGTCCGAGAGTGGGTCGTCTGTGCCGGAAGGCATGCGGATTTCAAGCTCGCTCATGGCTGACCATTATGCCAGTTCGAACACCCGCGCGGGTCGTGTCGGAGGCGTTAGTACAGTTACGGCCATGACTGATCTGACCCTGGGTTTGAATCCGCAGCAGCAGGCCGCCGTCATCCATGAGGGCAGTCCGCTGCTCATCGTTGCGGGCGCGGGTTCCGGCAAGACAGCGGTGCTCACCCGCCGTATTGCCTACCTGCTGCACAACCGCGGTGTGGCGCCGTGGCAGATCTTGGCCATCACCTTCACCAACAAGGCGGCCGCGGAGATGAAGGAGCGCGTGGGCCAGCTGGTAGGCCCTGAGGCGGAGCGGATGTGGGTGGCCACGTTCCACTCCGTGTGCGTGCGCATCCTGCGCCAGCAGGCCCAGCTGGTGCCGAGGCTGAACACCAACTTCACCATCTACGACTCGGATGATTCGCGCCGCCTTTTGGGCATGATTGCCAAGGACTTCAACCTGGATCTGAAGAAGCTCACGCCGCGCACCCTGGCCAACGGGATCTCGAACCTGAAAAACGAGCTGATCGGCCCCGAGGAGGCGCTCGCGAATTCGGAGCGCACCCACAACCCGTTTGAGACCACTGTGGCCAAGGTGTACGTGGAGTATCAGCGCCGCCTGCGCCAGTCCAACGCCTTGGATTTCGACGACCTCATCGGTGAGGTCGTGCGCATCTTCAAAGAACATCCTCAGGTCACGGACTATTACCGCCGCCGTTTCCGTCATGTTCTGGTGGACGAGTACCAGGACACCAACCACGCCCAGTACGAGCTCATCCACACCCTCGTCGGCGACGGGCCGGACGCGCCGGAGCTTGCGGTGGTGGGCGATTCGGACCAGTCCATTTACGCCTTCCGCGGCGCGACCATCCGCAACATCGAGGAGTTCGAGCGCGACTACCCGAGCGCCACCACGATCTTGCTGGAGCAGAATTACCGCTCCACGCAGAACATCCTGGGCGCGGCGAACGCGGTGATCGCGCAGAACGAGGGCCGCCGCCCGAAGAAGTTGTGGACGGACCAGGGCTCCGGCGAGAAGATCATCGGCTACGTCGCGGATAACGAGCACGACGAGGCGCGCTTCATCGCCTCCGAGATTGACACCCTGGCAGACAGGGGAGTGCCGTACTCGGACATGGCGGTGATGTACCGCACCAACAACGCCTCGCGTGCGCTCGAGGACATCTTCATCCGCTCCGGCATCCCGTACAAGGTCGTCGGCGGCACGCGCTTCTACGAACGCCGCGAGATCCGCGACATCGTCGCCTACCTGAAGGTCCTGGAGAACCCGGACGACACGGTGAGCATGCGCCGCATCGTCAACGTGCCCAAGCGCGGCATCGGCGACAAGGCGCAGGCGATGGTGGCGCTGCACGCGGAGAACAACAACCAGAGCTTTGGGCGGTCGCTTGTCGACGCCACCTCCGGCAACGTCGACATGCTGGCCAAAGCCGCCACCAACTCGATCACACGCTTTGTGGAGATGATCCGCCAGATCCGCGACGACATGCCGGCGATGCGCAACGAAGTCACGGGCATGCCGGACCTGGGCGCGCTGATCACCCGCGTGTTGGACGACACGGGCTACCGCGCAGAGCTGGAGGCGTCGAACGATCCGCAGGACGGCGCGCGCTTGGACAACCTCAACGAGCTGGTCTCTGTGGCCCGCGAGTTTTCCTCGGAGGCCGCCAACCAGGTGGCGTACATGACGGACGCGGAGCTCAACGAGGTGATGCAGGAAGGCGAGCCCGCGCCGGGATCCCTGCAGGCGTTTTTGGAGAAGGTCTCCCTGGTGGCGGACGCGGACCAGCTGCCGGAGCACGAGCAAGGCGTGGTCACGCTGATGACGTTGCACACGGCGAAGGGCCTCGAGTTTCCGGTGGTGTTCGTCACCGGCTGGGAGGACGGGCAGTTCCCGCACCTGCGCGCGTTGGGGGATCCAGCGGAGCTTGCCGAGGAGCGCCGCTTGGCGTACGTGGGTATCACCCGCGCCAAGGAGCAGCTCTACCTCACCCGCGCGATTCTGCGCGCTTCCTGGGGCTCTCCGGTGACCAACCCCGCCAGCCGCTTCCTCGCAGAGGTCCCGGAGGACCTCATCGACTGGCGCAGGTTGGAGCCGGAGCGCTCATTCAGTTCTGACGCGTGGGGTGCTCCCACTCGTTCCCGTCCTCCTGCCCGCTCTCGCCGGGGCGGGTCCGGTGCCAAAGTGCACAAGAACCTCAACCTGGCGGTGGGCGACCGGGTCAACCACGCCAAGTACGGGCTCGGCACTGTGATGGCAGTTGAGGGATCCG
Organism: Corynebacterium sp. HMSC034A01; assembly: GCF_001838175.1. NCBI lineage: Bacteria > Bacillati > Actinomycetota > Actinomycetes > Mycobacteriales > Corynebacteriaceae > Corynebacterium > Corynebacterium sp. HMSC034A01. Next base: position 66,270 of record NZ_KV835978.1, on the reverse strand, counting down.
GTGTGCGCGAGACGGTGACGATTGACTTCGGCTCCTCGGGCACCGTCCGCCTGATGACGATTGGCGGCGTGCCCATGGAGAAGCTCTAGATCTTGATGCCCTGCGCGGCGAACCACGGAACCGGGTCCACCTGGTTGACGCCGTCCGGCTTGATCTCGAAGTGGAGGTGCGGGCCGGTGGACTGGCCCTCGTTGCCGATGGAGGCGATCTTCTGTCCGGCGGAGACGCGCTGGCCCACGGAGACGTCGTAGTGGCGCATGTGGCCGTACACAGACACCTCGCCGCCGTCGTGCTTGATCACGACCCAGTTGCCGAAGCCGCGCGCCGGGCCCGCGGAGACGACGGTGCCGTCCATGACGGAGTAGATCGGGGTGCCCAAGTCGTTGGCGATGTCGATGCCCTGGTGCACGGTGCCCCAGCGCGGACCGAAGCCAGACGTGAAGCGGCCGGATGCCGGCGTGACTACGGTGCGGCCGTCAGCGGTGCGGCCGCGTTGCGGAGCCACCCAGTCACTGCCCTTCGCTGGAGCGAACGCGGCGGCGAGCGGGGCCTCGAGCGCGCGCGGGTCGTAGACGATCTTGTAGTCGCCCGCGGTAATCGTCGCGCCGCTTTCCTTGATGGCCCCAGCGGCCTTGGCCACTGCGCCCAGGGCCTGGCCCGCGTCGGAGACGGTTGCGCCACCCACAGTGACGGTCAGGGCGGTAGCAGGCGCGGGCGCAAGGGTGAGCGCCATTGCTGCTGCGGCCGAGACGGCTGCGATGCTCGAAGTGAGACGTCGGTTCATGTTTGGGGGATACCTTTTCTAACTCTGTAGAGGGCTAGGCGCGGTCTCGGCCACGCACACAGGCAGAGAATCTAACCGGCGAAATGGGCCCTGGCAATGCTGTGACGTGCACGTTTGTTCGAATTTTGGGCATAACTTAGGAGTCCGTCCAGCTCACCCGGCGTGTTGCTGATGTGAAAATTGTTGCGCATGGTATTAGAGGTCGGGGGTAGAGCGTTTACCCCCGTCAAAGAGGCTGCGCGCGTCAACTGCGCAAAAACGGGGCCTCACGCGCGTCGAGTAGCGCGAAAGGCCCCGTTGAAGAGGGCTGGAAGAGTTAGAGGCTGATGCCTCGGGCTGCGAGCCACGGAGCCGGATCGGACGGGTTGGCGCCGTCCGGCCAGATCTCAAAGTGGAGGTGGGAGCCGGTGGAGAAGCCCTCGCTGCCCATGCCGGCGATGAGCTGACCGGGCTGCACAACCTCGCCGACGGCGACGTAGAGGGACTGCATGTGGCCGTAAACGGAGATGGAGCCGTCCTCGTGGCGGATACGGATCCAGTTGCCGAAGCCCTGCGCCGGGCCGGAGTCGATCACGGTGCCGGCAGCAACTGCGCGGATCGGGGTGCCCGGGGTGTTGGCGATGTCGATGCCGTTGTGCATCGAGCCCCAGCGCATGCCGAAGCCCGAGGTGAAGGCACCCTCGGCCGGCTTAGTAAACAGCGGCGCGCGGGCGGCTTCGTCCAGGCGGGCAACCTCGTCGGAGTGCTGGATAGCCTTGTCCAGCTGTTCGGTGAGGTTCTCCACCGGCTTGTACTCGGCGATAGAGAGGATCTGCGGGGTCTCCTCGGCGGAAACCTCGTCCACGCCCGGATCGGTGCTCTGCAGCTCGTCGGCGTCTGCGGCGAGCTTGATGTTCTGTCCCTGCTCGGCGTCCTGGTTGCTGGTGAGGGCACCGGCGACCAGGCCGGAGAAACCAGCGGTGGACACAGCGCCAGTGGCTGCTGCGACGACGGCAACGCGCCCCTTGTTGGGGGACTGCTTGCGGTGCTTGCCGCCCTGCTTCTTGGAGTTGAACATGAGCCCTCTTTGAGATCTTCCGTTGGCCGTAGGTCCCGCTGCTCACAGTGGGATCGTGACCTTCCTGTTATCTACGAGAGGCTACTGTAACGAATTGGTTTCGTCGGAGCAAGATAGAAACTGAAATTATTCTTAGATCGCGCTTATTTGGGGCAACGTTACACCCCCGCTTGTTCGGAGATGTGGGCCACGCCGTCGGGCGGTGACGGCCACTCGTAGCATTGTGCCAGGTAGAGAGGTGCTGCAGTGGGCCGTGTGGGTGTCACTGTGGTGGGGCTTGCGGCTGGGGTGGCAGAGTAGGGTGCGATGAGCACCACACCCAATCAGAGGCCGCGCCAGTCGGACGCGCGCCGTCATCGTCGAAAAGGCGCATCCACGCGAAAGATCACGGGCATCAAACGCCCGGCTGCGAACGACAAGGTGCCCGCCACCGCAAAAGAGCGGGTGCGCCACTACTTGCCGTACGCGCTCGTGCCAAACCTGGCGCTGGTGCTTGGGCTTGTGGCGCTGTGCTTCGCCGTCATTCTCATCGCTGGCTGGAGCCTGACGTACTTCCCCGGCGCAGTCGGTGAGGCATGGTTCGCGCTCCACGGCGTGCCTTTGCTTATCGACGGCGTCTCGCTCACCGCAATGCCCCTCCTGCCCGCAGTAGGGGTGGCCGCGGTGGTGGCGGTCCAGGTGCGCAAGGCTACAGCTGGCCGCGTCAGCGTGCTGGACTTGTTGACCCTGCTGGGACTCGCGCTCGGCCTGCCGCTACTGGTCAGCGCCATCGCGCTGTTCATGGTGTTTGACGCGTCGCACGTGTACTCGGTTGGGATGCCGCCCGTCGTCGCGGCGTTCGTCTATCCGCTGATCGTGCACCTGGTGGGCTTCGTCATCGGTGTGCGGTGTGTGGTGTGGCACGCGTTGGCGAAGCGCAGCGGCATTCCCACCCTGGCTGTGGACGCTGGAGCAAACGGGGCGAATCTCATCCTCCGCCTGCTCGCCGCGGCCGCGACGGTATTCCTCATCGCCCTCGCATTCGGTTATAGCCGGGTCGGCGAGCTGCTTTCGCAGTTCCCGCAACTCGGCGTCGGGGGCGCAGTCGCGTTGGTGGTGCTCAGTCTGTTGTATCTGCCCAACGCTGCGGTCGCGCAGCTCGCGGTGCTGCTCGGCGGCAGCTTCGAAGCCGCCGGCGCGGATGTGAGCTTGTTCGCCAACTCCAATGTGGCGTATCCGCCCCTGCCGCTGTTCGCGGCGATCCCGGCGGAGATGCCGCAATGGGCCCCAGTGCTGTTGGTGGTGCCGGCGGCGGTGCTGGCGCATGCGTTCGTCGTCAAGCCTTTGACCCTCGAAAGCGTCGCCGCGACCGCGACGTGGGCCGCGCTGTTGGGGGCGCTGCTGGGCATCTTCTCGGCCGGCGGCGCCGGTGCGTACGGACTTGTCGGCACGGATCCGTTCGCGTTCGCGTTATCCCTGTTCCTCTGGATTGCACTGACGGGCGCTCTCGTGCGCGCAGTGGCACTGGTGAGGCAACGCACATCCGCGCGCAGCGGTAGTTAGACTGGGCACTGTGAGTGACTCTGCGAAATCGGTGGCCGTCCTCGCGTCGGGCACCGGCACCCTGCTGAAAGCGATCATCGATAACCAGGAGAACCGCTACCGCGTCGACCTCGTGGTGGCGGATCAAATTTGTCCGGCTCTGCAACGCGCCAAAAACGCCGGCATCCGCACTGCCGTGGTGCCGATGGAGACAAACCGCAACGCCTGGAACGACAAGATGGTGGCTGCTGTGGCCTCCGTCGAACCGGACTTGGTTGTCTCTGCGGGATTCATGCGGCTGCTCGGCCCGGCGTTCGTGCAGGAATTTGAGGGGCGCATTATTAACGCCCACCCGTCCCTGTTGCCGTCGTTCCCGGGCGCGCACGCGGTGCGTGATGCGCTGGAGCACGGCGTGAAGGTCACCGGCTGCACCGTGCACTACGTCGACGCCGGGCTGGACAGCGGCGAGATCATCGCGCAGCGCGCCGTAGAGGTGCAGGCGGGGGACACGGAGACAGAGCTCCACGAGCGCATTAAGAAGGTGGAACGCGAGCAGATTGTCCATCTGCTGCACAACGCCGAAATCGTCAACGGAAAGGCTGTGTTCAATGTCTAAGCGGGAAATTAAGCGTGCGCTTATCAGCGTCTACGACAAGACCGGATTGGAGGAGCTGGCTCGTGCGCTCGGCCAGGCGGGTGTGGAGATCGTGTCCACCGGCTCCACCGCACAGCGCATCGCTGACGCGGGCGTGGCTGTGACCGAGGTCGCGGACGTGACCGGTTTTCCCGAGGTGCTCGATGGCCGCGTGAAGACGCTGCACCCGCGCGTGCACTCCGGCATCCTCGCGGACCTGCGCAAGGACAGCCACGTGGACCAGCTTCAAGAGCTGGGCATCGAGCCGTTCGACCTCGTCGTGGTCAACCTCTACCCGTTCGAGGAGACCGTCGCGTCCGGCGCCACCTTCGACGAGTGCGTCGAGCAGATCGACATCGGTGGGCCGTCCATGGTCCGCGCCGCGGCGAAGAACCACCCGTCGGTCGCCGTCGTCACCTCGCCTGCGCGTTACGGCGAGGTCGTCGAGGCGGTCAAGGGCGGCGGCTTCGATCTTGAGCAGCGCAAGCAGCTTGCGCTCGAGGCGTTCACGCACACTGCGCTTTACGACGCCGCGGTCTCCTCCTGGCTGTCCAACCAGTTGGGCGCGGACGCCTCCGGCGCCGGCGAAAGCGCCACCCCCTTGCGTTACGGCGAGAACCCGCACCAGGCCGCACGCCTGGAAAACGAGGGCTGGGGCCTGGCCGCCGCCACCCAGCACGGTGGCAAAGAGATGAGCTACAACAACTACCAGGACGCCGACGCCGCGTGGCGCGCCGCCTGGGACCACGAGCGCCCGTGCGTGGCGATCATCAAGCACGCCAACCCGTGCGGCGTGGCCGTGTCCGACACCTCGATCGCGGATGCGCACAAGAAGGCGCATGCCTGCGACCCGGTGTCCGCGTACGGCGGCGTGATCGCCTGTAACCGCGAGGTCACCCTGGAGCTGGCGGAGCAGATCAAGCCGATCTTCACCGAGGTCGTCATCGCGCCCTCCTACGCCGCGGACGCGCTCGAGCTGCTGCAGACGAAGAAGAACCTGCGCATTCTCGAGGTCGAGCCGAAGCAGCAGGACGAAGAGCGCAAGCAGATCGCCGGCGGCTGGCTCGTGCAGGAGCGCGACCGTTTCCAGGCCGAGGGCGACACCGCCGCCAACTGGACCCTGGCCGCAGGTGAGGCGGCGGACGAGCAGACCCTTGCGGACCTCGAATTCGCGTGGCGCGCAGTGCGCTGCGTGAAGTCGAATGCGATCCTGATCGCGGCCGAGGGGGCGTCGGTAGGCATTGGCATGGGCCAGGTCAACCGTGTGGATTCCGCGAAGCTCGCGGTGGACCGCGCCAACACCCTCGACGAGGGGCGAAACCGCACCAACGGCGCCGTGGCCGCATCTGACGCGTTCTTCCCGTTCGCGGACGGTTTCCAGCTGTTGGCTGACTCCGGTGTGAAGGCCGTGGTGCAGCCCGGCGGCTCCATCCGCGACGAGGAGGTCATCGCTGCCGCTGAGGCCGCTGGCGTGACCATGTACCTGACCGGCACCCGCCACTTCGCCCACTAGAAAGACCGTTTCCCGTGCCCTCCAAAGTTGCAGCCTTGGCCCTGACCGCGGGCCTGGCGTTTCCCATGTCGTCGGTGCCGACGTACACGGCGATCGACCAGATTCCCGTGATCGGCCAGCCGATCGTGCAGGCCTACAACCAGCTGCCGCCGCAGGTGAAAAACGCCATCCGCCTGCCGCTGCCGCTGACCACTCCGAAGCCCGGTAAGGCGCAACACGTCGCACCTGCCGTGGACGTCCAGGCGCAGCTGGACCGCCTCGTGGCGGACGTGGTGGGGCGCCACGGCGGCCGAGCCACCGTGGCGGTGGGCGGCTTCACCGCGGGCGACAACCGGCCGGAGCCTGCGTTTTCCACGATGAAGGTGCCGCTGGCCATCGCCGCGCTGCGCCAGAGCCAGGCGTTCTACCCTGACGCCGAGGCCGCGGTGACCCGCTCCGACAACCCCGCCGCGCACCGCATGTTCGGCCAGGTGCCGGCCGCTGGCTACGAGGGTGTGATCCGCGAAGCTGGCGCGCGCACGACCACCCCGGCCGGCTACCAGATGGGCACGCTGTGGACCACCAGCGACCAGGCCGAGTTCGCCTCCGGCCTGCGCTGCGTTGCGGGCCACGAGCCGGTGCTGGACATGATGGGACGCGTCGTGGACTACCAGCACTGGGGCCTGGGGCGCATCGGCGGTGCCCGATACAAGGGCGGCTGGAACAACCACGAGGGCGGGCACCTGGCCCGGCAGTTCGGCCTGATCCCGGGCCCGAACGGCGACATCGCCGTGGCAATCACCGCCCACAGCCCGAAGGGCTACGAGGGTAGCTTCGCCATGCTGGACGAGCTCGCAAACGGGCTGAACGCCATGCGCGGCGACCTGCCCACGTCGCGCTGTTAGGGGCACGCCATGACCGGTCAAGGCTCCAGCAAATGGTCACCGGAGCAGCCGCACTTCACGGATCCGGACGTAGGACACACACAGCAGTTCAGCGCGGTGCCACAGCAGCAGTACGGCCAGCCCAACGAGTACCAGACGAGCTACCAGCCGCCTGAGCCAGTGGAAGAGCGCGGCGGGCCGAGCCCGTGGCTCTACGTGCTCGCGGCGCTACTGCTTGCCGCACTTGTCGGTGTGCTCGCCTTCATGGGCGGTTCCGGCGCGTTCAACCGCTCTAGCGAGCCGGTGACCAGCACAGTGGTTGAGACTCGTACGCTGCCCAGATCGGAGGCTCCCGAACAGCGGCCCGCCGAGCCGTCGAAGCGCACGTACTCGCAGTACGCCCCGGATACGGGGGTGACCACCGCAGGCTTTGCCGCCAACGTGTACGAGGCGTTCCAGGGTACCTACGCCCGCACCGGCACGCCAGACTTCACGGTGTCCGTGTATAGCCCGGCCACCGAAATCACCTACCGCATGACCTGCTCTGGCGGGGAGACGGTGTACTGCACTGGCGGAGACAACGCCCGGGTCAAGATTTGGTAGCTCGCTGGCGCTTGGGGCTCGCCGCAGTCGGCGCACCGTTGTTGTCCGCCTGCTCGGGCGGCCAGGAAGCCGTGACCGTTACTTCCGTGGTCACCTCTGAGGTCACGGAGGCGCCGGCCTCCGTCCCCGATGCGCAATTGCTTCTCGACGCCACGGTCGCGCACGTCGAGTCCATCTACGGCGGCCAGCTGGGTATCGCCACGGTAGGGAATGAGGGACCGGTAGCGGACGGATTCACCGCCCCGAGCCCCGCCTGGTCCACTATCAAGGTGCCAATCGCCGTAGCCGCCATGCGCGCTTTTCCCGGACTCGAGGAAGACGCCCGCGCCGCGGTGAGCGCGTCGGACAACGCGGCGGCGCAACGCCTCTACGACGCCGTCGGAGCAGAGGCCGTCGACGGGGTGCTTTCCCAGGTCGGACTTGCCACGGGATTGAACACGGAACCGCTCCGGCCCGAGTTTTCCACCTACGGACAAACCCAGCTCAGCGTGGCCGACGAAGCCGTGCTCGCAGGCCAGGTCGCCTGCGTGGACGGTGCTGGCCCCGTGCTTGCGCTCATGGGCCAGCTCGACCCTTCGCAGGCGTACGGACTGGGGACTATCGGGGCGCTGTTCAAGGGAGGTTGGGGGCCGGACACCACGGGGGCCTACCAAGTACGGCAGTTCGGACTCGTCCCGCGCGGCGACGGCACGTGGGCGCCGGTCGCGATTACGGCCTTGCCCGCGGACGGGACCTACGAGACGGGCCAGGCCATGCTGAGCGCTGCCGTGGAAACACTCGCCGCCGATCCCATGCAGTTGCCGGTTGCGGCCTGCCAGCCCTAGTCCTGCTCGTTCTTGCGGGAGACCAAGTCCACCAGCTCGAGCATGCGCTCCGTGCGGCGGTCCGGCAGGTCCGTGTGGAGGACGTCCAGCACGGCGTCGGCGATGGTGACGGCGGGGGCGGGCAGGGCGTCGTCGACAAGCGGGTAGGGCGCGGTGCCGGTGTTGTCGCGCATCTCGATGGCCGCGAGCGTCATGTGGAATGGAAGGTCGATGCGCGGGTCGTCCTCGCCGACGATCTGCCCCGACAGCTTGCGGAAGATCCCCTCCAGCTCCTGTCGTGCCTCGTGGTACTCGGTGAACTCCTCGGACAACAGCACCGGCAGCTGATAAAGCCTGCCGATGTTCCAATTCGAGGACAGCAGGATGCGCGACTCCGCGGCAACCAGCGCCCACAGCTTCACCGCCGCCGACTCGTCGGTCTTGGCCAGGTCCGACGCGAGCGCCAGGGCCGGCTGGATCGTGCCCATCAGCAGCGTGAGGAAGATGTCGCGCTTGGAAGGGAAGTGGTAGTACAGCGAGGCCTGGCGCATGCCCACCGCGTCCGCGATGTCATGGGTGGAGGTGGTGGCGAAACCTTTGCGGGTGAACAGTTCGGAGGCGGCGTCGAGGATCTCCTCGCGCGCGGTGGCGCCTCTGCGGCGGGGGCTTTGCTTGCGTGGCCGTCCGACCGGTTTCGCCATGCCTTGCGTCCTTTCCAGGGAGCTCTCTGTGTACGGTTGCGCGGGATAACTATAGACGAAAAGCACCCGCTCTCGACCCTCCGGGGAGGGGAGTGCGGGTGCTTCTTTTGAGCCGAAGACTCTACGCTGTCATCGTCAACCGGCTAATTAGCGGGTGGTGAACGGCAGAAGAGCCATCTCGCGCGCGTTCTTCACAGCGGTAGCGACCTGGCGCTGCTGCTGCGGGGTCAGGCCCGTGACGCGGCGGGAACGGATCTTGTGGCGGTCGGAGATGAACAGACGCAGGGTCTCAACATCCTTGTAGTCGACCGATTCGATGCCCTTCGCCTTCAGCGGGTTCTTCTTCGGGCGGCGGGACTGCTCAATGCGCGGCTTACGCGAATTGTTGCGCTTCATAATGTGAGTCCTCCTTACCACGAAGACTTACGGACGCCAGGCAGCTCACCACGGTGAGCCATCTCGCGCATACGGACACGGGAAACACCGAACTTGCGGAGGTAGCCGCGGGGGCGGCCGTCACGCGAGTCACGGTTGCGCACGCGAGCCGGGGAGGCGTCGCGCGGCTGACGGTTGAGCTCGAACTGTGCCTCAAGACGGTCCTCGTCAGAGGTCTCCGGGTTCTTGATGATGGCCTTGAGCTCCTGACGACGCTCCGCGTAGCGGGCGACGATCTCTTTACGCTGCTCGTTCTTAGCGATCTTGGACTTCTTCGCCATGGATTATCGCTCCTCGCGGAATTCGACGTGCTTGCGAACAACCGGGTCGTACTTCTTCAGCGTGATGCGATCCGGGTTGTTGCGCTTGTTCTTACGGGTCACATAGGTGAAACCGGTGCCCGCAGTGGACTTGAGCTTGATGATCGGGCGGATATCGTTACGTGCCATTAGATCTTCTCACCTCGTGCGCGGATCTGAGCGACGACGGACTCGATGCCGTCGCGGTCAATGACCTTCAGACCCTTGGTGGAGACGTTCAGGGTAATGGTACGGCCCTCGGAGGGCAGGTAGAACCGACGCTTCTGCACGTTGGGGTTCCAACGGCGCGAGTGGCGGCGGTGCGAGTGCGAGACGGTCTTGCCGAAAGACGGCTTACGTCCCGTGACCTGGCAATGTGCCGACATGGGTTAGCTTCCTTACTCTTCTTGCCGCCCACGACACGATCGCTATGTGAGGAAAGCGCCAGGTGAGAAGCGGAGTGAGGGTCCGCGACCAGCGCAAGTGCAATCGGTTGACGCAGGCGTATACGTGTACTTCGACAACAGCGAGAGTAAACAGTACATGTTCAGCGCCGAAACTCCTAATCTCAGGCGGCAAGGCTTGCCAACAACACGGCGAGTGGCGCCAGTACACACCCGAATGCCGCAAACACAGCCCAGGGGACGTTTACGCCGGCGCGTTTGAGCTGGTCATGCCACAACAGCGTAGCCAGGGACGCCCACGGTGTCACCAGTGGGCCGAAGTTTACGCCGATAAGCAGTTGCATAGGCTCACCATGCTCAAGAAGGAGATACGCCGGCAGGTTGTTGACGAGGTTCGCGGTGACCGCGCCCGAAAGTGCGGCCGGTGCGTGGACAGGCAGTGGCGGAAGCATTGCGACGGCTGAAGAAATGGCGACCACGAGCGCCAGCGACTGCCACGGGATCAGGTTGCCGCGCTTTTCGACGCCTACTGTTAACGCCATTACCGTCGCACCAGCCGTACTGCTGACCCAAAAGGGGATGGGGGTAAGTAGCGCGACGACGGTCGCCCCGAGAATCCATGGTGCAGCGCCCGGGGTGGGTGGGGCGCTCGGGCGCTGGCGGCCCGGTTCAGGTCGAAAGAGTCCGCGCGCGACGTAGGAGGCAGCTACGGCTACAGCTATGCCGGTGAGTGCAGGGCGCCACGATGCTGCGAGGAATCCATAGGTGGTTGAAAAGTGCTCGAACGCCAGCAGGTTCGTCAGGTTAGATACCGGGAGAAGCAGTGAACCGAGGTTGGCGATCCATACCACCGATAAAGATAGTGCGACGACGCTCAGCCGGTTGCGACGCGCCACCGTCACTGCCAGCGGTGTGAGCATGATCGCCGTGGTGTCAAGGGAAAGAAAAATAGTGACAAGGACGCACAGGACGAGGAAGGCGGGCCATACGAAACGCGTGCGTTCAATGCGTGCGGCCATCGCCTCGAACACGCCAGCGTGCGCAGCACGGTTCACCATGGCCGACATCGATGCGGCAAAGATCAAGACGGGTAGCAACCGTGCGGCTTCCGCTTTTGCGGCGGAGGCGTCGAGAAGGGCCAGAACGGCGAAAAGAGCGACAGCCGCGGCAGGCCAGAAGATAGAGGCAAAGCGCACGAAGCTGGAGTTTAGAGCCCGAAAGCCTTGGCAAGGTGTAGCGCGAGTACCGTGCGGTCGCGCGCGTCGAGTTTCCGGAGCAGCGCAGACACGTGGTTTTTCACGGTGCCTTCAGCCAGGAAGAGTGAACTCGCAATTTCCTGGTTGTTCATGCCTTGTGCGACCTTTTCGGCGACGGAACGCTCCGTCGGTGTCAGAATTGTCAGCTGCGGGTTACCTGCGACGTAGCGGGCAATCCGCGGATCGAGGACGAGACCGCCCTGTGCGGTGGCGACGATAGCGCTGGATAATTCTTCAGGAGAAACATCTTTGAGGATGTAACCGGAGGCGCCGGCGTCGAGCAGCCGCTTGACCAAGCTAGCGTCGTCGAAAGTGGTGAGCACGAGTACGGGGACGTGGGGGCTGCAGTCGCGTACGACCCCAACCCCGTCGGTTCCCGGCATGGCGGCGTCGGTGACCACCACGTCGACATCGCAGCGCCGTGCGAGGTTCAGCGCTTGTGCGCCGTCAGTTGTCGTCGCGGCAACCTCGACCCGGTCATCGGTTTCCAGGATGAGCCGGAGGCCGCGCAGGAGCATCTCGTGATCGTCGATGAGCAGTGCGCGTGTGGTCATGGTTTCTCCTTGAGGTGCAGTTCAATGCGAAACCCGCCGTCGATGCCGCCGTGGGGGACCGTGAGGATTTCGCCGTGGAGTCCCGCGGCGCGTTCGCGAAGCGAGGTGATGCCGAAAGCCTCCGGCCCAGTCGTTCCCACTCCATTGTCGGTCACAGAGAGTATTCGGCCAGCAAGAACGATTCGGGCTTTCGTGGCGTGCGAATGGCGCAGCACGTTTGTCAGAGCCTCCTGGCAAAAATGCAGCATGAGCATGCGCTCTTCGGTGGAGTACTTCGCTTGCGTTGTGTGGGAGAAATCAACGTCTAAAGATGTAGTTGCGAAAGACGCCGCCAGATGAGACAGCGCGGACTCGATATCCTCGTCCGGGTGAGCGGCAGGCTTCATTGCGCGCACGGTTGCGCGCATCTCGTGCAGGGCCTCCGACACATTTGCACGAGCTCGTGCGATCTCGTCATCGCGCTTCTCCGCGTCGGGGATGCGGAGTGCGTAGTCGAGGCTGAGGCCGATAGTGGTGAGGCGGTGCCCGAGGGCATCGTGAAGCGTTGCCGCGATTCTCTCGCGCTCTTTCGCCATCGCCATGTCCTGCTGATGCGCCTCGTGCCAGCGTTGCCGGGAAACCGTGGAAGCGAGATTGAGGCCCACGGCAGCCGCGGCGGCACCGGCGAGCGTTTCGTAAGCGGTTTTGCCGGCCGGGGCGTGAACCGTGACCTGTGCGGCGAAAGCGGCTACTACGATTGCGCCCGCGTACACGTACGCTGCCCGTTTGCCCAGACTCATATGCACCGCAACGACAGCGCACCACAAAACGAGGATGCTGATCGGGTTGTTCGCGGTACCGAGGATGGCGAACGCGCACAAAGAGAAACACACCGCGGCAACCTTGTGTTCCGTCCTGCGCCACGCCACCCAGGCCGCAATGGTGAGCACGGCGACTGCCAGAAGTATTCCCTCTCGCACGAGTGCTGCTGACGCCAAGTTGAGGTACAGCACTGTGGTGAAGGCCAGGATGCTGTCCAACAGGTGCAGGTGGACACGGTTCATGGTGCTGAACCTACCCGCTGACACCCATGACCCGGGTCATGGATTTTGGTGACCGTATCTACTTTCCCGGCCGGTTTGCGCTCCATAAAGTCGCTCAACATGAATCCAAGAATTCCTGTCAATGCATTCGGCCTCGTGCTCCGCGCCGTCATCGCTGTAGCTGTGCTCATGGGGGCGAATCTTGCTCGGCTCCCGCTCGCCCCGTATGTGGACGAAACCCTCTTGTTTTGCCTGACTCCTGTGTTGGTGGTCGCATTCGTCGTTGTGTGGGTGCGCTGCGTTGAGCGGTCCCGCATCAATTGGAAAGGGGCGTGGGGGCTGCTTGGTGGCACGCTCGTGGTTGCCGTACCGATGGTCCTGGGCTGGGCATTGCTCTGGGCGATCCTCGGGCGCGGCCCGGAGATACCGGAGACGGCCGAGGCTGGCGACTATCCGGTTGTCGCAATCGTGGCGTGGATCCTCGTTCGCGCATACTTGCTGCAGGGGATCCCTGAAGAGCTGCTCTTCCGTGGCTGGCTTTTCGACGTCACGCGCCACCGCGAAGCGCTGACCGTGGTGTGGACAACCGCCGCCTTCACATTGATTCACTTAACCTCTGCGGGAGGGCAACAAAGTACTCTCGACCATGTCGTGTACTTGGCTATGCCTTTCGGGATGTCCATCCTCGGTGCTGCGCTGGTCTACTGCTTTGGCAGCTTCTGGTGGGCGGCAGGCTCGCATGGCGGAATGCACCTCATGCTCGCGGTGTTGAGCTTGGCCTTTCCGGTTGAACTTGGCAATCTTGCATGGCTCGTGCTCGGCCTGGCGCAGGCGCTGGCCGGAGCGCTGCTGCTGTGGTGGCGAAATGTGAAACTGCGCGATTCGGAAAAACTCGCCTAGGCAAGTATAATCCTGCAGGTTGTTCGGCAATCGCCGGATGAGAAGACCATTTCGCACCCAACTCGGGCACGATCTTCGCGCGATGCGAGCGTGGAGAACCGACCCGTAGTTCAATCCTGAGGGAGACGAATCACATGAGGAAAGATATTCACCCGGATTACCACCCGGTGATTTTCCAGGACGCAAACACGGGCCACAAGTTCCTGACGCGCTCCACCCTGACCTCCGCACGCACTGAGCAGTGGGAAGACGGCAACGAGTACCCGCTCGTGGTCGTGGACGTCACCGCCGAGTCCCACCCGTTCTGGACCGGCGCACAGCGTCTCATGGACACCGCTGGTCGCGTGGAGAAGTTCAACCAGCGTTTCGGTGGCATGGCCCGCCGCAAGAAGAAGGCCAACTAGAGGGGATAAAGGAGACTCGTCATGGCAACACCGAAGTTCAAGAAGTCCCGCGCGAACACGCGCATGCGTCGTTCCCAGTGGAAGGCCGACAACGCCGACCTGCAGACCGTCAAGATCGATGGTCAGGAGGTACGCATCCCGCGCCGCCTGATCAAGGCCGCTCAGGCTGGTCTGATCGACGTCGAGCAGTTCTAAGCTTTTAAGGGTCGTAAAAGACCCAACGAACAAACCGGGATCCCCAGGTGGGACCCGGTTTTTTCAGCTTAATTCAACTCTGAGGAAAATATAAGTCATAATAATCCTATGAAAATTCTGGTAGCCGACGACGAGCAGGCCGTCCGTGAGTCGCTTCGGCGCTCGCTTCGCTTCAACGGATACGACGTCGTTCTCGCCGTAGATGGTGAAGACGCGCTTGACCAGATCCGTATCGAGCAGCCTGACCTGACCATCCTCGACCTCATGATGCCCAAGCTTGACGGCTTGGGCGTCTGCCGGACCCTACGTTCCTCGGGGTACGACGGCCCGATCCTCATGCTCACGGCTCGCGACGGCGTGTCCGACCGCGTCGCCGGTTTGGACGCGGGCGCGGACGACTACCTGCCCAAGCCTTTCGCCCTGGAGGAATTGTTGGCTCGTGTGGGCTCGCTGTTGCGCCGCACCCGTTCGGAGGCTCGGAAGGCCGCTGAAAAGGACCAGACACGCCTCCAGTTCGAGGATCTGGTCATGGACACCTCCACTCGCGACGTGACCCGTGGGGGCCGGGCAATCTCGCTGACCCGTACCGAGTTTGCGCTGCTGCACTTGCTGCTGCAGAACCCGCGCCACGTGCTGGCCCGCCAGACCATCCTGGAAGAGGTGTGGGGCTACGACTTCCCAACGTCCGGAAACGCTCTCGAGGTCTACATCGGCTACCTGCGCCGCAAGACTGAGGCGGGCGGCGAATCTCGTCTGATCCACACCGTCCGCGGCGTCGGCTATGTACTGCGGGAGACCGCTCCGTGATTTTGCGGCGCTTCACAGGCGAAGCGGAGCCGCAGGGGGCGGACACCCCCGGCCGATCCCTGCGGAACAGCTTGGCCGTTCTCGCCGGCGGCATCGTCGCTGTGGTCATTTTGTTGACCGCACTGTTTACCTACCGGCTTTCAGAAACAACTCGTCTGACCGTCATGGACGACGACCTGCGCACCCGCACCTACGGCGTGGCGTTGCAGTTGAAGGACCTGGATGGGGATGACCAGGAAGGCTTCAAACGGGCGCTCGCCGAGTTCCGTCGCGCCACCCCGTGGGTGAAGGTTTCGGCGGCACCCGCTGGCTCCAACGTGTTCTACGGTGACCCGGTGCCGGTGGCGGGGCCGTACACGGCGACGTCGTCAGGCGACATGCTCTCGCAGCGCACGGTGGCGGGCGAGCGCGTCGTGGTGCGCCGCAGCGACTCCGGCGTGACCGTGGCTATGTCGCAGCAGTTGGACGTGTTCGGCATCGTCTCCGGCAGTTGGGGCGCGGCTGCGCTGGTTATCGCTGGCACCGGCGGCCTTCTGGCGTGGGTTGCCGGCGCGGTGATCGCCGCGGTTGGCCTTCGGCCAGTGCGTCGGCTGCACAGGGCTATCGACGCCGCGAACGAGTCCGACCAACTGACCGAACTGCCCGTTGATGGCGACGACGAGTTCGCGGAGATCACAACGTCGGTCAATAAAATGATCTCCACGCTGGAGGACTCCAAGACTCGCCAGGCACAGTTGGTGGCGGATGCGGGCCACGAGCTGAAGACCCCGCTGACCTCGATGCGCACGAACATCGAGCTGTTGATGATGCTGTACAACTCCGGCCGCCAGGATCAGATCTCGGAGCAGGACCGCAAGGACCTGGAGCGCGACGTGATGGCGCAGATGGAGGAAATGTCCATTCTCATCGGCGACCTGGTCGACCTGACGCGAGACGAAGCGCAGCAAGGGGCCGAGCCTGAGGATTTCCGCCTGGACAAGGTGCTGGAGGAAGCCCTCGACCGTGTCCGGCGCCGCCGCCCGGACTTGGCGTTCCAATTCGAAGCCGACCCGTGGATTATCACCGGCGACCGGTTCGCCATGGGGCGTGCCCCGATCAACCTCATCGACAACGCCGCGAAGTGGTCTCCGCAGGGAGGCACCGTGCGCGTGTCGTTAAAGGCGGCGAAGCGCAACGCAGTGTTGATTGTGGACGACTCCGGCCCCGGCATTCCGGCAGACCAGCGCGAGAAGGTCTTCGAGCGCTTCTACCGCGCACCCGAGTCCCGTTCCATGCCGGGGTCCGGTTTGGGCCTTGCCATTGTGAAGCAGGTCTTCGACCGCCACAACGCCACCGTCGTGGTGGAGGAATCGGACGACGGCGGCGCGCGTTTCCGCGTCGTGTTCCCGGGCCGCCCGCCCGGGGCCGATGGCACGGAGGTTGAGGTCCCAGCCGCGACGACCACATCGCGTGTGATTCCCCGCAAGCGCTACAGTTAGACCCGCAGGCCAGGGTATACAGGATTCGTTCAGAGATTGTTACGAAATGCGGTGCATGCCCTCAAGTCCGGCCACAGGACGAGGGGGCATAATTGCCCCTCATGAGTGAAACGAATTTCCCGGGCGACACCTCCAGTTTCCCGGCAAACAATGGCGTCTATCAGGTGCAGCCCGAGCCCCAGCCACAGGCGCACCGACCCAGCAAAAGCGGCGGGAAGGGTGTCGGTGCGGCGTTTGCCGTCGCGTTGGCCACCGCTCTTGTGGCAGGCGGTGGCGCGGGATACCTTGCTGGTTCGTCCCAGTCGGGCAAGGGGGCCGAGAGTGCGCTGGAGAGCGCCGCAGAGGGTTCTTCGACGAAGTCGCAGGACAGGTCTGAAGGTGACTCGTCGCAAGGCGAGCTGCGTAACCCTGCGGTAGCGGATCCGGCCGAGGCTCCCGAGGGGTCCGTTGAGCAGGTGGCGGCTGCAGTGCTGCCGGCGGTGGTCTCCATCGAGGTCGCCACCCCTCGCGGCAGTGCGGAGGGCTCCGGCTCGATCATCTCTGCCGACGGCTATGTGCTGACCAACCATCACGTCATCGCCGGCGCCGACACGCCGGGGTCCAAGGTGCAGGTCACGCTTAACGACGGCTCACGTCGCAGCGCCCAGTTCGTCGCCTCCGACGTCAACACCGATGTCGGCGTGCTCAAAATCGACGACGTGCATGACCTGCCAGTGATGCAATTCGGCAACTCCGACGAGCTGCGCGTGGGCCAAGAGGTCGTCGCGGTGGGCTCCCCGCTGGGCCTGTCCGCGACGGTGACAAGCGGCATCGTCTCGGCGTTGAACCGCCCGGTGCGCGCCTCACAGGGAGGCGGCGAAAGCTCGTTGATGGACGGCATCCAAACCGACGCGGCGATCAACCCGGGCAACTCCGGCGGCCCGCTGGTGGACCGCAGCGGCAACCTCATCGGCATGAACTCTGCCATCGCGTCGCTGTCCGCGGGCGGCATGGGGCAGGGCGGCCAGGGCGGCTCCATCGGCCTCGGATTCGCTATCCCCTCAAACTTTGCAAAACGCGTGGCGGATCAGCTGATTGAAACGGGCGAGGCCACCCAGCCGATGCTCGGCGTGCGTGTGAGCGTCATGCAGAGCCTCAGCGGCGGTGCCGTCGTGGCGGGGGTGGAGCCGGGCAGCCCCGGTGAGCAGGCTGGTTTGCAACCCGGCGATGTGATCACGCGCCTGAACGACCGCCCCATCGACACTGCTGATGCCCTGATCGCGGCGACGCGCTCGAAGGAGTTCGGGGAGACAGTGACGTTGCAGGTGCAGCGGGAGGGGGAGTCGGAGCCGATTCCGGTAGAGGTGACCTTAAGTTCCGAGTAACTTCTTATCTGATCTATCCGCCCCGTTTTGCTTTGAGGGAGTCTGACCACGATGCCGGAATTGTTTGACGCGCTCGACATCACCGAGCCGGATGACGCGACGCTGCGCGCCTCCGAGCTGGAGAGCGATTCCCCGACGTCGCCGTGCGCAATTGTCGTGTTGGTGGGGGACCGCCGCTACGACGCGCCGGGCGACAACACCGACGAGATGGTGGTGGAGCTGCTGCGCGAGGTCGGCTACCAGGTCGACGGCGTGGTGCGCGTGAAGTCCAAGAAGTCCGAGATCCGCAAGGCTATAGAAACCGGTGTGGTCGGCGGCGTGGATCTGGTGCTCACCCTGGGCGGCACGGGTGTCGGGCCGCGCGACAAGACGCCGGAGGCGACTCGCGCGATTATCGACAAGGTGGTCCCGGGGGTCAGCCAGGCCATCCGCTCGTCCGGTCAAGCATGCGGTGCCGTGGACGCGTGCACCTCTCGCGGCATCTGTGGGGTGTCCGGCTCCACGGTCGTGGTCAACCTCGCATCCTCGCGCCAAGCGATTCGCGATGGCGTATCGACGGCGGCTCCGCTCGTGCGCCACCTCATCGACGAGCTGAACCAGCACTCGGTCTAAAACCTGCGCAGATCGAGGCAGCACACTGATGGAACGCAAGCGCAGGCGCGCTATACGCAAGGCGGACGTGGACTACGACCGCTCCGCGGACGCCGCGCCAACCACGCAGGCAAACGAAAACCCGGCCCTAGACGCTGAGCGCGAGGTGCTGCTCGGCGACGAAGAGCCGGGTTTGACTGGCCGCGATTTCTATGAGGCGGAGCGGCCGCCACACTACGGGGGCTAGCTTTCAGCCAGCCCCGTTCAAGGACGAACTAGTTCAGCGGCTTGTGCACGTTGTCCGGGGTCTGGCCTGCGAGCAGGTCGCGGATTTCCGCGAGCAGCTCGGTGTCGGTCGGCTCCGGCTCCTCTGGGTCGATGCCCTTGCGGCGCTTCTGAGTCTCGTCCAGCTTGTTCATCGGAGCAACGAGCAGGAAGTAGATCACTGCAGCGATGAGCAGGAAGTTGATGATGGCGGTGATAACGGCGCCGAAGTCGACGAAGGTCGCCTCGTTGCCCTCGCGGACGAAGAAGCCCAGACCGGAGTAGTCCACGCCACCCAGGGCAGCGAGCAGCGGGTTGATGATGGAGTCGGAGAACGCGGTGACAACTGCGGTGAATGCGGCGCCGATGACAACGCCGACGGCAAGTTCGATGACGTTGCCGCGCATGATGAAATCTTTAAACCCTTGAAGCATGGTTGGGGATATTAAACGGACGTGGACGGTTGCTCAACACAAGAGTCAGCGGTTCCGAGAGTGATGCCGCTGCCACGGCTGCAGCCTCACCTTGCCTGAGCAGCACCAACACCGCGTCGCCTTCCCCAGATGTGACGACAATCCCATTCTTTGCAACCACTTGCGGACCCTGGCCCACAACGTCAACTTCAGTCCCATGGTGGAGCATGGGCAAGATGTCCGGTTCCGCCAGGGGGACCGGCACCATCGAGAACTCTTCACCGTCCGGCTTGTCTTGCGTGAGCACGGCTGCCAGGTCGGGGCCCACCAATCGCGTCGCGGTGACTACCTCGCCGCGGGAAGCGGCCGCCGCGAGGAGTTGCCCTTCTGCGAGAGCAACGTCATCCAGCGCTGTCTCGGGCACCGATTCCGCTGGCAGGCGGCGTAACTCCAGGTCGTCCGAGGTGAGCACACTGCCGGGGGCGACATCGCGGGCGAAGGTGAGGGCCGGCGGGTCGGACCGTGAGGCGTCGATAAGCACATGCAACACAGCAGCAACGACGAGGAACGCAGCCAAGGCTCTGCGGACGATCACGGAGCGGCGGTAGCCGGGGGAGCGGAGGTTGTTCAAGCGTGCGGAAAGATCCATAGGGATTAGACGGACTCGAACGCCCCGCGGTTCCCTAGATACGGAAGAAACCTCCGGGCGTAATGACCGCGTCCACTGCCTGGTCGTGCGCGTCGTGGGGCACGGCGTCCACGACCTCCCAGTCGTAGACCACAGCCGCGACCGGAACTTCCAGGCCGGAAAGCGCTCGGTCGTAGTAGCCGGCACCCTTGCCCAAACGCATGCCTTGCCTATCGACGGCTAACGCCGGAGCCACAACCAGCCCGCAGGAGCGCAACACGTTCGAGTTGAAGCGCGGACCTTCAGGCTCCGTGATCCCCAGCGCGCCGGCCGTGTCCGTGTCTCCGAACTGCGCCCAGGCCAGCACACCGTCGGGGAGGGAAATAGGCAGTAATAATGCGCGGGCCGCTCCGGCGAGCTGCGCGGCGAAATCCGCCGGCCCCGGCTCGGACCCGAGCGGGTTGTAGGCAGCGACGTTGGTGCCGCGCGCGCCGAAGTCGTCGACGCATGCCAACGTCGCCGCCGCAATCGCCTGGTCGAGCTCGCGCTTCCGCTCCGTTCCGCGCAGGTCGCGCCGGGCAGCCAAGTGCGCGGCGCGCATGGCGGCCTTTGGGTGTGGGGCGGTTGAGTTCACTGGGGTGTGCATACTCCTCGCTTCTTCCGGGTCGCAGCCCGGTTGTGGGGGTTGGGGGCTGTAGGCTTTGCGTTTATGCAGAATTCTACTGACCACCCTGTTGATGCTGCGCGCGCTTCGGTGAAGACTGTTGTGGTGCCGGCTGCGGGTATGGGGACTCGTTTTTTGCCGGCGACGAAGACGGTGCCGAAGGAGCTTCTGCCGGTGGTGGATACACCGGGCATTGAGCTGATTGCTGAGGAGGCTGCTGCGTGCGGTGCGCAGCGCCTAGCTGTGGTGGTCGCGCCGAATAAGGAAGAGATCATGCGGCATTTCGGCGAGTTTTCGGACTTGCAGGAGCTGATGGTCGCCCGCGGCAAGCAGGCCCAGGCGGACAAGGTGGCCCGCGCCAACGGTTTGATTGAGGCTGTGGCGGTGACCCAGGATGAGCCGCTCGGGCTTGGCCATGCTGTCGGCTGCGCTGAGGAAGCGTTGGACGACGACGAGGATGCGGTTGCTGTGATGCTGCCGGATGATCTGGTGTTGCCGGCGGGTGTGATGGACAAGATGGTTGCGGTGCGTGAACGCCTTGGGGGTTCGGTGTTGTGCGCGTTTAACGTCTCGCGTGAGGAGGTGTTCAACTACGGCGTGTTCGACGTCGAGGATGCCCAGGCTGAGATTGACGGCGTTGAGGTGCTCAAGGTGCGCGGCATGGTGGAAAAGCCTGCTGTGGAGGATGCGCCGTCGACGCTCGTGGCTACCGGCCGGTATTTGTTGGACCGCGGGATTTTTGACGCGCTGCGCCGGATTGAGCCGGGTAAGGGTGGTGAGTTGCAGCTCACGGATGCGATTGAGTTGATGATTTCTGAGGGGCATCCGGTGCATGTGGTGGTGCATGAGGGGGGTCGCCACGACCTTGGTAACCCGGGCGGGTACATCCCGGCGAATGTGGACTTTGGTCTGCGGGACGAGAAGTACGGCCCGGCTTTGTATACCGCGGTGAAGAAGATCATCGCCGACTTCGAGGCAGAACACCCCGAGGTTGCAGCGAAGGCGCAGGACAACGCGTAAACGAAAGGGGCACGGGCCATGCGTAGCGTAGAGGACCAGCTTGCGGCCGTAGTGGATGCCGCGGCCGCCCCCGAACCGATCCGGGTGGCGCTGACGGACGCGCTCGGTCTGATGTGCGCCGAAGAAGTCACCTCCACCACGCAGGTTCCCGGTTTCCCCCAAGCGGCGGTGGACGGTTTCGCCGTGCGCGCGGTAGACGTGGGCGGCACCGCTGGGCTGCGCAGGCCCGAGCGCCGCGACCGCGACCAGGACGAAGACGGCGAGGAAGCCCCCGCCGCCCCGCAGCCGAATCGCGAGCGCGCCCTTCCCGTGGTGGGTGAGGTGCCCGCCGGCTCCCAGAAGCCACTGCGCCTGCAGCCGCGCCAGGCGGTGCGTGTCGCCACCGGCGCGCCGCTGCCGACGCTCGCCGACGCGGTGCTGCCGCTGGAGTGGACGGACCGCGGCCGCAAGCGTGTCACCCCGCAGCGTCCCGTACGCACTGGCGATTTCGTGCGCCGGCCCGGCGACGACATCCAGCCCGGCGACATCGCCGTGCGCCAGGGGGCGGTGCTCGGCCCCGCCCAGATCGGCCTTGCCGCCGCCGCTGGCCGCGACAAGCTGCTGGTGTATCCGCGGCCCCGCGTGACCGTGATGAGTTACGGCCTGGAACTGGTGGACCTAGACCGCCGCCCCGGCTTGGGGCAGGTCTTCGACATCGCCTCCTACGTCGTGGCAGCGGCCGCTAAAGAAGCGGGCGCGGACGTGCACCGCGCCGGCATTATCAACGCCGAGCCGCGCCGCATGCGCGAGACTGTGGCCGGCCATATCGCAAAAAGCGAGTTCGTCATCATCACCGGCGCCGTCGGCGGCTCCGGCGCGGCTCCCATCCAGGAGATCCTGCGCGAGCTCGGGCAGATCGACACCACGCGCGTGGCCATGCACCCCGGCTCCGTGCAGGGCTTCGGCTTAGTGGGTGAAGAGCGCGTCCCGGCGTTCCTCTTGCCGTCCAACCCGGTGAGTGCGCTGGTGATTGCGGAAACATTTATCCGCCCCGCCATCCGCAGCTCCCTGGGCAAGACTGCGGTGACGCGACGCACCGTCAAGGCCCGTTCACTTCGCGAACTCAGCTCAATTCCCGGCCGCTGCGGCTACATCCGCGCCCGCCTCATGCGCGACGCCGATACCGGCGACTACCTGGTCGAGCCGCTGTCCGCGCTGGAAGCCGGGCCCGCCCACCTGCTGGCCGGTTTCGCGGAGGCCAACGCGATGATCCATCTGCCGGAGGATGCTGTGCACGTGCGTCCCGGCGACATCGTGGACGTCGAGTTCCTCCGCCAGCGCAGCTAGGCGCCGACCATGTTCGCCATGTTCCGCCAGCCCACCCCGGGGTGGCCAGAATCCACGCCGGCCGCCACGCTTCCCGACGGCGCATCCGTCCGCCTGCGCCCCCTGTCTTCCCGCGACGGGGAGGAGTGGTCGGGCACGAGACACGTCGATAAGCAATGGCTTCAACCCGTCGAGCCCACGGTGGAGGGCACCTGGGAGGACGCGCACTCTCACGCGGCGTGGCGCAACACCTGGCTCAACCTGAAGCGGCTGGCCAACCAGGGCACCGTGGTGCCGCTGGTCATCGAGGTTGACGGCGACTTCGCCGGGCAGGTCACCCTGGGCAACATCCAGCACGGCATCGTTTCCGAGTGCTGGGTGGGCTACTGGGTGCACTCGCCGTTTATGGGCCGCGGGGTGGCCACCGCCGCGTGCGCGCTGGGTGTGGACCACGCGTTTTCCCGCGTCGGTCTGCACCGCGTGACCGCCACCTACCTGCCGCACAACCCCGCCTCCGGCAAGGTGCTCAAGCTCAACGGCTTCCGCGAGGAGGGCTACTTGCGGCGCAACCTGCACATCGACGGGCAGTGGCGCGACCACCACTTCGTGGCCCTGAACTCCGACGATTTCCCCACTACGGCCGTGCAGCGCCTGCGCGAGGCTGGCCGGGTGCGCTAGAGGCGAAAAACAGCTGCGGCCCACCGGCGCGCCGACCCGTTCGCCTGCGCAAGTGCCGATACCGTGGACTCCTGACTTTAAGGGTGCAACTGACGCGGAAAGGTGGCATCGCCCATGGGCAGCCCGAGTTTAATGATCATCTTGATCCTGGTCGTGTGGATCATCGTCCTCGCGCCGTTGATGATCGGTAACAACAAGCCGATCCGCCGCTCCGGCGACGGCTACGACGAAACGCGCGTGCTGCACGAGGGCGGCACCACGCCGATGGCCGAGCGCCGCCGCCCGAAGCTCACCGCCGCCGACATTCACCGCCACAGCGAGGACACCGACTACGAGGTCGTCGAGGCGACGGACGCCGATGAGCAGGTGCTTATCGACGACGCTCCCGCTCTGCGCACCCTCTTCCGCCGCCCCGGCGCCGAAGATCAGGCCGACCACATCGACGGCGAAGTCATCGAGCATGCCGAAGACGACACTGCAGGCGAAGCCGAACCGGCAGATGCTGAGACGGCCGGAGCCGAATCGGCCGAGGGCGGGTCCACCAAGGTCGTCGCCAACGAGACCGGCGGCTCCACCTCTGTGAAGGTCCTCGCCGCGGAGGATGCTGCAGAGGACGATGCCGCCGACACCGATACCGACGCCGGCGGCGCCGACGAGGCTGAGGCAGAGTCCAACCGCTACGAGCTGGACGAGTCCTACACCGCACCCGAGGACTTTGGCTACGCGGACGAGACCGGAGGCGTCGAGAAGCAGGGCGCCCCGGAAACGGACGTTGAGGAAGCACCGGAAGATTTTGACGACGAGGTCGACACCGCAGAGGTCGCCGAAGCGGGCGACGAGGACCTCGCCTTCGCCGCTGCGCGCCGCGGCCGCGGCGGATTCGACCCGGAGCGCGACAAGAAGAACACCGCCACCCGCTTCCAGCGCCGCCAGCGCACCCTGCTGGCGCTCATCGCCGCCTGCGTGGTCACCTTCGTCGTGGCGTTTGTGGCGGGTGGCTGGACCTGGGTGCTGCCCGCCGTGTCGGTGGGGCTTACCGCATGGTTCATGATCGCGTTGCGTCGCGTGGTGCTGCAAGAGCGAGCCCTGCACGCCCGCCGCCTGCGTCAGCTGCGCCGTGCCCGCATGGGCGTGGCTATGAGCAACCACGTCGAGCACCCGCGTGACGCACGCCTGCGCGCGGGCTCCGTCGTGCTGGACCTGGACGACGAAAGCCCCGACTTTGACACCCTGCCGTCCGCCCGCTACGCGCCGGACAACGACCCCGGCTACGACGACTACGAAGACCTCGGCGGCTACGGCACCCGTGCCTCCTAAAACCGTGAAAACCTCCACTGCGCTGGCGATTTAGCCGGCGCGTGGGGGAGGAGTAACGTAACGAGCGTGCCCAAGGGGCTATAGCTCAGTTGGTAGAGCGTCGCGTTCGCAATGCGAAGGTCAGGGGTTCGATTCCCCTTAGCTCCACAATTCGATAAAACCCCTGGTCATGTTTGGCCAGGGGTTTTTGTATCTGCCCTGGTAGGTGCACTATTCCTTTGTTGCCGCACGTTGCCATGTGTTGCCGTGGTATGAAGCCTATACGCAACAGTTACGCAACACAGTTGCGCAACGTCACCGCAACACCGAGGAGCCCAACATGGCGACAAAGCGCCGCAGCCGCAACGGGTGGGGCACCGTGCGCAAAACCCGCGACAGATTCACCGCGCAGTACACCGGGCCCGATGGAGCCCGCCACACGCCGGGCTACAGTTTCGCCACCCGCACCGACGCGCAGGGCTGGTTGGCCGCAGAGCGCCGCCTGATCGACCGGGAGGAGTGGGCACCGCCTAAGCAACGTGCGCAACAGGCCGCAGCCGCCGCACGCCTGGAGGAGGAGCGCGGCATGACAGTGGGCGAGCTGGTAGATGATTGGCTGGCGCGCGCAGACCTCAAACCAACCACCCGCGCCACCCACCGCAAGCGCCTGGAGCTACGCGCGCTGCCCGACGATGTGCCCGGGCTCAACTCGCTGCGCCACGTGCGCGTGGTGGACGTAGACCGGCAGCGGGTGCGGCAGTGGGTAGAGGAGATGCAGGCTATTTGGCCCTACGGTCAAGACGGCTACAGCACCAGCTACCACGCACACCAAAAGCTCACCACCGCGTTTAACTGGGCCCGCGATGAACTGGAGCTAATCGACGGCAACCCGGTGCCGCTGGTGAAGATGCGCAAGCCCGAGAACCGTAAACGGGATGAAGCCGTCTACACCGATGCCGAGGCCGAGGCACTGGTGCAAGGGTTCCCCGAGTGGTTGCGTCACGCGCCGCAGATCATGTTGTGGGGCGGGCTGCGCCTCGGGGAGCTGCTAGAGCTGCGCCGCAAAGACCTCACCGGGCTAGAGCCCGGCGCGACAATGACGCTGCGGGTGCGCCGCTCCATGCAAGACGTGGACAAGCCCGGCGGCGGCAAACAAACCGTGATCAACTCCACCCCGAAAAGCGCAGCGGCGGTGCGCGATGTGGTGGTGCCCGCCGACATTGCCGACGCTATCCGCGACCACCTCACCGAGGCGGGCAAAACAGACCCCGAGGCGCTGGTGGTGTCACGCAAGAACGGTAGGCAGTTCACCCAGCACGGCTACCGGGATAAGTATTTTAAGGCCGCGAAAGAACACGCGGGCAGGGTGGATACCTCACCGCATAGCTGCCGCCGGTTCTACGGCACGCAACTGGTGCGCCTGGTCATGGCCGGGCAGCTCTCAATGGAGGAGGCCCGCCGCCTGATGGGCCACGAAACAGTGGAACAGTTGATGGAGTACCAGCGCGCAGAGGTTGGCTACCAGCAGCGCGCCGCCGCCGCACTGGCGGGGATACGCCGCGCAGCCGCGCCGGGCATGGAGACAGAGGAGGAGCGCGATGCACAAAAAGCGTGAGCGAGGGCTGACTAAGTACGAGGAGCTGGAGCACGCTGGGGTGGCCCAGCCATTCTTGACACGTCAAAAGCACGCCTTGAGCCCTAATCGAATAGAAATTTTGCGGGAATGGGACAGATTGCGGGAGGCCTGGGACAAGACCTATGCAGACGCAGGGGAGGGGCCGGCGCAGGTGCCTGGGGGAGAGATATTGGGCACCTACAAAGTGATTTCTGTAACGAATGCTGCCGGCAAAGTGTCGGGCACGTTTTTCCTCTTTACTCGTGAGGAGGAGGTGCGTGAGCTGTTCATCACAGCACCGCAGCGTGGGTTGCCGCCCAACCCCTATGTTCGTTCCCCGCTCAATGTTGTCCGCTGGAAGATTTGGGAGGTTGAAGCAGCGGCTAAATACCCTGGTGCTGCCCTTAATCCGAACCCGAAAAACGTTGATGATGTGAGGCCATACAGTGAGTTGTTCGGGGGAGTTGATTGGTCACTCTTGCCCCGAGACGAGGAGTACGTGTTCAGCGGATTGTGGGATGCAATGCAGAACAAGGGGCAACGCCCGGTAACGGGGGTGACGCTTCTTCCAGCGAACAATTGTGATCACCGGTTTAGGTTTCGCGACGGCACCGATGGTTTTACCGTGCGAGGTTCGAAATTAGCCCCTGCGCTCCATGCTGTGCGGCAGGCGGGGGAGCGCAAGATTTCGTTGCACACGTTGCGACAAGTGATTGCACGTTTGTAACAGTGCTATCCTGATGCCAGTGGTGGCCCCTCGGGGCAACAAACTACAGCGTGTTGTGCGCTGCCGCTCCAGTCGGCCAGGCGGGGATGTTAGACCCCGCCCCAGGCGTTCACCGAACACAGCTCAAGAGGGGCTGCGTTCTCGTCTGGGTTATGCCTAAACAAACCCAGGGTCATGCCGGGGCAGTTAAAGCTGCCCGGGTTACGTACACCCTGGAGGGTTTATCAATGCCGCAGACGGCACAAGGCGCGAAACCGCGCATGATCACCATCCCGCAGGCCGCAGAACTTTACCAAGTAGGTGAGCGCACGCTGCGCCGCTACATTGCCGAGGGCAATCTAGTTGCCTACCGTCTCGGGCGCTCTATCCGGTTGCGCCCCGAAGATGTGGATAACCTGTTCACCCGCACCGATGCATGGGCAGGGGGTGAACGCTAATGCGCCCCGCACAATGGACAGAGGTAGCAGCCCGTGCAATGTGGGCTGGCAACTATCCCACCGAGGCACACAGCACCGAGCCCGCCGGCGAACTTTCGATTTGGTGCCTGCGCAACCGGCAAACCAACCTGGATGCCGCGCCCTACCGCCTGCGCCTGGAGCGCACCGATGGGGACACCGTAGAGGTGCCGGCCTCCCGAGCTGATTTGCTCCATCTCGCATATTCGGTGCTTGCCGCTGCGCTGGAGGGGTGGCCCGAGGAGCTGCGCCGCCGCGCCTACACCGAGGTAATCGCGCCCGGCTACTACAACACGGGGGAGGTGAACTAAATGAACGGCGTGCAGTTCACAGACCGCGCAATTTTTCACACAAAGGTTGCGCACAGTGGGGAACAGATGATCACCGGAGATGTGGCAGTTAGCTGCCTATCCACCAAACCCGGCGCGCCGGTGGGCCTGTATTCGCTCCACCTGATCAACGCTGAGACGATGGAGACGGTAGAGGTCATGCTGGATGCCCGCACCCTCGGGCAGCTCGGTGCCTGGATTAAGGCACAGGCCGGTGGTGCTCGGTGAACAACGCAAAGAAAACGCCCCCGGTGCTCGGCACACAACCAGGGGACGTAATCAAGTGGTCGGACGTTGATCACGATACCCAATACCACGGTCTTTATCCTGCGCAGTTCCGCGCCGCAGCCGCCGAGTGGTACACCGCCCGCGGCCTGGAGGTAGGCCCGTTACGCGGCAAGGTGCCGATGCCGCGCTACGTGCCACACGGCAAGGACAGTTTCACCGCAGACGTACCCACCGTGCAGCAATGGTGGGCACACACACCCGGCGCGAACATTGGGCTACGCCCGCCCGCGGGCTACGTAGTGGTGGACGTGGACGTAAAAGACGGCGCGCCCGGCGCGCAGACGTGGGCAGAGCTCAACGCCGGGCGCAGCGTGCCTGACACGCTCACCATGATCACCGGCACCGGCGGGTGGCACCTGTGGTTCCGCCTGCCGTTCAACGCCACGCTGCGTGGACAACTTGCGCACACCTCCTCGGGTGTTGATCTGAAAACCCGGCGTGGCTATGTGGTGGTGGCACCCTCGGTGCACCCCGATGGTGGGATGTACCGGCTGCACACCTGGATGGAGCTGGAGGAGGTGCCCGAACTGCCCGTGTGGCTGCACAGGCACGCCTACAAGCCCGTGGAGGTCACGCCCGCACCACAACGTCACAACACAGCTGGGGGCAACGGCAGCGGCCTTATAGAGGCCGTGGCGAGTGCACCAGCAGGCAACCGCAACAACACGCTGATTTGGGCCGCGTGCCGCAACGCAGAGGAGGCCCTGGGCATGGACGAGGAGCTAGTGCAAGCCGCAACCCGCGCCGGGCTACCCGAGGCCGAGGCGCGCCGCACGATCGCATCCGGTGCCCGCATGTACAGCAACGGAGGAGGTGCCGCAGCATGACTAACCGTAAGTTCGATTCTGTCTACACTGTGGCGCAATGGGAGCAGCTGGAGCATGAGGTATTCGATGGTGCCGGTGATGCGCTCCAGCGGGTGCGTGACTACGCCCGGGCGAACAACCGCCCGCCTATTGCTTTCCTGGTTGCGTGCGCGCTGTACGCGCTGACTGCCACGCCCGGGCGGGTGCGATTCGATGCGGGGCTAGGCCCCGGCGCGCCCAACCTTTTCGTGGTGCTGATGGGCAGGCCCGGCGGCGGCAAGGACAAGCTGATCGAGGCTGCATCCGATGCAGTTACGGTGCTACAGGCGGGTGATGATCTGGGCTTGCAGTTGCGCCCGCAGAGTCATGGCATCGGCTCGGGTGAGGGGCTTTTAACCTCCCTCCAGCCCGAGGGTGAGGGGCAGGCCGGGCCGTCGATTCTGTTCACGGTCACCGAGGTGGGCCTGATGGGTGCACTCTCCGAGCGGCAGGGCAGTACGCTGCGCCCGCATCTGTTGAACATCTACAGCGGCGGCGAGCTCACACTGAACAACCGCAAGGACAAGCTGCGAGTGGAGCGCGGCAATTATCGCGCCGGGCTGGTGCTCGGTGCGCAGCCGGATAAGACGGGGTTCATCATTAGCGGGCAGGACGATGGGTTTAAGCACCGCTTTGTGTTCGTGGAGGTGTTCGACCCGCTGCGCAAGCCGGGCGAGGAGTACCCGCCGGTGAACCTGCACCCGGTAATGGTGCCCTCCTCGGTGTTGGACGGCACCCCGATGGGTGTCGCGCCCGCTATTCGGGAAAAGGTGCTGCGCAACAATGAGGAGACGCTGATGTATGGCCCGCCGCTAGACGGTGGTGGGCACCGCATGTTCACCACGCTCAAGTTGGCAATGGGGCTTACGTTGCTGCGCTCGGGTGATCGGATAGAGGAGGGAGATTACCGGCGGGCAGAGGGGCTGATGGGTTTTTCTGCCGCTATTGCACGCGGCTGTGAGGCACACCTGGAGGGCCAACAGGTGGAGGAGGCGGCGCTGCGTCTGGAGCGCAAGGATGCTGCCGAGGAGGCCGTGCAGGCCCGCGCAAAGGTAAAAGCCCGCCCGCTGATCTTGAAAGCAGTCGCTGATGCTGATGGGCAGGCGGTGCCGTCTAGTCCGCTGCGGCAACGGATGCGCGGCAACCAGCGCGGTGCTTTCGATGCGGTGCTGGATGAATTCATGGCCGCAGATGTGGTGCACCAGGTCGAGGAGGAGGGCACGAAACGCCCCATGCTGATTCGTGGCGGTGCTTTCGATGCCGCAATGGATAAATACCAGGTGTCCTAGGCGTCCTACGTGTCCTGTGCTGGTCACAGCATGTTTTCGGGTGTCCTAGGTGGTGTCCTGGGTGTCCTACCCACCCGAGGCGCACAGGACACCTAGGACAGTGGATAGGACAGTGTAAAACCATCGTCTACCTGCACAGGACACTTAGGACGGTCAGGACACCTGCCGACAACAAAACCGGCTCTTCGCGTTTGGGAGTGCGTAGGTCGTTTTCGGGGTGCTTGGGTGTGGCACAAGATGTGGGGGTCCTTGCTGGGTTAAGGATTTAGGTGTTCAAGCCAATCCGAACTCAACAAGGACCCTGCAATGCAGCCTAGTTTCAACATCGTCGCCAGGAGAAACTGAAATCACAGGGCAACTGGCGAACGCTAGTTCTGTCCGAGATCGAAAGGCGTGACACCGGAAAGGCTGTTCGGATCGAGCCGCGTGGTGATGCCGATCCTGTTCCACGCGTTGATCGTGACAATCGCCATCAGCAGATTACGCGCGCCCTTTTCCCCGTGAAGGCGCTCAACGCGGTTCCAGAGCTCATCTGGCACGGATTCTTCGCCGCGGATCTTCGTCACTGCATCGGTGAGCTCTAGTGCCGCGTGCTCTTCATCGGAGAAGACATCGGGAGTTTCCGTCCAGTTCTCCACACGGCCGATTTTCTCTTCCGTCCAGCCGTCTTTCCTAGCATCGCGACGGTGCATAGCAAGGCAGTATGTGCACTGGTTGATTGCAGAGGCCCGCAGCTGCACGAGATGCGAGTAGTCCTTGTCCACACGGGCCCGCACGTACGTCTCCATACCGAGCATGGGCGCGTAGGCGACTTTCGGGATTGGTTTCCGGTTATTCGGTGCCATGCAGGAAGTCTACATCTCACCCGACCACTCGCATCAGTCAATCTTCCAGATCTATCAATGGCCTAGTGGGGGAAGCAACGGCAGGAAAACGCCGCTTAAAGCGGGCAGGGGAGAAGTCCCCACGGGTACCGCCGGATGCGCCCCCGAGACATTGCAGCACAATCTCCCGAGCTCCTAGCGGGGCTGATTCTGGAGGGGTGGGGGTGCCCCCCGCCGCGAACACTACATGCACCGCCGACATGCCGCCCGCGCTACACGGCACACCCTTGGGGGAGCACCCCTCCCACCCGGCGCGCTGATGCCCCGAGGGCATAGGCGCTCGGGCCGTGTACGGGTTACACGATTCTGCGGCAGGCCGAACATTCATAACCGGGTACCCTCACCTGACTCCGCACCGCTGCCCGAGTCAGGGCTTTTTACGCGGGCCTGAAAAGTCTGCCCGAGCTGGGAGGGGGTGGCCAAAAATATCCGAGGGGTGCCCTCACCTGACTCCGCCCCGCCTGATGCAGTCAGGTTTTCTCTCTCCCCGGGGTTAAGGGGGGCGCGCGTTAGGGAGGTATGCCGCGATTCTGAACAACGAAACAGCCGCCACTTCGAGCAGTGGAGGTGGCGGCGAGTGATGGACGTGCAAGGCCGGCAACACGCGCGTGCGCGATAGGCCAGCGCAAAACGCCTGGTGAATTTTGCCGTCTAAGCGGTTGAAGCTACGCCGGTGGGGTAGCGGCACCGTCGAACTGCCGTAGCAGCCCGCGCAGCCGGTACTTAGGCTGGCTGATCAGTTCGGCTTGTGCTCGAGCCATGTCTAGGCAGTCGGGGCAGAACCCGAGCCGGGTGCCTCGGAACTTCCACGGGTTAAGCGTGGTGATGATCTGCCCGATGGTCGCGCCCTGGGCGGCGATGGTGACGGTGCCGCCGCGCCGGGTGCTAACACGTGCGCCGGGCAGTTCGCAGCCCCACATGCGGTTGAACTTGCCGCAGTAGGTGCCGCGTAGTTCCTCGGTCATGGCGAAGTGCCACACCCCGGCTGCGGTGTCGGGGTAGACGGTGCGCACGTGCACCTGATTCCAGCAGCCGGTGTAGTCGCCGGGTTGATCGTCACGCGGCAGTAGGTGGTGCTCGGTCACGGCATGACCTCCAGCAGGTGCGCGGCTGCATCGCAGGCGGGGCAGTTCACCTTATCGGCGTGGGTGCCCTTGACTGCCGCGCCGGGTGCGCGCCGGATGCCGCAGAGGTAGTGGATGGTGCCGTCTGCCTCCTCGTGGTGGATGATGTGGCGCAGTGGGGTGCGCGCTGCGGATGCCTGCCGCGCCAGGCTGGTAGTGGTTTTGGGGGAAAGCATCGGGTGCTCCTCGGGTCGGTTTTCGGTGCGCTAAGCAACAGTTGCGCAACAGTTGCGGGGCCAATGTCTGCGAATGGCGCGTCTACCAGCGGTTGAATAGATTTCGTCGTGGAGCTCCCTTAGCTCCGCTTGATTGCGGGGCCCGGTCGAATACGGCCGGGCCCCGTTACGTTTTGCTGATCGGCTAAGCTGCCTCCCGTTGAATCTCGGGCATAAAGGAGCAGCTGAAGTGGAAGATTCGTTGGGCGCGCAGAAGATCCGTCGCGCGGTGCTGATTGTGGCGCTGTTGAACCTGGCATACTTCTTCGTGGAGTTTGCCGGTGCGGTGGCCATTGGGTCGGCGTCCCTGTTCGCGGACTCCGCCGACTTTCTCGAGGACACCGCAATCAACCTGCTGGTGTTCTTCGCCGTGGCGTGGCCGGCCGCGCGCCGTCGCACCGCGGGTAGCGTGCTCGCAGCGCTGATCCTCATCCCGGCGGTGGCTGCGATTGTCACCGTCGTCGCCAAGATCGTGAACCCGGTCGCGCCGTCGCCGGAGGGCCTGACCGGCATCGCGGTCGGTGCCCTGGTGGTCAACGTGGTTTGCGCGATCCTGCTGATGCAGCTGCGCGGTGAAGGCTCATCGCTCGCCACCGGCGCTTGGCTGGCCGCGCGCAACGACGCGCTGGCCAACCTGCTCATCATCGCCGCCGGACTGCTCACCTTCGTGTGGGAGACCGCCTGGTTCGACATCGTCGTCGGTGCGATCATCGCCGCGATCAACCTCTCCGCCGCCAAGGAAGTCTGGGAGGCATCCCGCGAGGAGCACGACTCTGTCGAGGAGGCTTTCGCGGACATGGACGACGATTAAACGCCGCCTAGACGCGCCTTAAGCCCACACTCCGGACGCACCGCGGCGCCAGGTGCCCACCAAGTTGGTGTCGACGATGCCGGTGGATTCCATCAGCGCGTACATAGTCACCGGCCCCACAAAGGTGAAGCCGCGCTTCTTCAAGTCCTTCGCCAGTTGCTCGGACTCGGCCGAGCGCGTCGGCACCTCCGCCATCGTACGTGGCACCGGCGTGTGTTCCGGCTGGTAGGACCATACGAACTCGCCCAGGTGCGTGCCCTGTTCCCGCAGGTTGAGCGTTGCCTGGGCGTTTTTCACTGCTGCTTCGAGTTTGCGCCGGTTGCGGATCAAGGAAGCGTCGTCAAGCAAATGCTCGATGCTCATGCCTGCGACCTCCTCTGGGTCGAAACCGCGGAACGCCGCGCGCAGCGCCTCGCGCTTCTGCAGGATCAGCCGCCAGGACAACCCCACCTGGAAGCCCTCGAGGCAGACGCGCTCGAACATGCCCTGCTCGTCGGTGACGGGCATGCCCCATTCGGTGTCGTAGTACTCGCGCAAAAGCGGGTCGGTGGCCGCCCACGGTGGGCGCGCCAGCCCGTCGTCGCCGATGACGGGCCAGCCGGATTCGGGATCGGTCTCTGGGGCGGTGTGAAAATCAGTCATATGTATTGGACTCAGTTCTACCTCGTTTGGTTCCACGGGTACGCTAATCGGCATGAATAGGCCCGCCGTCCGCGACTTCGCGCTGCTTGTACTCCGGCTCGTGCTGGGCGCGGTGTTTGTGGCGCACGGCTACAACCACTGGTTCGAGATGGGCATGGCCGAAACCGGCCGCCAGTTCGCGACACTCGGGGTGCCGCAGCCACAGCTGTCCGCCTACCTCACCGGCACCGTCGAGCTCATCGGCGGCGCGTTTTTGGCAGTGGGGCTCTTAACGACGATCACCGCGTCGCTCCTCGCCCTCCTCGTTTTAGCCGCCGGGTACTTCGTCCACCTGGACAACGGCTTCTTCATCGAGGCCGGGGGAGTGGAGTACACGCTGGTGCTCGCCGCCGCGTTGTTTATCATCACCGTCTTCGGCACAGGCCGTGCCAGCCTGGACGGGGTGCTCACGCGTGGTTAGCCACGAGGAGGTCCAGGCGGCGCTGTCCGCGCGCATCGACGGCGAGAAATCCGAACTCGACGACGCTATTGTCGACGCCCACGTGTCCGGCTGCACGGAATGCCGCGCGTTTTTGGACCGCTCCTTGGCGCTGTCGCAGTCGCTCGGCGGGGACACCGACGACGCGATGGCCCCGCCACAGGACCTCTCCGCCGCGATCCTCGCCGGGGTGGACGACGAGTGGCGCCGCTTCGCCCGCCGCCGCGAGCTCGGCATGGCAGTGGGCCGTTTGCTGCTCGGCGCAATGGCCGTGGTGTGGGTGGTGTGGGCCGTGCGCCTGATCCTCTCCGGCGGGGAGGAGCCGGTGGTGGCGTCTGCGGCGTCGGTGCGCTTCGGCGTGGCGCTCGCGTTGGGCTTTACCGCCTGGCGGCCACAGCAGATCCCGGGCGTCGTGCTCATCGTGGGCACCATGTTCACCTTCACCGTCGGTTTTGCCGTGCGCGATTTTGTGCTGGGCACAGGCGCTTTCGAGCTCGCCGGGGTGCTCATCCCGCTGATGAGCCTGGTGGCCCTTGTGTGGACCTGGGTCGCCGACCGGGGCGGGGCGCTGCGCCGGGCGTGGCAGATGCTGGACGCCCGGCCGTACTAGCGCAGGTGTGGAGCTGGGGTAGCAGTCAAAAGCGATGGCTCTGACATATTCCGCAGGCGCTTCGAGCTACCCTGGGGCGGAGCGCGTCGCCTGACAGATTCCGCCAGAAAGTGTCAGGCGCGGGCCCCGGGGGAACGACGCCGGTGCCGAAAATTGGGCCAGGTTTCCAACCAGCCGGGCTACTTCCAGCTGGGCAGCCACATGATGGACTCGTACCAGGTGTCCGGGATCTTGAAGCCGTAAAGGATGGGCGACCAGTAAATGAAGCTGGCCACCACCAGCGCGATGTAGACCACGGCGGCGAGCTGACCCCAGCGCATCTCAAAGCCTGCGACCTTGTGCACCCAGGGCCACGTCACGGGCCCGCCCTTCTTGGCCAGGTTGCCCAAGGCGAGGGCTAGCAGCACCGCGGTAAACGGCACCAGGGCGGTGGCGTAGAAGAAGTACATCTGGCGGTCGAAGGCAGCCAGCCACGGCAGGAAGCCGGCGGCGAACGCGATCACCGGCACGATGACGCGGAAGTCCCTGCGGGTCAGCCACACCCAGCACGCCCACAACAGCACCGGCACGGTCAGCCACCAGATGGCGGGGGTGCCGAACATGTAGATCATCTCGCGGCACGTCCCGTCGCCGGGCGCAACCGAGCACTCCAGATCGGTGGCGGAGTAGTACAGAATCGGGCGCGCCGAGACCAGCCAGGCCCACGGCTTGGAGTCCCACGGGTGGGAGTGGCCGGAGGACGACGTCAGCGAGGCGTGGAAGTTCAGCACCGAGAAGTGGTAGTAGAACCAGCCGGCAATCGGCTCGGGCAGGTTGGCCAGCCAGGGCCAGTCGGAGCCGGCGATGGTGCCGTCGGTAAGCGAGTGGCGGTACACGGACGTCTCGGAGGCGAACCAGGCGCGCCAGGACCACAGGTACAGCACGGCGGGGATGAGCACGATGGAGGCGAGTGCCGACGGGACGTCGCGAAGCAGGGTGCCCGAAATCGGCTTCTCCACGCCGTAGCGGCGGCGCAGGAACAGGTCCCAGAACGACGACAGCAGGCCGAAGAACATGATGTAGTACAGGCCGGACCACTTCACCGACAGCGTCAGGCCGAGCAGCACGCCGGTGGCGAAGCGCCACCAGCGAAAGCCCATGCGCGGGCCGAACGGGCCTGCGTCCTCGAGCTTGCCGGCCAGCCACGCGTCGTGCCAGCGGTGGTGCACCTCGCGCATGTCGCCGGCCAGGGTCCACGCCGCCATCACCACGAACAGCACCTGGAACACGTCGAGCATGCCGAATTTGGCGGAGACGAGCAGGACGCCGTCGAAAAGCGCGATGATGCCGGCGATGATCGCGATGTTGGTGGACTGGCTGACCCGCCGCGCGAGCAGGAATACGAACACGATCACCGCGGTGCCGAACAGGCCGGTCATGAGGCGCCAGCCGAGCGGGGAGTAGCCGAAGATGATCTCGCCGAGCGCGAGCAGCTGCTTGCCCAGCGGCGGGTGCACGACCAGGCCGTAACCGGGGTTGGACTCGATGCCGCCCAAGACCGGGTTGAACCAGCTTTCCACCATGTCCCAGGCCTGCGGCACGTAGTGCTTCTCGTCGAACACCGGGGTGCCGGAGCTGGTCGGCTGCACTAGCCCGATAAAGCGGGTGAGCAGCGCCAGCACACCGATGACGGAGGCGGCGATGGTGTCGCGGCGCGTCCACGGCACGGTCACGGGTGCCTCGGGCGCCGGCTGGGCGGGCCGCAAGGAACGCGTCGTCTCGGGCGCCGTTTGGTCGGCGCCGGACTGCGGTCCGGCGGGGTTCGGGGTGCTCGCAATAGTGGTCACGACGGAAGATATTAGCGCCTTGGGCGTATGCTCCCGAGGTATGTCCGACGAGCAAGACCAGATACAGAACCTCCCGGCCGGAGTTGTGCTCGCGGCCACCCCGCTTGGTAACGGGGCAGATGCGTCGCCGCGGCTGGCGCAAGCGCTCGCGGCCGCGGACGTGATCGCCGCAGAAGACACACGCCGCACGCGCGCGCTCGCCGCGGCGCTCGGCGTGGAAATCGTTGGGCGTGTGGTGTCCAACTTCGACCACAACGAAGAATCGAGGGTGCGGGAGCTTCTCGACGCCGCACGCGCCGGCACCGTCGTCGTTGTCACCGACGCCGGCATGCCGCTGGTGTCGGACCCCGGCCACTCCATCGTCGCTGCGGCCCACGACGCCGGCATCCCCGTCACCTGCATCCCGGGCCCCTCCGCGGTCACCACGGCCCTGGCACTGTCGGGGCTCAACGTGGGCCACTTCATTTTCGACGGCTTCGCGCCGCGGAAGACCGGCGCGCGCCGCGCGTGGTTGGAAACGCTCTCGCACGAGCGCCGCGCCGTGTGCTGTTTCGAGTCGCCGCACCGCATCGAGCAGTTGCTTGCCGACGCCGCGGAAGTCCTCGGCACCGAACGCCGCGCCGCCGTGTGCCGCGAGCTGACCAAAACCTACGAGGAGGTTAAACGTGGCACGCTGGGGGAGCTCGCCGAATGGGCGGCCGGCGGCGTGCGAGGGGAGATCACGCTGGTGATCGAAGGCGGCACCGGGCAGCAGGCCGAACCCGAGGACTTGGTCGGTCTGGTGCTGGAGCTGGTCGACGGCGGCCAGCGCATGAAAGATGCGGCGAAACAGGTGGCGAAGCAGCACGGAGTGAAGGTCGGAGACCTCTACGATGCCGCGTTGGATGCGCGAAGCTGACGTCGATAGGCAAAAGTTCCTCGCGCGCTGGCTAGCACAATGGTGTGATCTGCGCTAGCCTGCTTGGGTTCTAGAAAAACCCTGAAAATTTGCGAGGAGAACTATATGTCTCAGCGTGATCTCCAAAGGGATCCCCACGATCCTGATGTGGAGCCGCGGAGTACGGATCCCATCAAGACTGAAAAATCTTCCGCAGTCGGCGAGATCGCCGCACTGCTGCGCGCAGACCGCGACGGCGCGCAACCCGATTACACAGACCCAGAGGAAAGCGTCGTTAGCGAAGCCGACGCAGAAGACGCCCCGATCAACTGGGGCACCGTCATTCCTCTGGCAGTGATTGTCGCGGCGATCGTCGGCTGGGGCCTTGCCGCCCCCGACAACTTCTCTAACTTCGCGGATGCCGCCTTCGGCTGGGTCATCGACAACCTCGGCTGGGCCTTCGTCCTCGGCGGCACCATCTTCGTCGCCTTCGTCATCGTCATCGCGGCATCGAACTTCGGCACCATCCGCCTCGGCACCGCCGACGAGCGTCCGGAGTTCAAGACAACCTCGTGGATCGCCATGATGTTCGCCGCCGGCATGGGCATCGGCCTGATGTTCTACGGCGCTGCCGAGCCGCTGGCGATGTACCTCGACGGCGTGCCGGGCCACGACGAGCACGAAGTCGGCACCGCGATGGCGCAGACCATGTTCCACTGGACGCTGCACCCGTGGGCCGTCTACGCCATCATCGGCCTGGCCATCGCGTACTCGACGTTCCGCCTCGGCCGCAAGCAGCTGTTGTCCAGCGCGTTCATCCCGCTGATCGGCGAGAAAGCAGCCAACGGCTGGCTGGGCAAGCTCATCGACGCCTTCGCCGTCTTCGCCACCATCTTCGGCACCGCCTGCTCCCTGGGCCTCGGCGCGCTGCAGATCAGCTCCGGCCTGGAAGCCTCCGGTTTCGTGGACAACCCGTCCACCAAGCTGACCATCGGCATCGTTTCCGTGCTCACCCTCGCATTCCTGCTATCGGCAATGTCGGGTGTGTCCAAGGGCATTCAGTGGCTCTCTAACACCAACATGGTCATCGCTGCTGTGCTGGCGGTCTTCGTGTTCGTGTTTGGCCCGACCGTGGCGCAGCTGAACATGCTGCCGACCGCTGTTGGTAACTACCTGCAGAACTTCTTCGAAATGGCAGCCCGCACCGCTGAGAGCTCCGACGGCCAGGCCGGCGAGTTCCTCTCCGGCTGGACCATCTTCTACTGGGCATGGTGGATCTCCTGGTCCCCGTTCGTGGGCACCTTCCTCGCACGCATTTCCCGCGGCCGAACCGTGCGCGAGTTCTGCCTCGGTGTGATGCTGGTTCCGGCTGGCCTGTCCACCGTGTGGTTCGCCATCTTCGGCGGCACCGCGATCAAGATGGAGCAGGCTGGCGAGTCCATCGTCGGCGGCGGCTCCAACGAAGAACAGCTGTTCAACCTGCTGCACGCGCTGCCGGGCGGCTACGTTGTTGGCGTGTTTGCGCTGGTACTGCTGGGCACCTTCTTCATCACCTCCGCGGACTCCGCGTCGACGGTGATGGCATCTATGACCCAGTCCGGCAAGACCGAGCCGAAGCCGTGGCTCGCCGCAATGTGGGGCTTGGCCACCGCATTCGTCGGCCTGACGCTTCTGATTTCCGGTGGCTCGGACGCGCTGAACTCGCTGCAATCCGTGACCATCGTGGCCGCAACGCCGTTCTTGATCATCCTGATCGTGCTGATGTTCGCGATTGTCAAGGACATGTCCAACGACACGATCTACCTGGACAAGAAGGAGCAGGAGCGCTTCGCCCGCCAGCTGGCCATCGAGCGCCGCATGCACCGCGACCAGCAGCAGCTGGAAGCCCGCAAGGCGCAGGTCAAGGAGATGCTCAAACCGCGTTCCCGCTAGGAGCGTTTGCTTGACGACGTTCTAAAGTTGCGCCCCGCTTAAGCAGTGCAGTGCTTGAGCGGGGCATAACTTATGCTGAGAGCCATGACTTCTTCCGAGACCAACCAGAACGTTCTTGTGTGCGTTGCGTGGCCGTACGCCAACGGCCCGCGCCATATCGGCCACGTCGCAGGCTTCGGCGTGCCTTCCGACGTTTTCGCCCGTTACCAGCGAATGTCCGGCAAGAACGTGCTCATGGTCTCCGGCACAGACGAGCACGGCACCCCGCTGCTCGTGCAGGCCGACAAGGAAGGCGTGACCGTCAAGGAGCTGGCGGACCGCTACAACAAGCAGATCGTGCAGGACCTGGCGGGCCTGGGCCTGTCCTACGACCTGTTCACCCGCACCACCACCCGCAACCACTACGCCGTGGTGCAGGAGCTCTTCCGCGGGCTGAACGAGAACGGCTACATGATCCGGGAGACCACGCAAGGCGCGATCTCCCCGTCGACGGGCCGCACGCTGCCGGACCGCTACATCGAAGGCACCTGCCCGATCTGCGGCGCCACCGACGCCCGCGGCGACCAGTGCGACACTTGCGGCAACCAGCTCGACCCGGCGGACCTGATCAACCCGGTGTCCAAAATCAACGGCGAGGCGCCGGAGTTCATCGAGACCGAGCACTTCATGCTCGACCTGCCTGCGCTGCACGACGCGCTGGAGCAGTGGCTTTCCACACGCCAAGAGTGGCGCCCGAACGTGCTGAAATTCTCCCTGAACCTGCTGGAGGATATGCGCCCGCGCGCCATGACCCGCGACATCGACTGGGGCATCCCGATCCCGGTGGAGGACTGGCAGGACAACCCGTCGAAGAAGCTCTACGTCTGGTTCGATGCCGTGGTGGGCTACCTGTCTGCGTCGATTGAGTGGGCGCACCGCTCCGGCAACCCGGAGGCCTGGAAGGACTTCTGGCAGGACCCGGCCACCGAGGGCTACTACTTCATGGGCAAGGACAACATCACCTTCCACTCCCAGATCTGGCCGGCGGAGCTGCTCGGCTACGCAGGCAAGGGCGCCAAGGGCGGCACCGCTGGCGAGCTAGGCGAACTGAACCTGCCCACCGAGGTTGTCTCTTCCGAGTTCCTCACCATGTCCGGCTCGAAGTTCTCCTCGTCCAAGGGCGTGGTCATCTACGTCAAGGACTTTTTGGCCGAGT
Organism: Corynebacterium sp. HMSC034A01; assembly: GCF_001838175.1. Lineage (NCBI taxonomy): Bacteria > Bacillati > Actinomycetota > Actinomycetes > Mycobacteriales > Corynebacteriaceae > Corynebacterium > Corynebacterium sp. HMSC034A01. The sequence goes on along the minus strand of NZ_KV835978.1, from coordinate 25,672 downwards.
TCGGTCCGGACCCGCTGCGCTACTTCATCGCCGTCGCAGGACCTGAGAACAACGACACGGACTTCACCTGGGATGAGTTTGTCCGCCGCGTGAACAACGAGCTGGCCAACGGCTGGGGCAACCTGGTCAACCGCACCGTGTCCATGGCGCACAAGAACTTCGGCCAGGTCCCGGCGCCCGGCCCGCTTGAGGCCTCCGACGAGCGCATCCTGAACCTCGCGGCCGAGACGTTCACCACCGCCGGCGAGGAGCTGGGCAAGGCCCACTTCAAGTCCGCGATCACGAAGATCATGCACGTTGTCGGCGAGGCCAACGCCTACATCGCGGAGCAGGAGCCGTGGAAGCTGGCCAAGGACGACACCAAGCGCGAGCGCGTGGCCACCGTACTGTGGACCGCGCTGCAGGTCGTCTCCGACTGCAACGCCATGCTCACCCCGTTTTTGCCGCACACCGCGCAGAAGGTCCACGAGACCCTGGGCCGCACCGGCATCTGGGCGGCCGAGCCGCGGGTCGAAGAGGTCGTGGACGACGAGGAGTTCAACCTCGTCGGCGCCGGCCTGCCGGAGAAGGGCCAGACCTACCTGACCATCACCGGCGACTACTCCCAGCAGCAGGCCGTGTGGCGGCGCGTGGACGTCACCCCGGGCACGGAGCTGTCCAAGCCGCAGCCGCTGATTGCCAAGCTGGACCCGGAGCTGGGCGAGACCGGCCCGGAGTGGGCGCCGGTGCAGTAGCGCGGCGGTGCCGGCGGCTGCCCGCTGACAGCCCACCACCCAGCCTCTTCCCACACTCTTCCGCCAGATCCAGCTAGTAGGACCCAGCTAATCGGCTCCTGGGGCGATTATCTGGACCTAGGTAGCTGGATCCGCGCGTTGGAGGGCGTTTGGGGCGAGTGCGGCGGGGCGGCGCGGTGGGGCGGCGCGGGAACATAATTGCTACGGCTGCTCGCCGAGCCACGATCGCGCCGAGGCGAGCATGGCCTTGACCACGGGCACGTCGAACGCCCACAGCTCGATCGCGTGCGGCGCGCCTTCGACGATTTCGAGCTGGGCGGGCACGCCGGCGTCGCGAAGTCGCCGGGTGTAGGCGCAGATCTCCTCGTAGAAGAGCTCGATGTCTCCGGTGGACAGCCATGCCGGGGGAAGCCCCGACAGGTCCGCGCGACGGGCAGGGACTGCGTACTCCGGCACCGTCTCCAGCCCGGGCGCCTGGCCCAGGTAGGACGTCCAGGCGTAGCGGGTTTGCGTGTTGTTGGCCACGGGGCGGTCGCGCGGTAGGTCGCGCCTCCGGTCGGCGGTGGGGCGGTCGTCCAGCATCGGGCAGAAGAGCCACTGGGCGCGGGGCAGCGGGCCGTGCTTTTCGGCAGGCTCGTCGTAAAGCCGCTGGCAGGCTGCAGCCGCCAACCCGCCGCCGGCGCTTTCGCCGCCGATGGCGAACGGTTCGCCGAACTCGTCGGCGCGGGTGTGCATCCACGCCCACGTGTCCAGCGCGGCGTCGAGGCTGGCGGGGAACGGGTGTGCAGGGGAGAGCGGGTAGCGCGGGGCCACCACGGTCACGCCCACCTCGGCGGCGGTGTTCGCGCACAGCGGCCCGTCCTGGGCTGGGTGGCCGATGATGTGGCCGCCGCCGTGCAGCCACAACAGCGCGCCTCTCGGGTTGCGCGGCCGGAAGATGAGAGTGTGCCCGTGCCGGATCAGCTGCACGCCCTCGCGGCGGGGGATGGGAAAGAGCGTCTGGCCGTGGGTGGCCAGCCAGCGGGTCGCGCCGCGTTCCACCGACGGATGGGGGATCAGCCGCGCGCGCCTGCGCAGCTCCGGCCGCACGAGCGGCATGATCGACTCTGTCATAGGAACTGCCCGAGGAACTTGGTCAGCGTGCCGGGTTCCTCGTCCTCGAAGCGCTGGTCCACCACCACGAGCGGCGCGGTGTATTTTTCGCCGGCGCTGCCGACGTCTTTGGCGACGACGAGGTCGGTGCCGTAGTCGTCGATAAGCAATTGCCACTTGTACCCCTCGCGCACGAGCGCCTGGCCGAGTGCGGTGCCGTACAGCCGCGCGGTGTCGCCGCGGGGGAAGCCGCGGCGCACGTCCGGCGGTAACGCGAGGTAGTCGGCGAGTTCGGCCTCGAAGGACTCCACGATGTCGGCGGGGGAGCCGTTGATGCCGCGGCCGGCGGCTTCGGCCAGGTCGGCCTCGATCTGGGTCTGGGTGGCTGAGTCGATGTCTTCAAATGTCATAGGGTGCATCGTATGAGCAAAAAGAAACCGCGTCCCACACCCGTGCCCGCCGAACCGATTCCCGGCCTGATCGACGCGCACACCCACCTCGCGTCCTGCGGAGCGCGCGGCGCCGAAGAAGTGGATGCGTTCGTCGAGCGCGCCCTGGCCGCCGGCGTGGAACGCATCTGCACCGTCGGCGACGGTCTCGAGGAGGCCGAGCTTGCGCTTCAGGCCGCCCACTTCAACGAGCGCGTGTTCGCGGCGTGCGCCATCCACCCGACGAGGGCGCATGAGCTTGACGACGTTGCTCGCGCCCGCCTGACGGAGATGGCCGCCGACGAGCGTTGTGTCGCGGTGGGCGAGACCGGCATCGACACCTACTGGCTCAAGCACGACGCGGAAGGCACCGCGCCGCTTGAGGTGCAGGAGGAGGCATTTCGCTGGCACATCGATTTGGCCTGCGAGTCGGGCAAGGCGCTGATGATCCACAACCGCGAAGGCGACGCGGAGATGCTGCGCATTCTTGATAGCGCCCCGCGGCCCGAGCACGTGATTTTGCACTGCTTCTCCTCACCGCTGGATGTGGCGCGGGAGGCGATCGAGCGCGGTTACGTGCTCAGCTTTGCCGGCAACGTGACGTTCAAGCGCAACGAAGAGCTGCGAGAGGCGGCGGCGCTGGCACCGGCGGGGCAGCTGCTGGTGGAAACGGATGCGCCGTACATGACCCCGGAGCCGTTCCGCGGGGCGAAAAACGAGCCGTCGCTGATCGGGCACACGGCCAAGGTTGTGGCCGAAGCGCGCGGCATGGAAGTTGCCGATGTGGCGCGTGAGATTGCAGAGACGTTCTCGCGGGTCTACGGGGTGTGACCTGGCACGTCGGTCCTTGAAACCCCGCGGGCGTTACCGTATCGTTACCCAGGTTATTGGCTGAACCCATTCAGCTGAGCCGACCCGTGAGGAAACACATGTCCCGTCAGATCAAGCGGATCAACCCGAAGAGCACCGCCACCAAGCGCGCCGTCGCCGGCACCGTCGCCGGCGCCGTCCTGGTCGGCGGCGCGGGCACGGCACTTGCCACCCAAAAGCAGGTCACCGTCGACGTCAACGGCGAGGAGACCAACGTGCGCACCTACGCCGCGGACGTGGCGGGCGCGCTGAACTCCGCCGGTGTCGAGGTCGCGCCGGAAGACCTGGTCTACCCCGCGCCTGGGGAGAAGCTGGCCAGCGGCGACACCGTCACCGTGCGCACCGCGAAGCCGGTCGCCGTGGTCATCGACGGCGTTGCGCAGGAGATCACCTCCACCGCCGGCACCGTCGGCGAGCTGATCGACCAGGCAGGCGTCGCCGGTCACTCCGCTGTGGACGTGGACCGCGACCAGCCGGTCACCCACGGCATGAACTTGGACGTGACCACCCCGAAGATCGTCGCGCTGCGCGACGGCGGCGAGCTGACCTACGTCTCGGCCGCGGCGAAGACCGTCGGCGACCTGCTTGCCGCGCGCGGCGTCACCTTCGACACCGACGACCGCCTCAACGTCGCGCTCACCGACGCCATCGAGCCCGGCATGGAGATCGTGCTCGACCGCGTCAGCACCGTGGACCGCCCAGAGACCGTCGTGGTGGAGGCCCCCGCGGAGTACGTCGACGACGACTCGCTCGACGAGGGCACCGAAGAGGTCCGCGAGAAGGGCGAGCAGGGCGAGACCAAGGTCGTCCACCGCACCGTCACCGTCAACGGTCAAGTCGAGTCCGAAGGCGTGGCCGAAGAAAAGGAAGTGAAGAAGGCCAAGCCGGCGCTTATCGCCCGCGGCACGAAGCAGGCTGGCAACACTGGCGCAGCCGCGCCCGCGGTGGCCTCCGGCAGCGTGTGGGATTCGCTGGCGCAGTGCGAAGCCGGCGGCGACTGGTCCATCAACACCGGCAACGGCTTCTCCGGCGGGCTGCAGTTCACCCCGTCCACCTGGGCAGGCCACGGCGGCACCGCGTACGCGCCGAGCGCGCACCTGGCCACCCGCGAGCAGCAGATCGCCATCGCCGAGCGCGTCCAGGCCTCCCAGGGCTGGGGTGCCTGGCCGGCCTGCACCGCGAGCCTAGGTATCCGCTAGATGGCAGAAGCGCAACTTCTAGGGCCCGCCGAGATCCGCGAGCTTGCCGCCGAGCTGGACGTCACCCCGACGAAGAAGCTGGGGCAGAACTTCCTGCACGACCCCAACACCGTGCGCCGCATCGTCGCGGCGGCGGAGCTTGGCCCCGACGACCACGTGGTCGAGGTCGGACCGGGACTCGGCTCGCTCACCCTGGGGTTGATTGACACTGCCGCGAGCGTCACCGCCCTCGAGATCGACCCGCGCCTGGCCGGGCGCCTGCCCAAAACTGTTGGCGAGTTCGCCCCGGATTACGCCGAGCGGCTGACCGTGATCAACACCGACGCGCTGAAGGCTGCCCGCGCCGACTTCGACGCTGCGCCGACCGCCTTGGTGGCGAACCTGCCCTACAACGTCTCGGTGCCGGTGCTGCTGCATTTGCTGGCGGAGTTGCCGTCGATACGCAGGGTGCTCGTGATGGTGCAAAAGGAAGTCGCCGACCGGCTTGCCGCCCAGCCCGGCTCGAAGATCTACGGCGTGCCCAGCGTCAAGGCCGCCTTCTACGGCGACGTCTCGCGTGCTGGCACCATCGGCAAGCACGTGTTCTGGCCGGCGCCGAACATCGAGTCGGGGCTCGTGCGCATCGACGTTTCCGAAGACGCCCCGCGAAGCTCGCGCGACACCATCTTCCCGCTGGTGGACGCCGCTTTCGCTCAGCGGCGCAAGACGCTGCGCTCCACGCTGTCGGGCATCTACGGCTCGGCCGCGGCCGCCGAGGAAGCGCTGCGCGCCGCCGGTATCGACCCGGGCTTGCGCGGCGAGAAGCTCACCGTCGCAGACTTCATCCGGCTGGGGGAGGCGCGGCATGGCTGAAAGCGCAGTGCGTGAGATCGTTGCCTCCGCGCCGGGCAAGGTGAACCTGCACCTCGGCGTGGGCGAGGCGCGCACGGACGGCTACCACGACCTGGTCAGCGTCTTCCACGCGGTGGACCGGCGCGAGGTGGTGCGCTTGCTTTACGACGGCACCCCCGTGGACGGCCCAGCCGTGCAATCCATGCACACCACGTTCTTCGTTGACGAGCCGGACGAGGACATCGACGGGCCGGGAAACCTGGCCTGGCGCGCCGTCGAAGCCGTGATGGCGCGCGCGGGCGTGGCGGTGCCGCGCGTGCGCATCGAGGTGGACAAGCACGTCTTCGTCGCCGGCGGCATGGCGGGCGGCTCTGCCGACGCGGCCGCCGCGCTGGTGGCTGCCAACGCGCTGGTGGCCGAATACGGTGAGCCGCTGCCGGACGAGGTGTTGGGTGAGATCGCGGCGTCGCTCGGCGCGGACGTGCCCTTTTCGCTCATGGGCGGCACCGCGCTCGGCACTGGCCGCGGCGATGAGCTGGTGGAGATGCTTTCGCGCGGCCGCCTGCACTGGGTGTTCATCAACCCGAAAATCGGCATCAACACCGGGGGAGCCTTCTCGCTTCTCGACGACCTCCGGCACGGCAACCCCGCCCTGCTGCCCCACATGGACGCCACCGAGCTGTCCCAGGCGCTGACCTCCGGCGACGTGGCACGTGTCGCCGCCGCGATGCACAACGACTTAGAAGCACCCGCACTGTCGATGCGCCCGGTGCTCAAGCGCGTGCTTGGGGTTGCCGGGGAGGCGGGCCGCCGCGCGGTTGTCTCCGGCTCGGGGCCCACCGTGGCCGTGCTCTGCGACGACGCCGACGCCGCGCGCTTCGCCGCCGAGCACCTGGCGGAGCGCTTCGACGGCTACGAGGTCTTCGTCGCGGAAGGCCCGGACCGCGGTGCGGTGGTGGAGAAGGTGGGTTAACCGGAGGCGTCGATAGGGCGGGCGCCTGCGTAAGATTGCAAGCCATATGGCTAACCTGATCAACCTGGAAAACGTCTCCAAAACGTGGGGGCTGAAAACGCTTCTCGACGGCGTCTCGCTCGGCGTGCAGACCGGCGAGCGCATCGGCATCGTCGGCGTCAACGGCGGCGGCAAAACCACCCTGCTTGAGGTGCTCACCGGCATCGAGCCACCGGACGCGGGCCGCGTGTCGCACACCTCGGACCTGCGCATGGCGGTGGTCACGCAGCGCTTCACGCTCGATAGTGCGCTTACGGTGGGCCAGGCGGTCGTCGAGCCGCTGGGGCTGCAGACCTTCGAGTGGGCCTCCAACGCGCGCGTGCGCGAGGTGCTGCAGGGCACCGGCGTGGCGGAGCTCGGCCTGGACACCCCGGTGGGGCAGCTCTCCGGCGGCGAGCGCAGGCGCGTGAACCTCGCAGCCGCGCTCGTGCAGGATTTGGACCTGGTGGTGCTGGACGAGCCGACTAACCACCTCGACGTCGAGGGCGTGCAGTGGCTCGCCGACCACCTGCTCTCGCGCAAGGTCGCCGTCGTGGTGGTCACCCACGACCGCTGGTTCCTTGACACCGTGGCCACCCTGACCTGGGAAGTCCACGACGGCACCGTCGACGTTTACGAGGGCGGCTACAACGACTGGACCTTCGCCCGCGCCGAGCGTGCCCGCCAGGCCGACGCGATCGAGCAGCGCCGCCAGAACCTCGCCCGCAAGGAGCTGGCGTGGCTGCGCCGCGGTGCACCGGCCCGCACCTCCAAGCCACGCTACCGCATCGAGGCAGCCGAAGCCCTGATCAAGGACGTCCCGCCGCCGCGCGACGCCGTCGAGCTCATGGCGTTTTCGAAGCAGCGCCAAGGCCGCGTGGTCATCGAACTCGAGGACGCGCGCGTCGACGCCCCGGACGGGCGCACGCTGGTCGACCACCTCACCTGGCGCCTCGCACCCGGCGAGCGCATCGGCTTGGTCGGCGTGAACGGCTCCGGCAAAACCACCCTGCTGCGCACGTTGGCCGGCGAGTACCCGCTGGCCGCCGGCAAACGCATCGAGGGGCAGACCACCCGCATCGGCTGGCTGCGCCAAGAACTCGACGACCTCGACCCGGAGCGCCGCGTCATCGACGCCGTCGAGGACGTCGCCACCTACATCTCCCTCGGCAAAAAGGAACTGTCCGCATCGCAGCTCGCCGAACGCCTCGGATTCTCCCCGAAGCGCCAGCGCACCCCCGTGCGCAACCTCTCCGGCGGCGAGCGCCGCCGCCTACAACTGACCCGCGTGCTCATGGCGGAGCCGAACGTGTTGCTTCTCGACGAGCCCACCAACGACCTCGACATCGACACCCTCCAAGAGCTGGAAAACCTCCTCGACTCCTGGCCCGGCACCCTGGTGGTCATCTCCCACGACCGCTACCTCATCGAGCGCATCGCCGATTCCACCTACGCGCTGTTCGGCGACGGGAAACTCACCAACCTGCCCGGCGGCATCCAGCAGTACCTGGACACCCGCGCCGATCAGGCCCGCACTGCCGGCGTGCTGGATCTGGGGCAGGGGCAACCGGAGGCCGTCGAGAAGCAGATGAGCTCCCAAGAGGAGCGCGAGCTGCAGAAGAAGATGAAGGCGCTCGAGCGCAAGATCGCCAAGGAAAACGAGCGGGCCGAAGCACTCGAGACCGAGATCGCCGCGCTTTCCGAGGCCGGCGACTTCGACGCCATCGGCGCCAAAACCAAAGAGCTCAACGCCGTGAAGGACACCCGCGAGGAGCTCGAGATGGAATGGCTCGAACTTGGCGAACAGCTCGAAGGCTAGGGTGGGGCGCATGATTTTGATCAACGTACGATTCAAGCCCCTGCCCGAACACGTCGACAACTTCCGCGAACTGGTCAAGGACTTCACCGACGCCTCCCGCGCCGAAGAAGGCAACATCTTCTTCGACTGGTACCGCAACGAAGACAACCCCGACGAATACCTGCTCATCGAAGCATTCCAGGACGACGCCGCCGAAGCCCACGTCAACTCCGAGCACTTCAAGGCCGCCCAGGAATTCTTCCCCACGATCCTCAAAGAGACCCCCACCATCATCAACACCCTCATCGAGGGCAAGACCGAGTGGGACGAAATGGCGGAGTTCAGGGTCTCCTAAGGGGTAGTGCGCACGTAGCGCAAGCTACCCCCGAGGTGTGACCCGCGGGGCACCCATAGCTTACGATGTTGCGCGTCACATAAGTTTCCCGCAATCGAAAGGGGTGTCCCCGTGACCGCACCTCAACCCGCCAACGGCGGATCCACCGCGGCCGACGTGCCCGAAAAGGCTCCCGCCGCGGCACGTGGCATCGGCCCCATGGTCGGCGCAATCTTCCTCATGGCGACCTCCGCCATCGGCCCCGGCTTCCTCACCCAAACCTCCGTCTTCACCGTGCAGATGGGCGCGGCGTTCGCGTTCGCGATCTTGCTGTCCATCCTGGTAGACATCGTGATCCAGCTCAACGTCTGGCGCATCCTCGGCGTGTCCGGGCTGCGCGCCAGCGAACTGGCCAACTCTGTGTTGCCCGGCCTCGGCTGGTTCTTGGCCATCCTCGTGGGCATCGGCGGCCTCGTGTTCAACATCGGCAACATCGCCGGCACCGGGCTCGGCGTGCAGGCGCTCAGCGGCGGGGCGATTGACCCGAAGATCGGCGGTGCCATCTCCGCTGTGATCGCGATTGTCGTGTTCCTGTGGAAGCGTGCGGGGGCCGCACTGGACGTCATCGTCGGCATCCTTGGCGCGCTGATGATCCTGCTCATGCTCTACGTCGCCATCTCGTCCAACCCGCCGGTGGCTGAGGCTGTGAAACAGTCGGTTGCGCCGGACGAGGTCGACTTCAAGGTCATCACCACACTCATCGGCGGCTCCATCGGCGGCTACATCGTCTTCGCCGGCGTGCACAGGCTCATCGACGCCGGCCACACCGGCCCCGACAACATGGACTACATCTCCCGCTCCGCCGTGACCGGCATTATCGTCACCGGCATCATGCGCGTGCTGCTGTTCCTCGCGGTGCTCGGTGTCGTGGCCACCGGTGTGGCACTGTCCAAGGACAACACCGCGGCCGACGTGTTCTACCAGGCCGCAGGTGAAACTGGCCGGCGCATGTTCGGGCTGGTGCTGTGGGCGGCGGGCCTATCGTCGGTGATCGGCGCGTCGTTCACTTCCATCTCGTTTTTGACCAAGCAGGGGTTCGACCCGAAGAAGCGCGGCTGGCTCACCGTCGGCTTCATCGTGATCTCGACGGTGATCTTCCTCTTCGTCGGTTCTGCCCCGCAGAAGCTTTTGATCTTTGCCGGCGCGTTCAACGGCCTGATCCTGCCGGTTGGTTTCGCGGTCGTGCTCTATGCTGGCTTCTTCCGCCGCGATCTGCTTCGCGGGTACAAGCCGCCGATGTGGATGCTCGTGCTCGGCGCCATCACGCTTATCGGGTGTGCGTGGATGGGGTGGAGCTCCATCAGCACGCTGCCGAAGCTGTGGGCGTAGTCTTGGGGCATGTACGCCTCCTACACCCCAGCGCAAGCCCGCGCGTTGTTTCGCACTACTGATGTGGCGACAACGGCGGGCTTTTCCGCTGGTTATGTCCAGGCCAATCTGATCGCGCTGGATAAAAAGTACGCGTTTGATTTCTTGTTGTTCGCGCAGCGCAACCCGAAGCCGTGCCCGCTGCTCGGGGTGCTGGAGCCGGGCGAGGTGTCGTCGCCGTTGCTCGCGGGCGGCGACATCCGCACCGACATTCCGTCCTACCGGGTGTTTTCGCACGGCTCGCTTATCGACGAACCAACGGATGCCACCGCCTACTGGACCGAGGACACTGTCGCGTTTGTAATTGGCTGCTCGTTTACGTTCGAGCAGGCTTTGGTGGACAACGGCGTGCCGGTGGCCCACATCGAGCAGGGCGTGAACGTGCCGATGTACCTGACCAACATCGACTGCGAACCGGCCGGGGTGTTCAGCGGGAAGATGGTTGTCTCCATGCGGCCCATCCCAGCGGGGCTGGTGGCGGACGCAGTGAGGATCACGTCGCGTTACCCGGCAGTGCATGGTGCCCCGGTGCATGTGGGGGAGCCGGGCTTGATCGGCATCGACGATCTGGGCGCGCCCGATTTCGGTGACGCGGTGGACATTCCCGCGGGCTGGGTGCCGGTGTTCTGGGCGTGCGGAGTGACGCCGCAGTCGATCGTGATGCACTCGAAGCCGGAGCTGGCGATCTGCCATTCGCCAGGCAAGATGCTCATCACCGACGTGCGGGATGTGGCCTACCAGGTTCCCTAAAGGGTGCCACTGTGAATAACTTTGGGGCTTCTGTGGCGAGTTATCCACAGATTTCGGTTCGGGGGGTTGTGTGGGGTTGCGCTTGTTTTAG
>NZ_KV835978.1:14251-15026 GCF_001838175.1 Corynebacterium sp. HMSC034A01 | reverse complement strand
TCGTGGCATGAACCCGTTCGACGCGTTTATCGAGGCGATGGCCGCAGCATCCATGGAGACCCTGCGGCACTTCGACCTGTCTATTGCCCTGGGTGCCGGCATGGCGCCGGATCGGGCACGCGCGTGGGACGGGATGCAGAAGGTGTACTACGGGCCGACCAAATTCACCCGCAAACAGGCTTTGGCAGTACAGAAGGCCCGCGGGTTCTCCCTGGACGAGCTGGCGTTGATTGAACGCCGCGTCGGTGGTGTCAAGGACACCAGCGAGCGGTGGCGGCTGCGCTTGGAGTTGCTGGATGTGACCGGCGGGTACCGCGCGATCGAGCGCGCCGCACGAGAGTTGGTGCCCCGCGAGGACACGGCGCCGAAAAAGAAACAGGTCGCCTTCTCCGCGCCGAACAACGGCCGGGCGCGCATCACCATCTACACCACCGACCGCAAAGCCGCAGACTTAGAGCATCGCCTGCGGCAAGGCATCGACGCCACACTTCCGGCGGCGCCCCAGATGGAGGAGGCGTTCTGGCGCATCGTCGAAGGCGAAACCGGCGGAGTGGTTGCTGCGGCACCACGCCCGATTGTGATGGTGCCGATTTCTGAACACGCACGCATCCTGGCGGGCGATGGCGACGACGTCATCCTCACGCTGACCGACGGCACCACCATGACTGGCGCCGAATACCTCCAGCAAGAGTTCGGCGAGACGTTGGAGGTCGCAGCGTTCCACCCGGAGCAAGGCGCGGTGAATCTGTACGACACCGAGCGCTTCGCCAACCAG
>NZ_KV835978.1:0-14151 GCF_001838175.1 Corynebacterium sp. HMSC034A01 | reverse complement strand
CTGCATGGTCTCACCCGTGTGCGCGTTCCCAGGCTGTAGGCACGGGGCGTATGGCTCGGAGATTCACCACGTGGAGGCGTGGAAACACGGCGGCTACACCAACATGAACAACCTGGTGCCGCTATGCCGCTATCACAACCGGGTCAACGACGACGACCCCTGGCGCAAGTCCCGCGGCCACATCGCGATGATCAGGGGCGCACCGTGGTGGGTCTCACCGCGGGGGTATCACCTGAAAAACACCGACCGCGGAGCACTCGACCAACTCTTCGGCTAGACGTTGTCGATGATGACCTTCATCGCCTGGTGCTCGTCGGCATGCGAGAACGTCTCCCATGCCTCGCCGAGCTGGTCCCACGTGAAGTGGTGGGTAGCCAGAGACTTGATGGGCAGGTCCGAGTTCTGGACTGCCTTAAGCAGCATGCCTGTGGTGTTTGCGTTGACGAGACCGGTGGTCACGGTGAGATTTTTGATCCACATCTCCTGGAGCGGAAACTCCACCGGTTTCCCGTGCACGCCGACGACAGCAATGTTTCCGCCTTCCTTGACGTTGTCGGCGCATGTTTTCCATGTTGCAGGCAGACCGACTGCCTCGATGGCGGTGTCCACGCCCCGCCCTTCGGTGATGTCGCCGACACGGGCGTTGACATCATCGCTTGCGGGGTTGAGGGTGTGGGTTGCGCCCATTTCGCGGGCTTTGGCGAGGCGGTTATCGTCCATGTCCACGACTGTGATGGTGGCGGGGGAGTAGAACTGGGATGTGAGCAGCACGCCCATGCCGACTGGGCCTGCGCCGACGATCATGACGTCGCTGCCCGGGGTGACGCTGCCGTATTGGACTCCGATTTCGTGTCCGGTGGGCAAGGCGTCGGAAAGGAACACTGCGACTTCTTTGTCCAGTGTGTCCGGCAGGTGGTAGAGGGAGGTGTCGGCAAACGGGGTGCGCACGTACTCGGCGAGAGTGCCGTCGATCATGTAGCCGAGAATCCAGGATCCACCGTTCTGGCAGTGGCTGTAAAGCTGCTTTTGGCAGTTCTCGCACGCGCCGCATCGGGAAACGCACGAGACAAGTACTTTGTCGCCGGGTTGGAAGTTTTGCACTGCCTCGCCGACGGCTTCGACGGTGCCGATGCCTTCGTGGCCGAGGATGCGTCCGTTCCATTCGCCTGTGCGCTCGCGTTCGCGTTCCTCAATTTCGGGGTTTTTGCCATGGAAGATGCCGAGGTCGGTGCCGCAGATGGTGGTGGTGTCGATGCGGATGATCGCATCGGTGGGCTCCAAGATGGTCGGCACAGGGCGCGTGTCGACGCGCACGTCGCCCTCGCCGAAGTAGGTGAGTGCCTGCATTGTCTCAGCCATGATAGAGGTCCTTTCGCTGGTGTGGCTTCAGACACCCTCATCGTATGTCAGTGACCGCGCTCATGTCTAGGAAATCGTCGCGATGGTGGCGTTCGCCTTCACGCGCTCGCCCTGCTTCGCGGCGAGCGAGATCTGCCCGTCGCGAGGCGCTTTGAGCTGCGATTCCATCTTCATTGCTTCGACGGTGGCGATCGGATCGCCCTTAGAGACGACGTCGCCGTCGGCGACCAGCCATTCGACGATGGTGGCTTCGTACTTCGATGTCACCGCGCCCGCTTCGTCGCCGGCCGGCCCAGCCGCCTCAGCCGGGGCTGCGGTCGCGCCGCCACCGAGCATCGCGGCGGGGAAGCCGATGGTGTGCAGGCGCCCGTCGATCTCGATAACGACGTCGCGGCGCTCGTCGTAGATGTGCTCGATGTCCACGTCACTGTGTTTTTGCGACGGCGAGTAGTTGTGGTCCACCCAGTCGGTGTAGACGTCGAGGCTGTCGCCGGTGATCTCGGGCGCGTCGACCATGTCGCGGTGGAACGGCAGCACGGTGCGCACGCCTTCGATGACGAACTCGCTGAGCGCCTGCTGCGCCCGCTTCAACGCGGTGTCGCGGTCCGGCCCCCAGACGACGAGCTTGCCCATGAGCGAGTCGTAGTAGGGCGGGATTTGGCCACCGGTGCGCACGCCGGTGTCGATGCGCACACCGGGGCCGGTGGGCACGTCGAAACGCGTCACGGTGCCGGGTGACGGTGCGAATCCGTTGGTGACGTCTTCGGCGTTGATGCGGAACTCGAACGCGTGACCATGGATTTGCGGGTCGGCGTCGCCGAAGGACAGCGGAAGCCCGTCTGCGATGCGGAACTGTTCGGCGATGATGTCCACGCCAGTGATGGCTTCGGTGACGGGGTGCTCGACCTGGACGCGTGTGTTGACCTCCAAAAACGACACGGTGCCGTCTTCGGAGACGATGTATTCGACGGTGCCGGCGGACTGGTAGTTCGCCTTGCGGATGATTTCGCGGGCACCTTCTTCGATGGCGCTGCGCTGCTCGTCGGTGAGGAAGGGGGCGGGCGCTTCCTCGATGAGTTTTTGGAAGCGGCGCTGGGTGGAGCAGTCGCGGGTGCCGAGGACGGCGACGTTGCCGTGCGCGTCGGCAAGCACTTGCGCCTCGACGTGGCGCGGGTGGGTGAGGAACTTTTCCACGTAGCACTCACCGCGGCCGAACGCTTCGCGCGCTTCGCGGCCGGCGGAGGCGAAACCTTCCTCGATGTCGGCCTCGTCGAAGACGACCTTCAGGCCGCGGCCGCCGCCGCCGAAGGCTGCCTTGATTGCGATAGGCATGCCGTGCTCGCTGGCGAAGTCGCGGGCTTCTTCCCAGGTGGACAGCGGCTCGCCGGTGCCCGGTGCGAGCGGGGCGCCCGCTTCGACGGCGAGGGCGCGGGCGGAGAGCTTGTCGCCGAGCAGCTCGATGGCCTCGGGTGAGGGGCCGATCCATTTCAGGCCGGCCTCCTCGACGGTGCGGGCGAAGTCGGCGTTTTCGGACAAAAAGCCGTAGCCGGGGTGGAGGCAGTCGGCGCCGGCACGGTGCGCGATCTCGATGAGCGCCGGGATGTTCATGTACGTCTCGGCGGAGGTGTTGCCCGGCAGCAGGTACGCCTCGTCGGCGACCTGGGTGTGGAGTGCGCCGGTGTCGGGCTCGGAGTAGACGGCGATGGAGCGGATGCCCAAGTCGCGGGCGGTGCGTGCGATACGCACGGCGATCTCTCCGCGGTTGGCGATCAGTACGGCAGAAAGAGTCATTCCTTAACCTTCCAGGGTGTAGCGCTCGAAGCGGAGTTCTCCGCCGGGCGGGAGTTGTGCGGCGATGTCGACGTCTTCGTTGATCACGGTCGCGATGACAGGGTATCCGCCGGTCACGGCGTGGTCGCGCAGGAAGAGCACGGGCTGGCCGGACGGGGGGATCTGCACGGAGCCTGCGACCATGCCTTCGCTGGGCAGCTCGCCGTCGCGCGAGCGGGTCAGGGGCGCGTCGGATTCGAGGCGCAGGCCCACGCGGTTGGAATCGCCGGTGACGGTGAAGGTGGTGGCGAAGAACCGGTCCACGGCGTCCGCGTCGAACCAGTCGTCGCGGGGGCCGAGGACGCAGCGCACTACGCCGACGACGTCGGCGCCGTCGCGTTCGACGCGCAGCGGGTTGGACAGAAGCGAGTTCGCGGACTGCGGCGGGGTCAGCGACATGGCGATGGTGTCGCCGGCGGCAAGCGGCTTCGGGCCGAGGCCGGAGAGCATGTCGGTGGCCGCCGAGTCCAGTTCGGTGTCGGCGATGAGCCCGCCGCGCACGGCGACGTAGGTGCGGAAACCCAGGCGTGCCGGCTTGACGACGACCTCCGCGCCGGCCGGCACGATCGTTGGGGTGGCCAGGGGGGCGGGCCTGCCGCCGACGGTGACGTCGGCGTCGGCGCCGGTGACGCAGATGACGGTCTCGGCTAGAGCGGTCATGGTCAGCCCGCCGACGTTTTCTAAAAGCGTGGCGTTGCGTTTGTTGCCTACTGCGGCGTTGGCGGTGCGGGCGGAGGCGCGGTCGGAGGAGCCGGATGTGGTCACCCCGAGGTTGCCGTTGCCTTGGCGGCCGAGGTCTTGGTACAGGGTCTGCAGCCCGGCGTCGTCCAGCGTGAACACGGGCCTGCGCGGCGGTGTGGCCAGGTGCTTGCGCGCGGTTTGCGTGTCCGCCGGCAGGGTGTCTACGGCGCGGTAGTGCACGCGGTCGCCGGGGGCGACGAGCGCGGGCGGGGTGGCGGTGGAGTCCCACATCGGGGTGGCGGTGGTGCCTATGAGCTGCCAGCCGCCGGGGGAGGTGCGCGGGTAGACGGCGGAGAATTCGCCGGCCAGGGCGACGGCGCCTGCGGGTACGGCGGTGCGGGGCGAGTCGCGGCGCGGGATTTCCAGCGCGCGCGAGGCGTCTTCTGGCACGCAGTAGGTGAATCCGGGGGCGAATCCGCCGAAGGCGGCGACCCAGGTGGTGGAGGTGTGCCATTCGATCAGCTCGTCCGCGCTCATGCCTAGCGACGACGCCAGCGCTTCGACGTCTTCGCCGTCGTATCGCACGTCAATGTTGATGTCGCGCGGGGTGCCCATGTCGGCGGCGTCGGGGGAGTAGGAGGCCAGCACGTCCACGGCCTTGGTGGTGGCGGTTGGCGAGTCGAAGGTCACCAGCACAGTGCGGGCGGCGGCGACGACATCGGTTTGGTGCTCCAGTGGGGAGGCAGTAAGTGCCGCGTAGAAGTCCATGACGGTTTGTAGGTCTGGCAGATCCACGATGAGGGCGCGGGTGCCGACGCGTTTGATGTTTCTCACAGGACGGCCTCGATGCGGATGCCTTCGTCGGCAAGCTTGCGCACGACGCTGCGGGTCAGTTCGACGGAGCCGGGGGAGTCGCCGTGGACGCAGACCGATTCGGCTTGGACTTTGACTTCGGTGCCGTCGATGGCGGTGACGGATCCGGTGGAGGCGACTTGGAGCACTCGCTTAGCGACGTCCTGCGGGTCGTGCATGACCGCTCCCGGCTCACGCCGCGACACGAGCGTGCCGTCGGGGTTGTAGCCGCGGTCCGCGAACGCCTCGCGGATGACGCGCAGGCCGGCCTTCTCGGCGATGTCGACGGCGACGCCGCCGGGTAGCAGCATCACGGCAAGGTCGGGGCTGAACGCTTTGATGCCGTCGATGACCGCTTTGGCGTGCGCTTCGTGGTGGACGATCGTGTTGTAGAGCGCGCCGTGCGGTTTGACGTAGCGCACCTGCATGCCGTGGACGCGGGCGAGCGCGTCGAGGGCGCCGATTTGGTAGAGCGTCTCGTCGGCGAGTTCTGCCGGGGCGTAGTCGATGAAGCGGCGGCCGAAGCCTGCCGGGTCGTTGTAGGCCACGTGCGCGCCGATAGTCACGCCGTGGGCGGCGGCGTTTTTTAAGGTGCCGGCGATGGAATGGGGGTCTCCCGCGTGGAAGCCGGTGGCGACGTTGGCGCTGGAGACCATCTCCAGCATGGCTGCGTCGTCAGCGACCGGGTTGCCCGCGGTGGTCTCACCGAGGTCAGCATTGAGGTCGATGTGCATGACCCTAGTTATACAACCTGGCGCATGTGATCTCGCACTCAGGTTGGGTGCGGGGGTGGCTTAGACTGCGCCGTTGTTGATCTTCTCGATCATCTCGATGATCGCCTCGGCCTGTTCCATCAGCTGCACCTGCAGGTAGTCGGAGGCGGCTTGGCGGTCGCCGGACTGGACCAGTTCGACGATGTGCTCGTTGACCTCGATGAAGCGGCGGTTGAACGCCGGGTCGCGCTCCAGGATGGGCAGGGTGGCCAGGCGGAGGAAGGCGTCGAGCTGGTCCATGGTGTCGCCGAGGGTTTTCGAGCCCATCGCGGCGAGCACGACGTGGTGGAAGGCTTGGTTGACGGCGATGAACAGGTCGTCGTCCTCTTCCTCGATGGCGACGCGGGCTTCCTTGTTCAGCTCGTCGAGGCGTTCGACGTCCAGGTCGGGGCCCCACAGCAGCGCGGCCGGCTCGATGGCGGCGCGGGCGCGGAAGGTGTCGGTGACGAACTCCGGCGTCGGGGTGGCCAGGAACACGCCGCGGTTGGGGATGCGTTCGCAGAGGCCTTCAGCGGTCAGCATGGCGAAAGCTTCACGCAACGTGTTGCGGGAAACCCCGAAGCGCTCGGCGAGGGCGACCTCGTTGAGCTTTTGCCCGGGAGCGAATTCGCCGCGTGAGATCGCGCGGCGGACCTCGGCGGAAACGTTGTGTGCAAGCATGGCATCCGTATTGAAATCAGTTGTCACCTACCGTGTTTGCGCAGGTGGGTGACCGTATTGGTTAGAACTGCGGAGAGTATAACGCATTTATTGTTGAACAATGCACTGGTTATCTCATGTTGATCTTTCTTCTCAGGTTTCTTTGTGTTTTTAGTGCTCACGGCACCTGCGGGTACGGTTACACCCATGAGCCACGACAACAAACCGCCGAAACTGTCCAAGAAAGCGTACGAGAAGGAGCTGCTGCGCCTGCAGGCTGAGCTCGTGGATATGCAGCAGTGGGTGGTGGAAAACGGCGAGCGCCTGGTCATCGTCATGGAGGGCCGCGACGCGGCCGGCAAAGGCTCCGCGATTAAGCGGATCACCCAGTACATGAACCCGCGCCCCTGCCGCATCGAGGCGCTGCCGAAGCCGACGGATCGCGAGCAGGGCCAGTGGTACTTCCAGCGCTACGTGGAGAAGCTGCCCACGGCCGGTGAGATCGTCATCTTCGACCGCTCCTGGTACAACCGCGCCGGTGTGGAGCGCGTGATGGGGTTCGCGTCGTCGCAGGAGTACCGCCGGTTCCTGCATCAGGCGCCGATCTTCGAGCGCCTCCTGGTTGAGGACGGCATCATGCTGCGCAAGTACTGGTTCTCCGTCTCCGATGAGGAGCAGTACAAGCGCTTCCAGTCGCGCCGCAACGATCCGCTGCGTCAGTGGAAGCTCTCGCCGATGGACCTGGAGTCCATCACGAAGTGGGAGGAGTACTCCCGCGCGAAGGACGAGATGTTCGTCCACACCGACATTCCGTCGGCGCCGTGGTACACGGTGGAAAGCGAGGACAAGAAGCGCTCGCGCATCAACGTCATCTCGCACCTTTTGTCCACCATCCCGTACGAGCACATCAAGCCGGACTTGCCGGAGATCCCGGAGCGCCCGGAGATCACGGACTATGAGCGTCCGCCTCGCGACGAGTTCCGCTACGTCCCCGACGTCGCCGCCAAGTTGGAGAAGCGCAAAGTGGGCAAGGGCAGCAAGAAGAAAAAGAGAAAGTAGTTACCGGGGCAGCCACTGCGCAAGGAGCGCCCGGACCGGGGTAAGGGTTGATGCGTAGGCGAGACTGCCAAGTACGGCGAGCACGCCCACGGCGATGCCCGCGATCGCCCCAGGGCTGAGAGCAGTCGCCCCGAATGTCACGTTGAGATCCACTTCAGAGTCTTTTAGCAACGTGCCCTTCGGGTAGTGCCTGAGGGACTTCTCCATGCCGGTATCCGACACCGTTGTCCGGTTGTGCTCTGTCACTCGTTTCGGCGGGGTGATCTCGCTGCCGAGTGTGAAGGTGACCAGCGGCTCGTCGTCCCCCTTGGCACCGACTGGCTTGTACGTCTTGTTCGCGACCCCGGCGAGGAGGTAGTCGCCGTACAAAGTGGCGTTTTTTCCCTCCACCTTCAGCTTGAGGTCCGAGTACTTTACATCTACGGCCCAGCCGTCGTAGCCACCCGCATTCTTGTATCCCTGTACCTGCGCTGAGCCGTCGAGCGCGAATGTCCACGTCTTTCCGGTCCGCGTCGCGGAGGTGACCGGGAAGGAGAATTCAAGCGCTTCCTGGTTCCACGTCGCGCCCCCGCCTGTGAGCACGCGACCTTGACCTTTAATGACGGCCTGATTCAGAAAACCGGTGGAAATGGGCCACACAAATTCGCCGCCAACCTCGGCGGGCTCAGCGGAGGAGCTTTCGGCGGCGGCAGGAATTGCCAGCGCAGTGGCGAATATAAGCGCGGAGAACCCCGCCGCAGCGGCGTTTCGGGAGATGAGCATTGAGGCGAATCCTTTTCGAATCAAATGAGGGCCTCGCCGGACGACGGGGCCCTTGGGACAGTGTTTAACGCACCAGTTGGGGCAGTTGTGGAGGCTTGATGCCGAGGATTGACGCGGCCCCCTGTATGAGGGCGCCGAGCGCGAACCCTAAACCGGTGAAAGCCATCGCCAGTGCGATTGCCCGCGTGGCTTGCGTAGCCGGCGAGCCGTCGTCTGTCGAGGAAATCTCCGTGAAAGTGTCTTCCTCCGCAGTTTGGCCTTCAGTGACGGCGGGGGAGCAAAGCAATAGCGCCACCGCCACCGCGGTGGACAATCGCGCCTTGCACATGGCCGCTACTTGCCCATGAACTGGTTAATCAGCTTCTGGACCGAAGGCTGAGTCGCCGCAAAGCCCAGGCCGCCCAGCACTGCGATAACCGCCATGACAATGCCGACGATTGCGCCGGTGCTCGAGCCGTCCTCATCGGTCGGCTTCGGGTCGGTCGGCTTCGGGTCAGCCGGCTTCATCTCCTCCTTCGGTGCCTTGAATGTGAGGTCGACGGCGACTTTCGAGTCATCCAATGGCTTGCCGACTTCGTAGCTCGAGCCGAAGATGTCGACGCCGAACTCGGTCAGCTTGGTCGGGGTGAACGTCGCAGACAACTTGTTGTCCTTGCCGGGCTTCAGCGCATCTGTGACCTCGAACTCTGCGATCGGCTTGTCGTCTCCGGTGGCGGTGGTGGGCTCAGAGCCCGGCATTGCGCCCTTGCGCACGTAATCCGCCTGCAGGACGCCCTTCGTACCGTTGACCACAATCTTGAAGTCGGACATCTTGATGTCCATAGCGCCGTGGTGACCCACGATCGAAATGGCGCCGTCGAGGTCAATGGTGCCGTTGCCGTTGGCATCGAGGGCGGAGTCGGCGGCATTGACCGGAAGTGCGAAGTCAGCAAGCTTGCCGTCGCGAAGCACCTTCTCCGCGCCTTCCGTGGTTGTGATGGTGCTGGCGACGAACGGGGATTGCACGTAGCGCAGGAACGATTCCTTGATGTTCCAGTGCGCATTTCCCGACTCGATGGTTGGCGCATCCGCGAAGGCAGCGGGGGTGGCGAATGCAGTCGAGATCATGGCCGTGGCGGTGATGGCCGCGAGGGTGGTGGTGCGGGACATTGATGAAGCCTCTCGGTGAGTTGGTGTGGTGGATGTAACATCGCACCGATTGGATAGGGTAGGCTAACCTTAGCAAGGTGTCCCTAACTTTTTCAAGGGGTGGGGGGAGCTGGGGCTGGACACCAGAGTCCGGAGACGGGTTCACCCGCCTCGTCGGGGGCCACTAGGATCCGCCCACTGCTCCGCAACACGGTGATGGGCCAGTCGTAGACGGAGCTGAGAATCGCGTCGTTGTACACTTCGTCAACGGTGCCTGCCGCTGTAATCTCGCCCGCCTTAAGGCACACGACGCTGTCGCAATATCGCGCCGCGAGCTGTAGGTCGTGCAACACGACGATGACTGTCACACCGCGGCGCGCAAGCGCGCGAACGGCTCCCATCGTTTGTTCTTGGAAGTGAACGTCCATGGCTGCCGTTGGTTCGTCGAGAAGCACGACCTGCGTTTGCTGCGTGAGCACCCGCGCGAAGGCTGCGCGGGCTCGCTCTCCGCCGGACAGCGTCACAATCTCGCGGTCCTGTAGGTGGGTGATCCCCGTCGCGTCGAGCGCCGCATCCACGATCGCCGCATCGTCCGGCCCACGGCCCCAGGGGTGGCGGCCCATTTCGACGACATCGCGCACGAGGAAGGAAAACGCCACGCTGACGTCTTGGAGCATGACAGCGCGCGTGCGCGCGAGTTCGGAGGCTGTGCTTTCCGACGCATCCTTGCCCGCCACCTCGACCACTCCGTGCGCGAGCTGAATGTCGCGCTTTGTGTCAAGTGGTTGTGAACGGGTCTGGGTGTTAGATCGTGATGGGGTGTGGGGTTTGGGCGGTTTGGGTGGTGGTACGGATGATGCTGACTTCTGCCGGAAGGTCTGTGCCAGCTTTGGTGTCCGGTAGTTGTGCGATGGCGCCTTCGCTCAGTGCGGTTCGCATCCCTTCTTCTCGCTTGCGTTGCAGGTTTATCCAGGTACCGTCGAGGACTGCTTGTGGTGGGTAGTAGTTGATCCCGCTGTGTGGGGTGGTGTTATAGACCGGCGCCCAAGCGCTGACCTAGGCGTCTGCTTCACCCAGCGTGGTAAAGGTTTTCGGATAGTACGTCCTGGTCTTGAGGGTGTGAAACACCGACTCGGCGTGTGGGTTGTCGTTGCTGGTATGCGGCCGGTTCAACGAGCGGGCCACACCATGTTCGGCGAAGAGTTTACCGAGTCGTTTGCTGGTCATCGCAGCACCGTTGTCGGAGTGCACGGTGTGCACATCAGGAAAACGAGTGAAGATGTCGGCGAACATCGCTGCTGCAAGTTAGCTGTTTTCTCGTTCTGCGACGACGAACCCGACGATGGCACGCGAGTACAGATCGATCACCATGTGCAACGCGAAGGTTTGCCCGTAGCACCGGCCAGGCAAAAACGTAATATCCCAGCACAACACTTGTCCGGGGGCGGTGGCGTGCACATGCGGCGGCGCGGCGTCGTGGCGGCGTTTGGCTTGTCTGGCTTTGGTGTTGTGGCGTTGGTGCAACAGTTTGCCGTGCGCTTTGGCCACCCGGTAAAAGCTGCGCAGACTCGCCAGATAGATCCCGTTGTTCAACGTGGCGTAAAACACCTGGTCCACCCCGCAATGCGGATTGTCGTCCAGCATTTCTACGATGCGTTTGACAGTGGCATCCGGCAGCCGGCTGATCCGGCGTTGGTGATACGGGATCGGGTTGTCGGTGCGCGGGCGCGGATGAGTTTCGTAGAAGACCCGGCTGCGCGACACACCGATAATTCCCATCGCCTTCGTTTTGGAGTAACCGACGGAAACAAGCTGATTGATCAGCGTTTCTTCCGCTTGGCGTCCTTGCTCGTAGAGGCGTTGTTGGGCGCCGGTGAGGACTTTTCCTCCGCGTCTGAGTCCACGCCAGGTGCTCCTGGCATGGACGTTACAGCTTTTCCCAACACATCAGTGGCCAACTCAGCCCGCTCTGCCCTTTCCGTCGCCTTATCCAGGGCACTCTGCATTGCTTCTTCCCGACGTTTCGCGTCGAGTTCAAGCTTGCGTTTATCCTGCGTTAGCGCGGAGATTTCCTTGCGCAGCTGCTGAATTTCAGCGCATTCATCCATCGTCAACGCTCCACCCCCCTTGGCCTTGTGCGTGTTGGCAGATCACCGTCCGCCACCATTGCTGTCCAGCGTCGCACGGTATGGGCAGCAAGTCCATGCGCAACCAACCAAGCTTCTTTCTGGCCATGCGGTACTAACCCGTACTCGACGACCACCTCACGGATGTATTCCGCACTAGGTTTTCCCAGATAGGCAGCATCCGCCAAGCGTTTGGCACGCTCGGTACCGTCGAGGCCGTCATCAGTGGTTTTCGATTTCTGCAATGCGCGGGCCCAACGCTTGAGATTGAAGTATTGGATCCCCTGCCGCGCACACCACAGGCCCTTCGTGCCATAGGGCAACAGGTTGTAAATCGTGATCATCTGCCGCTGCTGCGCTGGATGAAACCAACTGCCAGAACCGGTCTCGCGGAACGGGGAAAACACGAACGCCACCGCCTCAAGCGATACCAACGTCTCCTCATCGAGCACTTCCCCCGCCGCCAGCACACGCGGCGGCATCGCCAAAATCTCCTCAACCTCCTCACGCGACGTCTGAGACTTGACCTTCCGGGCAGCCACGGGGACCTCAACAGCCGATGGCGACGTCAACACCGACGGCACCGACTGAGGCAACTGAGAATCGGTCATGAACAAAACCTCCTACGGTTCGTTGTTCACAACCACCCTGGCACTAAGGGGCCCTGATCGCCTTGATCACAGGTGTGATCGCGTTTGGGGCGGGTACCGGAAACATCTGGGTGGCGTTCCCTGCGAGCGTGGCGTTGGTGGCTGCGGTTCTCGGGCTTTCGTCACTGCCCTCGCATAAGGGCCGCGATGCCAGTGCTCGACTGGGCAAACGCGCGGGGATCGTCCTCGCGGTGGCTTGGGGGTTGATTGTTTGCTTGGCAGTGCTAGTGCTGTTTCTGGTGCCTGCGCAGTTCACGCTCACCGGCGGAGTGCTCACTGCGTTCGTGGCGGCTGGGGCGATCTGGGGTGCGATCGCCTACGTTGACAGGCGTTAGTGAGCCTCGGCCTAGCCGGCGTGGGTCGAAAGGTCCTGGAACACTGCCTGGTTCAGGGCGAAAACGTGCTGGGCGGTGGAGATGATTCGTGCGCGCTCTTCGTCGTTAAGCTGCATCGCGTCGAGCGCCTCCTTGTAGTGCGCGCGGTAGTGTGGGATCTTGCCTACCGCGGAGAAGTTGTAGAAGTGCAATGCCTCGTCGGGCAGCGCGTACGCATTCTGGAACACGCGTGCGAGCACCTGTCCGCCGGCAATGTCGCCGAGGTAGCGCACGTAGTGGTGGGCGATGACTTCCGGGCCGGAGTCCGGGGTGAGCGCCTCGAGTTCGGCAACGTAGCGCCTCGTGGCATCGAGTGGGGCGGTGGTTTCCTTCCAGCCGGCACCGAGCATGGCGGTGAGATCGGCTTCGAGGGCGGGCACGCGCTCGAGGCGCTCGTCGGCGATCTGCGCCACCGCGGGGTGGGAAGCGGCGCGGCGTACCGCATCTTCGAGTGCCGAATAGATGTGGAAGTACTGCACTGTCAGCTCTGCTACGGCTGCCCGGTCCAGCTCGCCTTTTCCAAGGCTCGACATGAAGGGGGAATTCTCGGCGCTGGAGTGCGCAGTGGCAGTCTGGTCTTTGAGTGCGGCCGACAGTCGCTGGTCAGTGGGGGCGGCCATGGTCATCTGCTTCTCCAATCTAGGAATGAAGGGTAGGTTACCCTTGGTTGCAGATTGAGAATATAGGTAAGCCTAACCTTCAATCAATCACCCAAAAGGTTGATCCGCTTCGGGCGCCCGCGTGGTGTGGATACGGTCTTGTCGCCGGGGATCCAGAACCGCCACGGGGCGTCTTTGTTTTTGGAGATCCCGATGCGGGGTCCTGCGACCCATTCGGGTTCGGTGTTGCGCGGGGTGAGGTGAATGGGGGTGCCGTTGTCGCCTAACCCCAGTGCGAGTGCTTGGCCGAGGTTGCCTGGCCCGCGGGCGAGGTTTTCAAACGGGATTATGGCACGGTCGGGGCGTTGGCGTCGCTGGCGGGCGAGTGCTTCGCCGGTGATGATTTCGCCGCCGCGCATGAGGCAGCCTTGGCCGATGCCTTCGGGCGCGCAGACGATGTTGCCGTTGTGGTGGATGCCGTAGGAGAGGTAGACGTACAGCCTGCCGGGTGGGCCGAACATGGCGGCGTTGCGGGCGGTTTTGCCCCTGTGCGTGTGGGCGGCGGGGTCTTCAGCGCCGAGGTATGCCTCGATTTCGGTCAGGCGCACGGTTACCCCGTTGTGGGTGATCAGGCACCCTAGCAACTGCGGTGCGACGATGTCGGCGGGGTGGGTGAAGTCGATCATTGCAGCCATTGCGCAAGCTTATCGACGACCGCCTCGTCCCCATTTGACCCAATCACCTCGTCCGCGATCGCTTTGAGGTCGGGGTGTGCGTTTTCCATGGCGACGGCGTAGCCGGCGGCGCGAAGCATGCCGTAGTCGTTGAGGAAGTCGCCGAATGCTGCGGTCTGTGCAAGGGGGATGTCCAGCGTGTCGGCGAGCGCTTCGAGTGCCTGTCCTTTGTCGGCGTCTGGGTGCATGATGTCTAGCCAGTGTTTGCCGCTGACGACAGCGCGCAGCCCGGGGGCGTGTTCGCGGACCCAGGGCAGGGCGTCGCGTTCGGCGTCGGTTTCGACGTAGAGGGCGATCTTGACCACGGGGCTGGGGTGGTCGCCGAGCGCCGCCAGTGTTGTGCGGGAGGCGTAGTACTTGTCCACCTCCGCGTCGATTGCTGGCGGCAGCGGGAGGGTGGCGGCTACTTCCGGGGCGCAGATGACGGTGTGGGCGGGAAAAGGAGCGTCGGGAAGCGCTGCGATCAAGTTGCGCGCGGCGTCCGCGGACAGGGCGGTGGTGGAGACGACCTCGCCGCCGTGCCACACCACCGCGCCGTTTTCGGCGATGAACGTCTCGCATGCGGGGAACATGCGTTGCAGTGTT